>NZ_JAAORF010000003.1:0-326757 GCF_017696275.1 Prochlorococcus marinus XMU1405 | reverse complement strand
ATATGGCATCTGCATCTTTAAAAATTTGGCTAGATGACATTTCTTCAATTACTTTTGAAAAAACATCAGGATACTGTAGCAAGGGCAATATATCTTTGAAAATAATTCCACTTTTTGGGAAATTTATGTGATCTTTAACTAGATCTTTGAGATTCTCAGTCAAAAGGGGTTTATTTATTTTAAGTCTTAGGATGTATTATATTATCAAATTAATCGCTGACCATATTGCATATTGAAATATTATGTGAGATGCCTAAATCAATATATTTGATAAATAAAAATCAAAAATTTTCTTTGAGAATATTTTGGTATTAAATAATTTTCTAGGGAAAATTATATTCTATAAAAAAATTAAATCTCTTATATTTACTTTTGTTAATGGAGTCTTTGTGATTGGTTTAGTGAAGTAAGACTATTTAGAAGATTAATTAGCTGCAGGAAATATTATAAAATTTTGATATATAAACTTCTTACAAGCGATTTGATTTAAATTTATTTGCTTAAAGATAAGTTAATTGGGATTAATTAATCAATTTATCGTAAAAGTTAACTATTGGAATTTTAAAAAAGGTTGAATTTTATGAGATATTTTTTATAAACTAATTTTTTTACCAATTATATTTGTGTATCTTCGTCCTCGATATTTTTCTATTAATTTATCATCTTCTCTTGGTTTTAAAAGAACTAAAGATCCATTATTTTTTAATTCAAATAGTTCAAATTCCATTTTTCTCAACATCATTAAATATTCTCTTGGATTCTCTCCTGATTGAGAGATACCTTTCGGCCAAAACTCTGATAAAAGTATTAATTTTTCTGAAGATTTAACAATCTTTCGCATCCCTTTCAAGACTTTAGGTTCGTATCCTTGGACATCGATTTTTATCAAATCTAAATTTTTTATTTTATTTTCTTTTAGTAACTCATCAATTGTTAAGCAATCAACCATGATCGAATTACGTTTTTGATCAGTTGCATAAAGGCGATTATCACCTCTATTTTCTTCTGATATAAATAAAGGTAGTTTCTGTTTAGTGTCTGAAGCCGCAATTGGAAATGATAAAACATTTTTATAATTAAAACAATTTATGCTTTTAGATAAATATTTGTAGCTTTCTTTATCAGGTTCAATGGCAACTACAATGCCTTTAGCGCCCGTAAATTGGGAAAAAATAGATGTATAAAAACCAATATTTGCTCCAATATCTAATACATTCATACCTTCAAAACAAACACTTTTTATAAAGTTAGTCTCAGTCTTTTCATAAACATTAAAGAAAATAGCTCCGCTTACAACAGGGTCATTGGGATTCAAATATATAAAATTACTTTTAATCTTTACTTTCTTTGGTAATAACTTCTTAATTATCCAATTAGTTATATTTCTCAAAGGCCAAGGTCTTAGAATATAACAATAAATAAATTCAGGAATCATTTTTCTAAATTTAGACACTTTATCAGAAAATTAATATCTTAATAAATCATATGATTTTCATGATTTATTAATTGTTATGTTTTTTTTGCAAATCATGGAATACATTGACTTAAGAGTTTTGAAAATATAAATGCCCGATTATATTACATTTGTATTGCCAACACATAACGAAGAGAAGAATATAATCCCTTTAATAAAGGAGATATTATCTTTAAATAAAGGTTATTCTATTGAAATTATTGTAGTTGATGACAACTCTAGTGATAAAACTCAAAGCCTAGTAAGAGCATTCTCTAAAACTGACATCAGAGTAAGATTAATTAATAGATTAGGTAGGTATGGTCTTTCAAGCGCGATATGCGAAGGTTGTTTGAATTCCACTGGTGAGGTAATTGCCATTATGGATTCTGATGGTCAACATGAGGTGCAATCGGTTTACAAATCTATTTCATATTTATTAAGTAGTGATAATGATCTTATTATTGGAAGTCGTTTTAAAAAAGGATCTTCAGTAAGTGGTTTAAGTAAGCAAAGAAAAAAAGGATCGATCATTGCAAATTATCTCGCAAGAATTACTCTTCCCAGAAATTATCGTCACTTATCAGATTTTATGAGTGGATGTTGTGCTTTTAAAAGGAATTCTTGCATGAATTATTTAAAACTAATTAACGTTAATGGATTTAAATTTTTGTATGAATTGTTATCTATAAGTAGAGGAAAATTGAAAGTTAATGAAATTCCTTTAGATTTTAAGGCAAGAATATTTGGCTCATCAAAATTAGATAATGCTGTAATTTGGGACTTTTTTATTTCTGCTGCTCATACATTAACAAAAAGAATAATTCCAAGAAGAGCAATTAGTTTTGGATTCGTTGGAGCAACTGGAATTCTAGTTCATCTTTTTGTTGTATATTTTTTATTAGAAATAACAAATTTGACATTTTTTCAAGTCCTTCCTATCGCAGGAGTTAGTGCAGCGAGTTCAAATTTTTTCATAAATAATTTATTAACTTTTCGAAATGCAAGATTAAGAGGTTTTGAACTTATCTTTGGATTAATTAAATTTTTATTGGTTTCATCTATACCTCTTCTCGCAAATGTTGGTTTAGCTAGTTCTTTTTATCAATATGTGAGTCCTAATAAGTTTTTATCTCAGATGGCTGGAATAATTATTGTTTTTATTTGGAATTATGCCGCATCATCAAAATTTGTTTGGAAAGACTAAAATTTTTTAAAATTTAGATATTTTTTAAATCTGATATTTATCAATTATTCAATAAACAATAATTTAAAATAGAAAATTAAATTTTTCATAGCAAATCCTAATGGGTTTGAAATTAAAAATCTTCCCACTGACCAACAACAATGCGGTAATCCAAAAAATAATAAGAACCTATTATAGTTTTTTATTGAACTGAATCCGGGTATTATTTTTGATAAAATTCTTGACCCTTTTAGTCTAAATGAGTTTTTAATAATCATATTTACCCCAAAGATATTTTCTAAAAAACCAAATAGTAAAGCGGATGAAGATAACCACATAAATATCCATCTTCCAATATCGACAAATAAAAACATCGGTAAAAATGCTAATAATTGAAAACAGAGTATAAATCTTTTAGCTGCTTGAGTTGGATTTTTGTCCACTCCTATAAAAAATTTCATTGTTAAAAAGATAGTTAAAAGCCACATCCCTGGATGCCAAAAAACTAAAAGATTAAATTGAGAAATTAATGAGCTTGAATATACTCTTGATGACTCATAACCAATAGCGGCAATTGCCCCACTTGGAATAAGTTCATAAAGAGATCCTGTTGAAGGGAGTATATTACTTAAAGATTGCCAACTTTGATGAATACTTAATGATTGATATGTATTCCCCTTATATATCCAACATAATAAAAAAGATATAAATGCAGGCATTAAGCTAGCTAAAGCTAAAAAAATTGATCTTATTCGATTTTTCTTATTCGATCTTTCAAACATATACAAAATAAATATTAGGCTTGGTAATCCCCATATCCCGTAACTTTCATGGGATAATATTGCAATTACAGAGAAAAAATTAACAAAAAATATAGAACTAATCCATGAAATATTACCTTTGTAAAGGAATTTAAGTATTAATAAAGAAAGGCCATATAAGAAAACTATCAAAGTGTCTTTTCTTACTAAATAATCTTCAGATATTGGAGCAAGTATTATTAATTGAGATAATAAAAACGATTTTTCAAATAAATCCTTGCAAAAATATAAAATTATTAAAGCTAGTGATAGTAGGGCAAAAACGCTTAAAATCCAAACCAATACAATTGGCGATAATGAATATTTTCTAGAGAAAAATTGAACTAATTCACCTGGTAAGCCTCGTCTAACGAAGCCGCCAGCATAAGATATTAGCCATTCTCCAACTGTCCAAGAATTGTCATAAAATCTATTTTTATATAAATTTAAAGGTATTCCTACAATTATTAAAATAGTAAAAAAAATTTCAAATGAAAATTTTCGATTTGAAAGTATTTCAAGTGCAAAATTTTTTCTCAAATTTTTAATATTAAGTTGTTTAATATTTATTATTGGCATTTTAAGTTAATTTCCTTATTTTATGAATATCGTTACAAGTGATTTCAATCAAGATAATGTATAAAAATAATATTAAATATTTTTCAAAATTAATTAACTATATTCCCATTATAGATAAGTGGTTATTCGGTCAACTTATACCACCTTTGCTATTTGCAATTTCTGCTTTTACAGTTGTTTCTCTTTCTGTCGGGGTAATGTTTGACTTGATAAGGAAAATTGTAGAATTCGGGTTGCCAATCACACTAGCTATTCAAGTTATGTTTCTTAAACTGCCAGGTTTTTTGGTTCTTTCTTTTCCAATGTCGGTACTTTTATCAACTTTATTGGCTTATGGAAAGATGTCTTCTAATTCTGAAATTTTGGCGGCAAGAAGTTTGGGAGTTAAAACTTCTAGGCTGGTGATACCAGCAATAATACTTGCAATATTTATGACTTTATTAACTTTTTACTTTAATAATAGTTTGGTTCCATTAACCAATAAATATTCAGAGATTTTATTAAGGGATGGTTTAGGGAAATCTGTTTCTATTGAAAGAGGTCATGATATTTTTTTTAAAGGATATGGTTCATATACTGATCCAAAAACTAATGAATCATCAGAAAAGAATACATTTTTAAATCAAATATTTTTTTCTAGAATAGTTGAAGATAATGTTATGAAAAACGTTACTCTTATTGACTTTTCTGTTTTAGGTTATAAACAAATCTTATCAGCTGATCAAGCAATTTTTGATAAAGAAAAATCAGCATGGATGTTTACTAACGGAAAGCTCATCACATTAGACGAAAGTGGCAAGACAACAACCATAAGTTTTAAAAATTACTTTTATCCTTTAGGAGATGGGCCTTTAAGAGTGTCTAAAATTCCTGATGATGCTAATAAAATGACTTTGGATCAGGCTCTTAAAGCGAAAAAGCTTTATGAAGAATCAGGAGATGTAAGGGAAGCAAGAAAAATGTCGGTAAGAATTCAAGAAAAGTTTACTTTACCTTGCGCATGCCTAGTGTTTGGATTAATAGGAAGTAGTTTAGGATCTAAGCAAAACTTGAGAACATCAAAAAGCCAAGGATTTGGTTTAAGCGTAATATTGATTCTCTCTTATTATGTACTCTCTTTTTTATCAAGTTCACTTGGTGTGAAAGGAATACTTACCCCTTTTGCTTCAGCTTGGCTTCCAGTTTTAATATCTTTTTCTGGTGGTTTTTATTTATTGAAAAAAGCCTCTTAGCGTTTAGGGTGTCATTAGATATAAATTTAGTTATCCAACAAAAAAATCTTCTTTAAATATGTCATACTCTTCTTTTAAGTTTTTTCTATCAATATTTTATTTATAGATATCTAATAATTATTTCATAACAGGTTTTTAAAAATCCTGATTAAAGGGGATATGTTTATATTCTATTTATTTGTACTTGTAGTTAATTTGAAAATTTGGTTAATTTAAAGAAATCAATAAAAGTATGTTAAAAGATTGTAAGTGCAATCATTGCCAAGAAAAATTAGAACAAATAAATCGTTCAAGAGTCTATTGGGAAAAATTAATTTTAAGAAAAAAGATGGTGTAAGTTTTTTTACTAAATCTTTTAAGATTCAAAACTTATTTTTAAAAAAGTTGTTTAAAACTATTATTTTCAGAAAATTAATTTGTTCTATCTTTAATAATTGTGTCTTTTTTTATAATAATGATATTACTTAACCTTTTGATTTCTTTTGTAGATCATATTTTCCCGATTTAAAAGAAAAAGGATAATTAAAATACAAGATGGAATGAGAATAAAATCTAAAGACATTCATTTTGTTCAGTCTATTTTCTATTTAGCAAATATTTAAATCTTTGACATTAGTTTTGTTTTTAAAAGATTTTATTCAATAGGTATAAACTTATTTAAGTGTCTAGTTTGTTTATGGTTTTAAAATTGAAAGAGCCTGCAAGTATCCCACTGGCAAGCTCATGACGACCTAGTTAATTCAGATTTTCTAATTTAACCAGCTAAGCACTTCCTAAATGCTTTAAATATTTTACTAAGTAAAATTACTTATTGTGAGTATAAATGCTTACTTTATAATGATTGATTACGAATTTGATAATAAAAAGTGATTTTTTAAATGCGGCCTGTTGAGTTTTTTAACAGAAATGTCACATATTAACTCACAATATAAATTCTCAGAAGCAAATTATTGGAAATTTTGGTTTACATAAGTTAATATTTGTGTTACTTTAGTTAACAATTATTATCATTTTTAATGACAAAATCAGGAGTAACTACAGAATCAGGTGGAAGGCAGAATATGTTCCCATCAGAAACTAGGCCTTATATTGATGAAACTGTCTCTTACGATGGATATCCTCAAAATGCAGAAAAAGTAAACGGCAGATGGGCTATGGTTGGTTTCGTTGCTTTATTAGGTGCCTATATAACGACTGGACAGATCATTCCAGGAATTTTTTAGTTTCTAAGTAATTTTTAAAAATAAACTTGTAGTTTGAGCTTTATTTAATGCTTTTTAACGAAGAATTTAGATTTTTTTTATAAATTTGAAAATAAGAAAAACCAAATAAAAGTTATGGCATTCAAGCTAAATATTATTCCTAGAAATATATAGGCAAATTTTTTGCCAATAAATGCTGTATCTGGTTCAAGCTTTACTCTCATTAAATCCTCGAATTATCTCGATAAAGATAGCATTAATTAAAGGATAAATTTAAGTTTTAAATGAGAAAAATAATCAAATTAATATTTCTTTTTAAGGTGTTTTTTAAATTAATCAGTTTGCTTATTCAAATTTCTATTAGGAATAATTATATTCTTTCTTATTGTTGATAATAAACTTCCTTAGTTAGATTTGTTTTCCGCGAATATAGATTATAAAATTACCCAAAAAACTTAGAATCTAATTTTTAGAAATTAGATAGTGTTTTTATGCTGATTTTTAGCATACTTTTTTATGCAAATATGATTATTCAAATCTTAATTAATAAAGACCATTCATTATCAAAAAAAAATTCCGTTAAAAAAAGCCTAATTTAATTTTAAATTAGACTTTTTAATGAAAATTAAAAAAATTTATATTAGATAAAACCAGGAATGATTTGGCCTGTAGTTAAATATGCTCCAACTAGAGCAACAAAGCCTAACATTGCAAATCTGCCGTTTAGTTTTTCAGCAACGATTTTTTCTTTTTCAACTATTTTTGGTTCGTTATTTTTCATTAGAACCAACCTGGAATGATTTGGCCTGTTGTGACATATGCACCAACTGCTGCAACGAAACCTAACATTGCTGCCCAACCGTTAAAACGTTCTGCTTCTGGAGTCATTTTGTTTAAGTAATTTGTAAACTAATATAACATAATTATTTAATTATGTAAAGAAAATCAGGGATTATTCCTCGTTCTATCGGGAAAATTTAAAAAACTGCTACATATATGTGTTGAAATATACCTTATTATTTTTTTTCTTTTTTGCTCTGATTTTTTAAATTTGAAAAAAAATATGAGCTTTTTGCTTTGTTTTTTTAGAGGTATATCCTCATTTAGATTTAATTTTAATTAATATATTCTTAGAGTCAGCTAGTAGGGATACAGGCTGACTCTTTTTTCTAGAAAATTTGATTTTTGGCTAAAAGTAGTTTATAAAATTCAAATAATTGCTATTAATTAATTAGATATATATAAAGTTATGTCATTTTCGACCTACTATATGCATTTAATTTTTGGAAGGATTCCTTCTCTAGTGAGTTCTGATTTAATACTTTTTATCTTGCCTGTTCTTACTATTTCAATTTTATTCTTTAGTATTAAAATAATGTTTTTCAAGACTCCTAAATTGAGAAAGGTTAAATAATCAAAGATTTTAGAATTTTTCTTTTTACTGAAACTCCCAATTTTTTTTAATTTTGGATAATAGACTTTTTTTTTCGGCAACCCAAAGAAATAGAGACTGTATTGGTGATGTTCTATCCAGAATTATAAAAAAAGGTTCAGTATTGGAAATCGGGAGTGGTAGCGGTGAACATGGAGTGGTTTTTCAAAAACGCTTTCCTGGAATAATTTGGCAAACAAGTGACCCAGAGTTAGTGCATAGAAAGAGTATAAGTTCTTGGATTGAGTATGAAGACCTAACTAAGAAAATGCCCCAGCCTCTTGAGATTGATGTAGAAAAAATTCCTTGGAAAATTCCATTGATACTAGCTCATTCTTTGCAAGGAATAGTATCTATAAATATGATTCATGTAGCAGAGTGGTCTTGCACTGTAGCACTCTTTAGAGAAGCAGGAAAATTACTCAAAAAGGGACAATTTTTGATTTTGTATGGCCCATTTAAAATTTGTAATAAGCATACAAGTGAAAGTAATTATTCTTTCGATAATGCATTAAAAATGAAAAATGATCTTTGGGGTATTAAAAATCTTGAGGAAGTTTGTGATGAGAGTGAGAAAAATGGTTTTTCTCAAGAGGATATTATTAGGATGCCTGCAAATAATTTTTCAATAATTTACAGAAAAGTTTCTTGATAAGGTAAATACAAATATCAATAAGTCATTCAAATTCATCATATTAGATGATCAACCTGATAGTTTTTTGCTCCATTCTTTATGCTTTTGATCTAAATCTGAAATTTTTTCGCCTAAACTCAACTGTCTTTCTAATAATTCAACTTTTGTTAGTGTTATTTTTTCCGAATAAAATTTAATAGGCTGCTTACCATGCAAATTGTCGCCACTCATAAAAGTACATAATTTTAAGTATTTTCTAAGATGAAAAATTTAATATTTCTAATTCTTTTATATTCTTTTCAGATTTGCGTTAATTAATGTGATAAAGAATTGATCTTTATTGTGTTTTTAATCCATCAATTTGTATGAAGATTGCCATATATATCTTCCTCTCTTGATGTCTGACTTAACAGCAACGCAATTGCAAGCAATATTCCATAGAGCTTTGTGTATTGGATCAGGATTAAAAAGATATGCTTTTTTAAAGGCTTTTTTAATTAAGACAGTTGCCTTCTTAGCATGATAATGAGGGATTGTTGGACATACATGATGAACGACATGGCTAGAACCTATATTATGGTGAAGAAAATTAAGGACTTCACCGTAAGGCCTGTCAATAGATAGAAATGCGCCTCTCATAAAGGAAAATTCGGTATTTGAAAGATGAGGCACATCTGAATCTGTATGATGAAGCCATGTATAAACTACTAGCCAACAATTAACCACTATTAAGGGGCCAAAATATAGAGCAATTACTGGAAATAATCCATACTTGAAAACTAAATAAACCATGCCCATTAATGTCAAACCTACACCAATATCTGATATCCAAACTTTTTTGGCCCATATTGATGGCCATAATGCTTTAGAAAATGGTTTAATTGGCCAAAAATGATTTGAAGTGCCATACTTAACTCCTCCTGTACTTCCTGTAAGTAAATAAGCGGGCCAGCCAAATATAAGATGTAAAACAAGTTGAAGAATTCCATAATTTTTCTTACCTAAAGAATTTGAAAAATGTAATTCTTTTTCTCCGCCAACTTTTTCTGTAACTCCATTCCCTTTAATAACTAAAGGTACGTGAGTTTCTCCATTGGTTATGTTATTTGTGAATCGATGATGAACTGCATGAGAACGCTGCCAAGAAAAATAAGGTACTAGAAGTAATGAATGTAGTAAATAACCAGTTATGGATTCCAATGTTTTGTTTTTAGAGAATGCTCCATGCCCACATTCATGGGCAATTACCCAGAATCCCATCGCAGTGGTACCTGATAATAATGCGTAAATAATCCAAATTGGGATCATTTTGGGGGTAAATGGAATAGATAACCCTATCGCAATTACAAATGATTGAATTAAAGCAGTTTGTAAAAGATACTTCAAAGAAGTTTTGGTATTGCACTTAAAGTAGTGATTTGGGATAACGTCCTGAAATTCTTTTATGCTTGGAATATCTTTATCCTCTATTACAAGCGCTTGGCCTTTAAGACCTGAAAATTTTATATTACTCAAATTTTTTTGGATAAGAATTTTGTTAAATAAAAGTGAATTTATATTTTCTATTATCCATCACAGGATCTCATAATGAAAAGAATTTATAAATTTTTTTTTAAATAAAGTTTTTAAGATTTTAATTTTATCTTCAAATTAAACTAACTTTGCCAAAGATTTTTTATTTTATTCTTTTATCGCAATCTTATTAATTTTTTATTTAGTTATTTCTTTTTTATCCTGCTTGTCTTTGCTTCTTTAAAGCTTAATTAATTTAAAGACCGCGTATATACCTCTTAGGTAAACCAGATTGTTTACGTGGCGTTACTAGGATAGGTAAAACTACAACTCCTACTGTAAAAAGACAGATTGGAGCAACTACCATCAATATAGATTCTAGAGACATGAATAATTTTGAATTTATTAATAAATAGCAGGAATTTTTTTTAAAGTCATGCGTATTTATATCTATTTTGTGAGAATAGATCCAAAATTTTTATGAATTATTAAGTAAAAAAGAAAAAAAGCTTAAAAAAAAGCAATTTTTTCAAAATTCATCCTATGTACTTATTCATTATTTAAATAGTGATTAGTTATGGATCAAGAAAAAAATTGGATGCTTATGACTTATTATTGTCCAACTCATGGTGATTCAGGATTAGTAAAACCGATTCAACTAACAAAAAAAGAAATTAGCAAAACTTTCTTAAAAAAAGGTAGGAGTTCTAAAAATTAATTTTTAGAATAAAACTATGGTTTATGAAAGTGTTCTAAATCTTGATTAAAATTTGATTAATTAAAAACCTATAAAAATCCCGTAAGCTGCTTTTTTATCAGCAGTATTAGAAATAGATTGAAAAACATATCTTAATTTGGATCAGAATCGCATGTTAATTCACATTGGCTAAGGTCCTGAGATGATATTTTTTCTAAAATCCTTAACATATCAATTTCCGAAAGTTCTCCATTGGAGTTCCATTTTAAAGTTGTTTTCCTTTGCGGTGAATTTTTTTTATTCATTTTGCTCACCCCCCTTTAAATGCACTTCTAAACAACGAGTAATACATTCTTGATGACCATCCACAATACTGCATTCAGTAATACACTCAAAATATGAATTAATAGAATCTATTTCTGTGTTCTGGTTTGTAGAAACAAATGAATCATTCATAATATTGTCTAATTTATTTGGAATAGAGATATAGCACGAATTTATGTTCAATAATTTAATTTATTAAGTGAATTAGAAAAAATAAGTATTATTTACTAAAGCTATATTTCACCTAGTTTGTCTTTAAAAAGGTAGTATTTTTATTCTTTTAAAAGATAAAAGAAAAAAACACTTTTGATTATTTAATATTAGTTTATAAGGTAATATTCTAAAAAAATCAGCATAAAGACTGATTTACTTTTCAGTAATTTAGTTAGAAGATAAAAAAGTACACTTTTAAATTTTCAAATGAAATCAGTAATTAATTGGCTTTCGAAAATGTTAGAGAGTATGGCAAATGCTTTCATGCATCCATTAGAGAATGACTTACCACCATCTATTGGTACCCATGCATATAGCAGTATTCCTCTAAAAAGAAAATTGAGAAGAAGGTTGAATTAACTATTAGCTTATTGGAATTAATTTTTCATTTTTATTATCCCAAATAATATATTTGAAGCAGTTTGAAAAATCGCTTAGTTTTAAGAACTTGGATTTTTGAAGCAAATGAACGTTTGCTTTATGACAAGCTCTTAAGTTGTAATTTGGGATTCTCTCAGAGAGATGATGAATGCTGTGGAAGGATATGTCTGCTAAAAACCAATTTAGCCAATTAGGGATATCTAAATTGCTACTTCCTAAAATCGCTCCATCGATAAGATCCCAATTTTTTGTATTTTTAGCATATGCATTTTCATAGTTATGCTGAACGAAAAAAACACATATTAAAATTGCTGCTGATAAGGTTAGTATCGCGGAATAAAATGATAAGAAAAAAACTAATCCCAACCATTTGCACATAAAAATCCAACCTATTATTACTACTATGTTATTGATTATTAATTCAAATAGTTCACTAAAATTATCTCCATAATCAGAAAAAGGTGGTTTGACTCTTGAATTAATATCTAGAAGTTGAGAAATTTCTCTGTTTTTTATTTTGATAAAAGTCTCTTCCAATATATCTTTAGTGAAATTAAAAATAATGATAACCAGTCCCAATCTAGGTTTTAAAACTAAGTAAAAAAAACCTCCAGGGAAAAGCATAATCCAGTTTCGACTTACTTTATAAAATATTTGCTCTCTTTTTGTAAGGGAATTATAGTCTTCAAGACTTAAAACATCTATCGGCCCTTTGTAAATTTCCCAATTTCCATTATTTCTATGATGAAATGCATGATCAATTGACCATGACTTCTGAGGAATTCCATTAACTAAGCCAAGTAAAAATCCAAAAAAGCGGTTTAATTTTCGTTTTGTAAAAAGAGAATTATGTCCGCAATCGTGCATTAATGAGAATGTTCGAGAAGAGAACAGAGTTAGAAGAACTATAAAAGGTACCAATAGGAATGCTTTTATCAATAATGTAAAAGGTTGAATTATTATTTGGTGAACAATTAACCAAATAGAAATTATTGGGAAGATGGTAGAAAAAATTTGATAAAAAGCTCTAATATTATTTTTTTTTAAAAATGGCTTTATTATAAAATCGCTTCTATTTACTTTAGGCATATTTCATTTGTTATTTTTTGATACTAACAATTTTTAAAAAGTATTGATTATTTAATAAACAATAAAATTTTTAAAATTCATACTAAAGGATAAATTCTTTAGACATAGTTCTCAATTGATCTAGATTTAATCTTTCTAAGTAATTTTTAAAGTCACTAAGATTCTTAGTAGAGTCAGAATTTTTGCTCTCGTAAAGAAGACTATTAGAAATTAACTCAATAAGATGATCTTTATCCATAACTCCTTATAGACCAAAATTCATGTTTAAAAAATTAAGGTCTTGAATTCGAGATCATTCACTCATCTCTATTTAAGAGTTCTTTTTATAAATTTTTTAATTCTTGTTCTATTTTTTCTAATCTTTCATTTAATTCTTTTTGTTCCTTAATTAAGGATTTTTTCTTTTCTGCACGCTCTTTGTTCAAAGGAGAATTGAAATATTTTTGGTAAGAGACAAAAAAAACTGCTATCGCTACTGCAATGCCAAGAGCACCAATTATTAAAATTGGAGATGAAGGAAAGTCGTAAAATGGAATTGACAATGTACTTTACTAAAAATAAATTCTAGCTATCTCATAAACAAAAAAATGAGTAATAAATACTTATTCTTTAAAAAGCTTTATGGTAATTATGCTAGTTATTTTGTAAAAAATAAATAAGGTTATTCTTTAATTGGTTTTTTAAAATAAGTATTTGTACAGCTGTCAAAAAATGAATAACTAATAATGATTAAACTAGTAAAAATTTTTTCATGAAGAAAATCATAAATAAAAAACATAATAAAAATGAACCATGGTTTAAATGGTTAACAAGAGAACTTAATTCTTATGAAGCTTTTGAGGATTTCGAATCAGGTAAGAATCCACAAGATGTAGCAGAGGATTTTATTTCTAGAAATAGTATTGCTATTTCAGAAGTTTTCGAGAATTTTGATGAAGAAGATAAAGATACACTCGATCAGTTTCTTAAATTAACCGAATGCGAGATGCATGTGTTTAGAATTCTTGAAAAACAAATAGAGTTAAGAAACAAGGTAAGATTTGTAGATTTTAAAAAAAGAAAAAAATGAGGAGTTAATTTCTATATAAGTTTATTTTTCCCATTACCAGTCTTACCAAAGCCTAGCCAGATGAACCACAAGATCCATCCGAAAATAGGTATTAAATTAATAAAGATCCATTTCCAATCTTTTCCAAAGTCTCTGATTCTTCTTACATCAATAGCTATTTGAGGAATGACACAAACTAATCCATAAGCATTGAAACCAAAAGTTTTTAAAAATATTGGGATAGTTAGTAAAGAAATTATAAGATTCGCTAATTGAACTAACCACCAGTCTGATCTAGATGTGAATCCATTGAATTCTGTAGCTTTAATCCAAAATTCTTTATATGCATTAAAAAAGTTGTTAAGCATATATTAAAAATTAAAAGAATTTAATACTATAAATTTAATCTTCAATTTCTCAAAATGTTTTTTATTTACTAAATAGGATCAAATAAATTCATATCATTTGAATCTTGTTTTGGGAGCTCATCTCTATTTGGTAATGAACAGAATCCGTCTTTGCAAATAATCTTTTCTTTTTCAATACTTGTTGTTTCTGAGAATATATTTTTGTTTTTGTGATTTGAAGATCCTTTCAGCATTTATATAAAAAAATTAAATCCAATATTAAATTAATAACTCAATTTATTTTGATAAGCAATAAATTTAATATTAATTATTTATTATTTTTTTTGATTTGGCAAGTCTCTCCAAAACAGCGCCATTATATAAATGAATAAAGATATAGAACAAATATAAAGTAAAGAATTTAGATGCATTTTTATTTATTAAAGTGATAACAAAGAGAGCCTTTCATAAAAATGGGATTTCAGCAGGTTGGTAATTTTTTGACTTAGCAATCAAACAAATTCTAGTATTTATTTAAGTTTTTTATGCTTTCCCCAAACTTTGAGAAGGAAAAGTTTTTAATTTTTTGGAATATATCTATTTAGTTAGTAAAACTTATAAATCTGAGGATTTCTAAATGTAATCAAATTCTACATTTTTAAATTTCTATTGTATTTCACGATCTATCCTTATTTATTTCTGCTAAAGCTTTTCTACCTTCCTTAAGAGTTTTTAAGATGAGCCAGGTTAGAGAGGAAATCATCAGGATGGTCAGTGTAATTAGAGAAATATGGGTAGTATCAATATTGTTGGCCAATTAAATTAAATTTTTTATGAGTTTATAATTTAAAAAAATTCAAAAAATTCAAACGTCTGATCTAGAGTAAGCAGGTATAAGCATTCCACCATCTTGATCGTCATTATTGTCATCATCAAAGCCACCCCCAAAAAGTAATTCAATAATTACGAGTACAGCTACTGGATAAAAGCACCATAATATCGCTGTAAGAGGATTTACGGAAGAAGAAGCTGAGTAAAATTCTGTCATGTGTTGATAATAATCTAAAGAAACAACAATTGTGGATCCTCTGTGTAGTGTTTTATTCAATATTTCTATAAATATTTTTTAAAAACTTTTCTCTTTCGCACGAATAGATCTTCGGTATGTATTGATATTTTTATTCTTAAAATCAATTTAATAATTATTTTCTTGAACCTACTGAGAAACTAATAATGACATAATGAATCGCGCGATTGTTATTTTTTATACTTAACAATAATTGTACAATTTTGATTCAAAAACTATTATTTATCTTGATTTTATAAATTCTATGTTTTCTTTCACTTTTGATCCTTTGGCTGCGATATTTGGTATCTCAGGAATTGTCGGCTTCTTTTTCTTCGTTTCTGCTGCTAAGGGAACTTCCAGTATCAATACAAAACCAAAAAAGGAATTAGATTAGAACTTATTGTGTCAGAAAACTAAATTGAAATTTTAAATTTAGTATTTAAAAGGCTTGTTAATTATTACTTATTCCATTGTTTAGAAATAAATTCAAGAAAATCTTTTAGATCCTCTTCAGGACAATTTGTTTGTTTTTGTAAATCAATGCAAATTTGCTTAATATTTTCAAAGGCCTTTTTTACTATTTCGTTTTTTTCAATAACCTCAAAATATTCTTGATCAGTAAAAGGCATAATATTAGTTTCCTTCTTGAAAATTATTTATTAACCATATTTTATCTACATTGACTAAACAGTAAAGAAGAAAAAATTTTTTTTCTTAAATTTAGCTACCCAATCGATAATGTTTTTTAATACTTTTGGTTACTTCCCATTCGCATTTAAGTCCAGCGGGAAACTCAACAAGATCTCCAGCTTTAATCACGTAAATGTCACCGTTTTGGGTACTTATATTTGCTTGACCTTCAATAATTAAGCAAATTTCCTTATCATCGTAATTCCATTGAAATTTGCTTGGCTCACATTCCCAAATAGGCCAACTTTTTATTCCATACTGAATTATTACGCTTGCACTGCAGGGAGAAGATACTAGAACTTTCACGAAATAGTTCGGATGTGTTTTTTCATTTTACAAATAAAAGAAATTTTTATTTTCAAGAATGTGTATTTCTTTACTGTCTTTTATTTTTTTTCGTTTATCATAAAAAAAATTTCTAATTTATGGATGAGCTTTCTGTATTGTCAATTTCGCTATCTATAGCTTCTCTAGGAATATTTTTTTTATTTTTCGCTTCAAATGATGATGATGACCAAGATGGAGGCAAGTTGATTAAATCATTAGAAAGAATTAATTAATTCCAAGTAAATAAAATATTTAATAGAGATTTATAACCTATAAAGCCTGCATAAATGCAGCTTAAAAAAATAACATAAACTTCTAATGTACCCAGTCTTTTTTTCTTTAATGTTTTCATTGTTTTGAGTGTTTATAAGATGATTTTATTTAATTTGATTGTTATTAACATGAGTATTTTTTACATTAACTCAGAGATTAAATAATTATTAATGTCAAGCCAAAAAATAAAAAACAAGTAAAAAATATTATTTTTTTGGTAATTTCTCTTTCCTCAGTCTTAGCAAAAAATAATGAAATTACTGGAGATATGCTTAATAAAGCCCATCCTACTCCTATGGGAAGGGTTTTAAAGACAACTTGTTGTAGAAATATTCCTATATTCGTTCCAAGAAGTATTGAAATAAAAAATCTTTTTTTTTGTTTTTTGTCTATGTTTTTAAAGAAAAAATTAATCTTAAATCCTTTTAGACTAATCAAAAAAATTATTGCACCTAATAATCTTATTTCAGTTGTAAGGAAAGGAGATAAGTTGCTTTGAAGGAAAACCATCCTTGATAAAAGACCTCCAAGAACAGCACATAAAACTGATAAAAAAGGAAAAGCAAAAATCTTAATGTTATTTTTTTCTGAGAAAGAGGAATTTTCCTCTTTAAAATCGTTACCTTTTTTGAGAATTATGAATAGCGAAATCGTTACTATAATTATTCCAACCCATGATTTAGTTGTTAAATTTTCATTAATAAAAAATTCCCCTGACAAAGCTGCCATTAACGGAGAAAGAGTTTCTATAGATAAAGTTTTTCTTGTGCCAATTGTTTGTAGTGACTTTAAATAAAAAGTATCACCTAAACCAATTCCTATCATCCCACTAATTAGTAGGATAAATATGTTTTTTAATTCAGTTGTAGAATTTAGATTTATAAAAGCAGGTATAAAAATTAAAAAAGCTATTATATTTTTTATTAAATTAATATCTATTGATTTATATTTTTGAGTTTGCGAGCGCCAAATAAAGCACGCATATGTCCAAGATGTAGCAGCTCCAAAAGCAGAAAGGATTCCAATCAAAACGAATAATTTTTAAAAATTTTATTTTATAAATTGAGTAAATGCTAAAAAGAATACATAAATAAGAATCAAAATTCCCGGTAAGTACTGAATTAGTGATTTGAAATTATTTTTTTTCATTTTTCTAAGATAATTTACTTTAAACAGTTTTTTTATTAGTAGGGTACAAACTCTCTAACTTCTTTCTTCTTTGAACTTTCGCATTAATTCTTTCTTCTTTTTCTTTTTTCTTGATCTCATCATTTATCTTATTTTGTCTATATCCAAACCATAGTAGAACCCAAATAACAGAAGTTATTAAAAGAAGAGCAGTATATTGACCAGTCATAGGAAAACTGGCCTCAGAATATTTAACGTAAGAAAATAACATTCTCATTTAATTAACTTAAAGCATAAAAATAACTACTGTGTTTATTTTTCTAGAAATTTAAAAATTAGCGAATCGTGGCTGTTTATTATATAGCTTTATAGTTTTATATTTATTTTTTTATGGTTTTTGGGACTAATTTTTCTTTATAACTCCTTGCTATTATCTGATTGAAGCATATTAAATAATAAGTTTTGGAATCTTTTGATTTAGCAGTTGTTGGAGGCGGTGCAGCCGGTTTTATGACAGCAATAACTGCTGCTGAAAATGGAGTAAAAAGAATAATAATTCTTGAAGGAACTTCAAAACTTATGGAGAAAGTAAGGATTAGTGGAGGGGGAAGATGTAACGTCACTAATGCGACATGGATTCCGAATGAACTAATTGAGAATTACCCCAGAGGTGGAATTCAGCTCTTGGAATCATTTAATCGTTTTGCTGCTGGAGATGTATACGATTGGTTTGAGAAAAAAGGGTTAAATTTAAAAATTGAGGAAGATCTAAGAGTATTCCCAGTGTCTAATTCTTCTTCAGATGTTATTGATTGTTTGAGAAAAAGTGCTTTATCAAAAAACGTAGATATATTGACAAGATTTTTTGTAAAAGAAATTTCAAAAACTCCAGATAATATATTCAATATTTTTAGTCTCAAAAAAGCAAAGTTAACTGCAAAAAATATTATTCTTTCAACTGGAGGTAATCCAAGCGGATATAAATTAGCTCAAAATCTTGGACACACCATTGTTAAACCTGTACCATCGCTTTTTACTTTTTCTACAAAAGAACCAAATTTGGATGAATGTAGTGGGGTATCTATAAAGGACATAGATATAGAAATTAAATTAAACAATAAGAATTTTCAAAATAGAGGCGATTTACTAATCACTCATTGGGGTTTTAGTGGGCCAGCAGTATTAAAACTTTCATCAATTGCAGCAAGAGAACTTTATAGCCAAAAATATAAATTTAATCTAATCATTAAATGGTCTGCTTTAAGTTATGGTGAGTTAAAAGAAAAAGTTAACTATTTAAGATTAAATAAAGGTAAGGTAAATTTAATAAACACTAGACCTGTGCCACTATTAACAAAAAGATTATGGATTTTTTTATTAAATAAAATAGGTATTGATAAAGAGAAAAAGTGGGCTGATTTACTGGCAGATGAAAGAGAGAAAATGATAAAAATTTTAATGAGGGACAAATATATAATTTCGGGCAAAGGACCATTTGGAGAGGAATTTGTTACTTCTGGAGGCGTAAAAATTAATGAAGTTAATTTTAAAAGTATGGAGAGCCTAATTTGTCCAGGGTTATTTTTTTCTGGAGAAGTTTTAGATGTTGATGGAATTACAGGTGGATTTAATTTCCAACATTGTTGGACAAGTGGATGGATTGCTGGGATGGCAGTCTCAAAGTTAAATCATTAAGGAACAAATCAATAAGTAACAAATCAATAAGTTTATCTTTTTTTTATTAAGTATTAGACGGAAAAAGTTTTTTGAAGAAACTTTAATTTTAAAGTTTTAATTATTGGTGAAGATTAATGCAGAATCTTGTATCAAAAAAAGAAGAAGAGGAAAGAAGATTAAAAGCTTTAGCAGAATATAGGATTTTGGGAACCAGGCCAGAATCATGTTATGACGATATTACAAAAATTGCTGCTACAACGTGCAATGTGCCTATTTCTTTGATGACTTTGGTAGACAAAGATAAACAATGGTTTAAATCCAAAATAGGACTTCAAATATCAGAAACTAGAAGAGATTGGTCTTTTTGTACACATGCAATAAAAGAAAATAGTCCACTAATTATTCATGATGCTTTCCAAGATGAAAGATTCATAAATAATCCATTGGTAACTGGAGATCCAAAGATTCGTTTTTATGCAGGTTTTCCCCTCAGAAATAGTGATGGTAATAAGCTTGGAACACTTTGTGTAATAGACAGAAAGCCAGGAAATCTAACTACAAAACAATTTAATATTATGGAATTATTATCCAAGCAAATAGTTTCATTTTTAGAGCTTAGAAAAAAGTCATTAAATTTGCTAGATGCATTGTCTAATTTGCATAAACAGGAAGGGATTTTATCTGTATGTTCATATTGCAGAGAAGTGAAAAATAATGAGGGCGATTGGATGCATTTAGAAAAATATCTTTCGAAAATTAGTGATATTAGATTCAGTCATGGGGTTTGTGATAGTTGTATGGAAAAACATTTCCCAGATGTAATCGAAGTTTGGAATAAAAAGGATTTTTTTGAAGATGGTCAAAAAAGGTTTTTAGAGTCCTAGAATCAATAAATTACTTTTTATTGTTTAATCTCTTTTCTAAACAAATTCTTTATTTGGTGGTTAGTATTGTATAAATTTTGACTAGAAAATGTTATTAGGAACTTTATTAACAGGTGAAATTGCTAAAAGTGCATTAGTAGCATATGTTCATTATTTAGGTATTATATTGTGTTTCGGTTCTCTTTTATTTGAAAGATTGACTCTCAAAGTAGGTCTTAATAAAAATGAGACGATTTCAATGATAATTGCAGATGTGGTCTATGGTTTGGCAGGAGTTGCAATATTGGTTACTGGGATTTTGCGTGTTAAGTATTTTGGTCAAGGAGGTGATTTTTATACAGGTAATCCTGTTTTTTGGATAAAAGTTTCTCTTTACATTCTGGTGGGATTACTTTCTTTATATCCAACAACAACCTATATCTTATGGGCCATCCCATTAAGTAAGAATAAATTACCTGAGATATCTGAAAATCTAGTTAAGAGGTTCAGACTAATCATTACTACTGAATTAGTGGGCTTTGCAACAATACCTTTGTTTGCCACTCTCATGGCTAGAGGTGTAGGTTTAGGTTGAAAAATTTATTTCTAGAAAGAAATTGTTTTATAAGTGCTAACAAACTATACAGATGGAGTTTAAGTTATAAGATTTCTAAATCTAAAAAAGAAATTATCTTTATTGGTTTAAATCCCTCATTATCGGATGAAGTTTTTTTGGACAACACAACAAAAAAGATAATCAAAATTTCGAAAAACAATAATTACGGCAAAGTAAAATTAATAAATCTATTTGCTCTTATTTCAAGCAAACCAGAAAAACTTTTTAAACATAAAAACCCTGTGGGTTATCTAAACAATATTCATATTTATAAAAACTTAAAACACTGGTCTGAAAATAAAAATTGTGATTTATGGTTAGGTTGGGGTAACAAAGGTAAATTTCTAAATAGAAATAAAAAAATAGCAAAAAAAATAATGCAATATAACTCAATTAGGAAAAATAATTTTGATAATTCTCTTGGACCGCTTTTAATTAAGAAAACAATCAAAGATAATCCAATACATCCTCTATACTGTTCTGATAATTCCATCTTCCAATCTTATTTATAGGTATTAAGGCTCAAATGCAAACCAGTATTTTTAGCTATTCCTTTAAATATGTGTTAATTTCTATTTGTTAAGTTAACCTAATATGAAAATTTCAAAGCAATTAAATAAACTAAAAAACCTAAATGTTGAGGCAGAAAAATGTTCTACAAGAGAAGAAGCAAAAAAAATAATTAATAAAGCAAATAAAGCACAAAGTAAAATCAACAAATAAATAAAAAGTTATTTCACTTATTCATAATTTATAATTTTCAAAAAATATTTAATTTATAAAAATATATCATATTTATTTCTTAGTATTCATGTCTTTTAAAATAATTAAAATAAGGAAATCTCACGAAAGATTTAGATCGACTCGAGAATGGTTAAATTCGATGCATTCATTTTCTTTCGCAGAGCATAGAGATCCAAAATGGGATAATTTTGGGAAAATTAGAGTTATAAATGAAGATATTATTTCTCCTAATGCAGGATTTAAAACACATTCTCATGCAAACATGGAAATAGTTACTGTCGTAACAAAAGGAGCAATAACTCATAGAGACTCGTTAAACAATCTTGGAAAAATTCACCAAGATGAAGTACAAGTCATGTCTGCAGGTACTGGAATCTCTCATAGCGAGAAGAATGAAGAAAATGAGAACTGTAAGTTGTTCCAGATTTGGATATACCCTCAAAAAGAAAATATAAAACCTCGATATGATCAAATTTCATTAAATGAAAAGTTGTGGGACAATCTTATTTTTAATTACAAAGACGGTAAAAATAATAAGCTTTTTCTAAATCAAAGTATCTCTTTATGGCGTTGTAAATATAAGCCAATTAAAGAAAAAAAATTGCCATTAAAAATCGATAAATATAATTGGATACAAATAATAGAAGGTAATCTTTTATTAAAAAGTAAAGACTCTAATTCAAATATATGTCTGGAATCTGGAGATGGCTTGGGTTTTGAAGTTAATTATTATGATGACGTTTCTATAGATACTGAAAAAGACCTAGATTTTCTTTTATTTTCGATGCCTTCCTTATAATTTATCTGTTACTTTTACCCATCAACTCCTTTATTAAATGCATTTAAGGCTTGCAAAGCCATATTAAGGTGAACTTCCATAGCACCAAGTGCAATTAAAGAATTTGGTGATTTATCTTTTAGTAAATTCTCTTTTCTTTTTGATAACTCATTAACTAACTTCTTAGTTGAAGCTTCCCAATTGTTGATTAACTCTTCAAATTCTCTTTTTTCAGGGCTTTCTATTTCTGCTAATTCATCAGAAAAATGAGAATCCTTTTGTGCCTTAAGCATCAAGTAACTTAATTTTTTATGACTTATTGCTTGAGGTAAATTGTTAGATTCACTCATTGCTAGTGGTTAATTTATAGTCAAAATCTAACTAATTAAGTGAATATTTGCTATAGGGTAAACGGTTGTGATGACCGACCTGAAAATTACGAAATGATACTTGAACAAAAAATGGATTTATTAACCTTTAATTTTTCACTTATTAGTTTCTTGAAATAATCTCCACGCTCTTCATAATTTTTAAATTGATCAAAACTAGAGCATGAAGGCGAGAATAATAATGTTCCAACCCTATTATTTTGTAAATAATGAAAAACAAAATTTAAAAGCTCTTTTAGTTCTGAAAATTCAAAAATATTTTTTTTAAATCCTTCATTAATAAGAGCCATTTTTAGGACTTTTGAGCTTTCTCCAAAAAGGAAAACACATTTAACTTTTTTCTTTAAAACTTTTATCCACTCACTATATTCATTGCCTTTTAATCTACCCCCAGCAATGATTATTATTTGACCTTCAATTGAACTTATTCCCGCAATAGATGAGTCAAAATTTGTAGCTTTACTATCATTAATGATTTCCAGATCATTATTTTTATAAATTGTTTCCATCCTATGGGGTAATTGTTTGTAATTGGATAAAGAATCTTTAATCTTTTTGCCAGATAATCCAACTTTTCTTGCTGCTGCAATTACCAATAAAAGATTTTGAAGATTATGCATTCCTTTTAAAGAAAAATGTTCAAGTTTGAATAATTTCTTACTTCTCTCAACAATATACGCTTGTTCATCTATCCAATAATCGCAATGAATAAAATTTGATTTATCGAAACTAGTTGTTATCCAAACCCCTCTTGATAGCGAACTGTAGTGTTTTCTTAGGTTTTTATCGTCATAATTATAAATTCTAAAATCAGATTTTTCTAACAAGCTTTTTTTTATGTTGAAATAGTTTTCAAGTGTTTTATGTCTTTCAAGATGATCTTCTGTGAAGGTTGTCCATATTCCAATATTAGGTTTTACTTCTGGAGATATTTCTATTTGATAACTGCTTAATTCAGCTACAACCCAATCAATTTTTTCATGTTTTTTGGAGTGAGCATACTTACATAAAGGTGTACCAATATTTCCAGCAAAAGGAGCATATAATCCAGTATCACATAGTATATGGCTTAGTAGATGAGTAACAGTAGTCTTGCCATTAGTGCCAGTAATACCTATCCAATTTGTGTCTTTTAAAATTTCCCATGCAACATTAATTTCTCCAATTACTTTAATTCCCTTTTTTTTTAATTCAATAATAGTTATATGGTCATAAGGTATTGATGGACTTATAACAACAGATTCTATCTCTTTCAAAAAAGGTTGAATTTCTTCAAATACAAATTCTTTATTTACAGAAACTATGATATTAAGCTCTTCTAATGCTGTTTTTCTTTCTAAAAATTCTATCCCATCTTTACTTTCCCAAACAATTACTCTCTTATTGATGCTTCTCAAATACTTGGCAGCCCAAAATCCAGATTTACCTAATCCAATTACAAGATTAATATTTCTTTTACTTGAATGATTATCTATCATTAAATTTATAATTGCATTTATATTAATTGTGTTTAAAGGGTAATTCAATCATGAGATTTTTCTTCAGTATTTATAGTATTCGCCCAAGAAAAGTTAATTAATGGAAGATAATACTGCAAAATATTGGTTCTCTTGGTTTTATGAAAAGTGGGAGAAAAATGCTCCAGGTGAATTAATTGAACAGGGTTTAACTCCGTCTCAGATTGCTGAGCGCTTTGTTAATGAAAACCATGATAGTTTTATTCAATTGTCAAAAAAAATTGATGAAAAAAATTATGATGCCTTAACAGAATTTATGAAACTCTCAGAGAGTGAATTACATATCTTGAAGTATTTTCTAAAGTTAGTAAAAATGAAAAATTTATAAGAAGTTATTAAGTATTTCGAGGCTTTTTTCCCATAAATTTTTTCTTTCTTTTTTATTCATGGCGAAAGGAGAAGTAGGGGATAGTTTTGGATGACCTCTGAAATTAAATCTAGGACCATAATGATCACCGCCTCTTGCGTCTGGTGAAGTCGCTGCAAAAAGCTGAGGTAAAGCACCCATCTCAGCAGTTTGAAAAATAGGACTAAATAATTCCAATGAGAATGTTTCTAATGGACCAGGGTTAGGTTTTTGAGCAGTAAAGAGATTTGTTTTTGCAATTCCTGGGTGAGCAGCTAAAGAAAGTATATTTTTGTGCTTTAAGTTCTCATTTAGTTCCAAAGCAAACATTACATTTGCCAATTTGCTATTTGAGTAAGATTCCCATTTGTTGTAATAGTTCTCGGCTTTCAGATTTTTCCAACCAACTTTGCCAAAAAATTGTGCTCCTGAAGTCACAGTCACTATTCTAGATTCTTCTTTTTTTTCAATAATTGGAAGTAGCTTTAAAGTTAAAAGCATGTGAGCTAGATGATTAACTGCAAATTGTATTTCATATCCTTGGGCACTAAGAGTTTTAGGCGGATGCATAATGCCTGCATTATTGATTAGTAAATCCAAATTTTCAAAATTATCAAAAATTTTGGACTGAACTTCAACAATATTTTTTAAATCTGACAAATCTAGTTCTAAAGGTGTAAATAATCCTTCAGGATTAAGACCTTTAAGTTTTTTGATAGTTTGATTAGCTTTTTCAAGTGATCTAGAAGCTATAACAACATGAGCATTTTTTTCTGCTAAGGCCTTTGCTGTGTAGTATCCAAGACCACTATTCGCACCGGTAATTAGTGCTGTTTTGCCTGTAAGGTTTGGAATATTAGATGTTTCCCAGTTAGAGATTTTAGGTCTTGAAATAGTGGCAGTCATTTAGTAATCCTGCAAATCGCTTTGGAATTTAACCAAAAAATTAATTACTTTTCCACTGTAAATACTGGAAGTCAGTATCGTGAGCTCTTTTTGAAGGTACTATTTAATATTATTTTTGGATTGCATATTGCCATTCGTTATTTTGAGATATACTTTTCTCTCTAAGTAACTGTAATTTCCTACTATTTATTTTTATAACTATCCCATTAGTTGGATATTTCACAAATATTTTTTTCTCTAACCAATTTTTTTTATATATTTGGATTTCGCTTGTATGATTTGTGAAGTAACTGTCAGGGGTGCTGAAGCCACATTTTTTAAGATAGTTAAGGGTCTCGTATTGATTAAGTCTTCCATTAAGTATTTGGTAACAGCAAAAGCGGAGACTTTCTCCAATCCCTTTCTTATCATTGAGGTATTTTCTTGTAATTCTTTTGGAAATGCCGGCAACTTGGTTTGTAGCGTATAGTTCACCTCTAATTTGAAAATCTCGTTTGATAGGAATACAATCGGGGACATTTTTAATTTGTTTAATTTTACTTGAGACATCAAATCCTTTTTTTGTAATAGCTTTATTAAAATTGCCATCTATATATCTAATTGCAATAGCACAGCCATCAATTTTTGGTTGAATGCTTAATCTTGTTTTTGTTAATAAACTTTCCAAAAATTCTTTATAGTTTTCTTTGGCTAATTTTGGCAAAAGTTTATTATCTTTTTGATTAAAGTAGTCAGGCTCTGGATCAACAGGAATAAAGAGCTTTTCAAGTTGCTTAAATGCATCATCCGAAATTATGCCTTCACCTATTCTGTATTGTTCATCTAGATACTTAACATTTCTCACTAGTAAATTATTCATAATAATTTTGATAAATATTTAAAAATCAATTTAGAAAAAATCATATAAATAAAGATTTGAAAATTAAAATTCGATCTAAAAAGTAATTGACCACTAAATATCCTCCTACGCAGAGAGCAATTGAAGAGTATAAAATGTACTCATAAGGCGTTTAAATTAAATACTTCAATCAAACATATTTACTTAAAGTGAAATAGAAAATTTTAAGGCTTAATTTATAGGCAAATTTTTGAAATTTCTATCAATACAAAAAAAAATTTTTTAAAGTTATGAGAAAATGTCATTTTTATTAAAAGCTCAAAATACCTGGGAAAATTTTGCGAAATACAAAATCAATGATTATGCAAAATTAAGAAATTTTGATTTTGGGCCAAATAACGAAAGTTCAGTTTCAAAATTATCGCCTTTCATTACTCATAGAATATTATCGGAATATGATCTGATCCATGATATTAAAAGTAAGTACAAAATCAAAAATTCAACTAAATTTGTTGAAGAAATATTTTGGAGAGTTTACTGGAAAGGGTGGATGGAAAATAGACCTAAAGTTTGGAGAAATTTTATTTCAGAAAACAATCTCGATTTTGATTATGAGTTATATGAAAGTGCACTTAATGGCAATACAGAATTAGATTTTTTTAATTCTTGGGTACATGAATTAAAGCAGTACAACTATTTGCATAACCATACAAGAATGTGGTTTGCGAGTACTTGGATATTTAATTTAGGCCTCCCATGGCAATTGGGAGCAAAGTTTTTCTTTAAATATCTTTTTGATGGAGATGCTTCATCTAATCTCCTTAGCTGGAGATGGGTCGGAGGATTGCAAACGAAGGGAAAACAATATCTTTTTTCATCATCAAACCTCAGAAAGTTTTCAAATAATAGATTTAATGTAGAAAAAATAAGTAATCAACAAATTTTTCTTGAAGAATCTAATCAAATACCATTTGAAGATGAGATTTATAAAAATGATATGGATCCTAAATCAGATAATCTGATTATGTTTGAAAATGATCTGCACCTTGCAACCCTTAAAAATTTACTTCCAAGGTATAAAAAAGTATTTATTATCCTTTTAAAAAATGAACAAAGACAAATTAAATTGTCTGAATCTGTTTTGAAATTTAAACAAGATTTGGTTTCTGAATTTGTAGAGCAATTTGATACTGTTGAACAGATTAATCCTTATTCATTGGAAAATACTTTTAAAAATACTAACGAAATAGACATTATTTATCCTGGAGTGGGAGAAAATTATGATTTCATAACTAAGTTTAAAAATTTACACCATAAAAAAATTTTTAATCTTGTGAGGGATGAAGATTTATTTGCTTGGAAATTTGCTAAGAGAGGGTTTTTTAAATTTAAAGAAAATATTCCAAAAATAAATCAGAGAATATTAGAAAATTTTTCAAAAAATAATTTTTAACTTAGCTGAATTCCTAATCAGAAAAAGAATTCATTAGAGCAATAAGTATAAATACTTAATTAGGTGCGACTTTTGCGGTTTAATCCACGATGAATACTGTGACTAGTTATTTTTACTTAAGGATAATTTTTTTATAGTGCTTTCAACAATTCTTACAAAGTCGTTTAGCAAAGATACTGCTTTATTAATTCTTAGAGTCATAACTGGAACTGTTCTTATTCATCACGGTTACGAGAAACTAGCAAATATAGAAAATTTCGCGGATGCTTTTGTCAGACCTTTACATCTACCATTCCCAATATTTTTATCATACATAGCGGCATTCTCTGAAATAGGTGGTAGTTGGTTACTAATTATAGGCTTAGCTACAAGATTCGGGGCCTTGGCGATTGTCGGAACTATTTCTGTCGCTATTTATCATGCACTTGTTACTTCAGGTTTTAATATTTTCTTGCTAGAGCTTTTACTTTTGTATTTCGCTTCAGCAACTTCAATTGCATTAACAGGTCCTGGTAATTTCTCCTTAGATGAAGTCATAATCAGAATTTTGAAATCAGAAGATGAAGAGGAAATTATTCCTTCAACAAAATCGAAAAATTCTAAAGAAGTTGAAATTAAAGAAGAAACAAGTAAAGGCGGCTTATTTCAATTTTTGCAAGCGAATATACTCTCAGATACTTCAAGCTAACTTTTTAGGATAAAGGTTGTTGATTAGTTCTAACCTTTTTTTATAACTGTTTCTCTTCTCAAGTTTTATCTTAATTGTTGCTTCAGAAAGACTTATAAATAGCCCTATAGCAGTTACCCAAGATAAAAAAATAAAAGGGTTTTCTGGAATTTCTGAGAAATTCATATGAATTATATTTCTTTTTTTAAACTGACTGATCACAATATTTTTTTCAACCTAAATATACAATTTAGAAATATTTAAGGATTAATTTCTACTTTTTCCCATTTCCTACTCTTTTCCCAAAGATATCTTTTATGAACAGGCTGTTCTAATTTAAGAAGATCTACTGAATCGATTTCAAAGTTTAGAACTACAAAATTTTCTGACTTGGGAAGATTGGATAATATTTCATAAGCAGATTGGACTTTTGGGTTTATTTTTTCTCCAGGAGATCCCCAAAACCAAGAAGATTTTGATTTTTCTGATAATAAATCCCAGTAATTTTTGTTATCACTTAATTCATTTATTTTCCCTTTGAATCTATATTGTGATTTGGTTTTCAAAAAGAACCATAATATTTCTGCATTAGGGTTGGATTTTAAATGCCCAATTTTTTCACTTCTTCTATCTGTAAAAATAATCATTGAACTATCTTTATACCATCCTCTGAAAACAACTGTTCTTAATCTTGGCTCATTTTCTTCGCTAACTGTTGCAAGCTGTATCCATCTATTAGAGGGTAATTTCCCCTCTTTTTTTCTAGAAGATTTTAAATCTTGTCTCCAACTTGGTAAGTTGTTATCAGGCATTTAATTTAGGCAAAATAAGACCACTTTTCTTTTTGTATTCTTCGAATGAATCATATTTTGAGAGTGATTTATCTTTTTTTATCATTCTTGGGAGAAAAACTATAGAGAAAAATATTGCAAGAATTGCTAATGGAACAAAACTCATTGAGAGGATGGCGAATGATAGATAAATTAGTATTTCTCCTAGATAATTTGTATTCCTTATATTTTCGAAAAATCCTTCTTTAATTAGATCTTTTTTTAATTTTAGAGAAAAATATTTTTGGGCATCACTAGCAAAGTGTAAAAACACACCAATTATATTTATAGATACAGAAGCAGCTATTACAAAATTTGGAACAGATTTTTGAGATGAGATAAGAATGTAAGGAGCTACCCAGTAACTTCCAAGGAAAATAAAACCAGCAACTGAAGTTAAAAAATTGATTTTTTCTTTAAAATAAGGATCTGGGAATATCTTTTCTTTTAAAAGCCAAAGTAATCCATAAGTACCGTGCAGAGCTAAATAAACGTAGGGAGCGATTGTAAAATTATCAAAAAAAATCATTAGACCAATCACTACAAATGCAGTGAGTCCCTTGTGAAGATTAATTATTTGATTAAGTTTCATCTTTTTGAATAATCTAAAAAATGAAATTATTTTCTGTGGATCTAACCTAAGTCGTCAAAAGTTTTAATGGGCGATACTGGATTCGAACCAGTGGCCACTACCGTGTCGAGGTAGTGCTCTACCACTGAGCTAATCGCCCAAATTGAAGAAATTTTTTATTCCCCTTATAAGAAAATAGCAGGTTGCGTTTCATTTTCTAAGTAATTTAACTTTCCATCGTTCTCTTTTGGTTATTTCTAAATTTAGAATTTCAATAAATCCTTTGTTTTCAAGTTCTAGTTTGTCGCCAATTTTTAGATTAATAGTCGGTTTATTAACTTTGCTTCCATTTAATCTGAGCATTCCATTTTCTATCCTTTCAATGATTTTGGTTCGTGATACCCTAAACCCAGCTGAAGCTATAGCATCTAATCTTGTTGAAGCTTCTACTGTATTGACAAGTTTTTTTGTTCTTCCAGAAGGTATTTGTAATTCATCTATACCTACTACATTAATTTTTACTTTTACGTCTCTTAAATAAAAAATCTTTTCATCTAGATGCACAATATCTAAATTATCAATTATCCCTTGTGCTCCCCTATCGCCAATAGTCCATATATCTCCTACTTTGCTTTGATTCACCCCATTTTCAATTAAGAGGGATCTAAAGTCATCTTGTGTAGCATTATCAAATAAAAAATTTCCATTAATTTTTATTCCTTGAGCTGGAAAATTATTTATTAGCGCATCCTCTTCAGGAATGCTATCTCCTCTAAAGCAAGCTATCCTGGATCTCTGAGAAGAGGAGAATCCTCCATAAATAAAAAATTTGAAATCATTTAAATTTTCAAAATCTTTTAAAATCTCCTCGCAAACATAAGTTGAATTAAACCCAGTCCAATAAGTTTCCCAGTGTTTGTAAGCTAAGTTAGCAATATTTATTAATTCCTCAGTTTCTTTTTTGTAGTTTGAATTTATTAAGATTTCTTTTAAGTCAATCATTTATCCTTCTAAAAAAATTATATCTTTTGCTTCTGATTGTTTTATCAAAGCCCAAGGTAATTCAGTTCCAATTTGATTTTCAAGCAGAACAAGCCATTTACCCTCTTTATTAAAATTAATAATTGGTCTCAACTCTTTATTGCTATTAATTTTTATGCTCGCAGAAGAAACAATACTACCTAAATAGCCTGAACCCATTCCTAAAAGTCCTCCAATAAGAGATTCACCGATGTTATTCAAACCAAGAAAACTGAAAGTAGATAAATTTGTCATATTAGAAAAAGCTATTCCAGCTATAAAACCAAATGGCATTAGCCATCTACTCATTTCTTTTTGTCTAATCTTTCTATCAAGTTTTGGATTTAAAATTCTTATATCTTCAAATTTTTGAGATTTGAATAATATATTTGCTTTCGCATTTAGCAATTCTGTTTCATCTGATGATATTTTCTCACTTTTTGGTGGGATCAAAATAGCTTCAGAGAGCATTATTGATTTTTCGTTGAAAACTTCAAATAGTTGGATACATTTATCAATGTCTTCAAATATCACAATACTTTTAGTCAAATTTCAATCCTCAAATGTTTGTGTGTTATTCAAATTAATAAAATAAGATACATACACTATAGATTAAGTTAAAGTAAAAGATTAAAGAACCAATCTTAAATGACAAAAGTTCTCATTACAGATCCAATTGATCAAACAGGAATCGATATTCTTTCACAAGTTGCTCAGGTTGATCAGAAGATAGGAATCTCAGACTCTGAGCTAGCTTCCATTATTAAAGATTATGATGCTTTAATGATTCGCTCTGGTACTCAAGTGACCGAAGAAATTATTAACTCTTCAAGTAAACTGAGAATTATTGGAAGAGCAGGAGTTGGAGTTGATAATGTAGATGTTAAGGCTGCTACGCAAAAAGGAGTTCTTGTTGTTAATTCTCCAGGGGGCAACACAATAGCTGCTGCTGAACATACTATAGCGATGATGTTGGCTTTATCTAGACATATTCCAATTGCTAATAGTAGTACTTTGTCAGGTAAATGGGAAAGAAAGAAATTTGTTGGTAATGAGCTTTATAAGAAAAAATTAGGTGTAGTAGGATTAGGGAAAATTGGTGCTCATGTAGCGAAAGTTGCTAATGCACTAGGAATGGAAGTTTACGGATATGATCCCTTTGTATCAATTGAAAGGGCTCAACAAATACAAGTTAAACTATCTGAACTAGAGGATTTATTCAAACAATCTGATTATGTAACTTTGCATTTGCCTCGTACACCAGAGACAGAGAATTTAGTAAATATAAACGTACTTAATAGTATGAAAAGTAGCGCAAAATTGATTAATTGTGCTCGAGGAGGGTTAATTGATGAAGAGGCATTAGCACAAGCTTTAAATCAATCATTGATTGCAGGTGCTGCAATAGATGTCTTTTCTAAAGAACCTTTGGAATCTAATTCACCACTTTTGAAGGTTGAAAAGAATCTTATACTTACCCCACATTTAGGAGCATCTACACGGGAAGCACAAGAAAATGTAGCTGTTGATGTTGCAGAACAAATAAGAGATGTTTTGCTTGGTTTATCTGCTAGAACTGCAGTAAATATTCCAGGTTTGAGCCCTGATATTATGGATAGTCTAAAACCTCATTTGCAGTTGGCTGAAACAATGGGTCTGCTTATAAGCCAGCTTTCAGGTGGGCAGATTCAAAAACTAGAAGTAAAGCTTCAAGGTGAATTTGTTCAACATCCTTCTCAGCCATTAATAATAGCTAGTCTAAAAGGCCTTCTAAGTAAAGCTTTGGGAGATAGGATTAATTATGTGAATGCTTCTCTAGAAGCAGATTCAAGAGGTATTTCGGTAGTCGAGAATAAAGATGAGGCGAGACCTGAATTTGCAAGTGGGTCGCTTCAGTTAACCACTTATGGAGATAATGGCGACCATAGTGTAGCAGGAAGCATTTTTGCTGATGGGGAATTAAGAATTATTAGTATTGATCAATACCCAGTTAACGTATCGCCAAGCAGATATATGTTGGTTACTAGGCACAGAGATATGCCTGGTATTATTGGCAAGCTTGGTTCTTTATTAGGTAGCAACAATGTAAATATTGCCTCAATGCAAGTTGGGCGCAAAATTGTTAGAGGGGAAGCTGTAATGGTTCTAAGTATTGATGATCCAATACCTAATAAGTTGCTTGATACTATTATTAAAGTAGAGGGAATTACCAGTGCTAATCCAGTTACTTTATAAAGAGGCCAGCTCTATTAATGGCAAGTAAAGATTGGTATAAACTAACTTTTCTTATAGAAAGTGATTCAGAAGAAATTATTATTTGGAAATTAAATGAGCTCGGAATATTTAGTTTTTCATTTGAATATTTAATTAAAAATAAAAATAAAAAAGAGGTAAATATATGGCTTCCAATTGATGATTGGGGAGAAAGTTCTAGAAGTGATTTTGAAAAAAAAATTAGCAAACTTCTTAACATTAATGTCCCTAAGAATCAATTTTTTGAGTGGAGTATTATTAAAGAGGAAGATTGGTTGACAAGCTGGAAGAAATATTGGGCACCTGAATTAGTAGGAAATCATCTTTTAATATTGCCTTGTTGGATGAATCTAAATGAAAAATTTAAAGATAAAAAAATCATAAAAATTGATCCAGGAGCAGCCTTTGGTACAGGAAGTCACCCTTCGACTTATCTTTGCTTGGAAAAAATGGAGAATATTTTCTTTTCTGATAAAAAGATATTAGATATTGGGAGTGGTAGCGGGATTTTGAGTGTCGCCGCAAGATTGCTTGGCGCTAAAGAGGTTTATGCAGTGGATAATGATTATTTAGCTATAAATTCAACAAAATCTAATTTCCAACTAAATTTCGGTGATCTAAACAATTTAAATACATATTTGGGGTCTTTTAATGAGGTAATTTTAAAAAATCAACTCACACAATTTGATTTTGTTTTATGCAATATTCTTGCCGAAGTAATAAAAGGAATGATTCCAAATATTTATAAGTGCTTGAGAAACAATGGGGAAGTCATTTTCAGTGGAATTCTGAATTCACAAAAGGATGAAATAATAAAAATATTAATTCAAAATGACTTGAAATTATTGGATGTATCAACTAGAAAAGATTGGGCATGCATTTCTGCGCAAAAAGCCAGCAACCCAACCAAAGTATAAGTTTTTCTTATAGATACTCTTTCATATATTTTATTGTGTCATTTTTTACTTCAAAATCTCACATATCGAGCTAATCGATGTTAAAAATGTATTTGATAGGTATTAATTACCAACAATTTTTTATTTAAATGGCTTCTTACAAAGTTACTCTCATCAGCGAAGGTGAAGGTCTCAATTCAACTATTGAAGTACCTGATGACCAATACATCCTCGATGCGGCTGAAGAACAAGGTATCGACCTTCCTTATTCCTGCAGAGCTGGAGCATGTTCAACATGTGCTGGAAAAGTTACTTCAGGGAGTGTTGATCAGTCTGATCAAAGTTTCTTGGATGACGACCAACTAGAAGCTGGTTTTGTTCTTACTTGTGTTGCTTATCCAACATCTGACGTAACAATTACAACTCATGCTGAGGAAGAATTGTACTAATTATAAAAATTTAACTTTTCTAAGTTGATTATTGATTATTTTTCTGCCACCCTCTATGAAGGTGGCTTTTTTTTGTAAATGGATAAATTTGAATTTTTTACGACTGGTAGTGTTCAATCAAGTTATGGAGGTCAGTACAGTTATAAGGTAATTGGCCCATGTTGCAGACTTTATGATAGGGAAGAGTTACCTTGGCCCTGCTCAAGGCTTGCTTGGAGAAGTAAGGAGCCTAGTTGGAGAAGAATAGGGTCTAGGTTCGTTGCTGATATGGCTTCAAGAAAATGCCCATCTTACTCAGTTCAGATTTTGGAGCCTGGATCAAAACCTGTTGAGACAGTTATAACTCTTTTTTCAAAGAAATTTTCTTCTGATATACAAGAATGGTGGTATAGCAAAAAACCAGGCTCAAAAGAGCCTGGTAATATCTTCCCTTCTGAGATTGGTTAGCTTTAAATATTATGCTTTTGGCTTTGGAGGCATATAACCTTTTAAGCCAGTGCATTCAAGACTATCAATTGTATTAACTCCAGTTTGTGAGTTAGTTCCACTAGCTCTTTCACATAATGATTTTCTCTGAGAAAGATCAAGATTTGCATCAGTAAAGTCTGCCCCATCAATAATTGCTCCATCAAAAACACTTTTCATTAGCTCACCATTGGTAAGATTTGCATCTGTAAAATCGGCATTATCAAAGCGTGTTGCATATGCAATGAGGTCCGTCATATTGGCTCCTTTAAAACTAGAGTTTTTTGCAGTCGTCACACTCATATATGCACCTTGAAGATTAGCTTCTCCTAAATCTTGATTAGATAAATCATATTTAACATATTCAGTATTATGAAGGTCAGCACCGTGAAGATCATCTTTTAGAACGTCAACTGATGAAGGATCACTTGGATAGAGTGCATTTGCAGATATTGGATTAATAAGTAACCCAATAATTAATGGAAGAAAAATAAATAGTCTTTTACAAGACTTATGTAATGATGAAAAAATAGAGACCATTTCGATCGACATCAAATAGAAAAACCTAAGACTATTATTTCATGGGTTGGTCATTTACAACGCTCCTGCTAACGAACTGTTGCAGTTTATTTTATTTCTGCTGTTAGAAAATCTTTTGCAAGCTGAGTATTTGGAAAAACTTTTTGAGCCTCTTTAAGCAAATCGCTTGGAGTAATTGCGTTTTTATTGGTATATCTTGGACTTAAATGAGTAATAATTAATTTTTTTGTTTTAGATAATAATGCTGTTTTGGCAGCCATGATTGTTGTGGAATGTAATTTTTCGTATGCCATGCTTTCATCCTCCTCTGAAAAAGTCGATTCATGTACAAGTAAATCAGCATTTTGCGAAAGAGAAACAGCTGATTCGCTAAAGACTGTATCTGTGCAATAAACAAAACTTGCACCCTTTCTCGGAGGTCCACAGAATTCTTTCCCATCAAATATCCTCCCATCTGCTAATGCGACTTTTTTCCCTTGTTGCAGTTCTGAATAAATTGGTCCAGGTGCTATGTTTAGAGACTGTGCTTTTTTGATATCAAATATACCTGGCTTATCTTTTTCACTCACCCTATAACCATAAGCAGGTATTTTATGTTTAAGGCAGGCGCAATTTACTTTTATTTTGTTGTTTTCAAATAGAATTTTATTTTTTGATGCAAAATTTTCAACTTCCACAAAATGCAATGGGAATGACAGTTTACAAAAACTACTTTTAAGTGCTGAATTTATAAAATTCCGCAACTCTGAAGGACCGTAAATTTCAATACCATCACTATTTCCTGATAAACCTAAGGTAGCCAAAAGTCCAGGCAAACCATAAATATGATCCCCATGCATATGTGTAATAAATATTTTCTTGATTTGTGAAGATTTAATATTGCTTTTCATTATTTGATGTTGCGTTCCTTCTCCACAGTCAAAAAGCCAAACTTCTGATGTCTGTGATAATTTAAGCGCTAGGGACGAAACATTTCTTGTTAAGGATGGGACTCCCGAGCTTGTTCCTAAGAAGGTGATATTCACTTATTTATAATATTTTTATTTTTATATCTGGATTAAATTTAGACTTTTAGTCAAACTTAGGCAAATTAAGCATTTGTTTTTAAACAAAGTGATACTTAAATTAAAAAATAATTATATTAAATATTGCTTTATTAGCATTTTATTTATTTGCGTTTTTCCGAGTGATAGAGTTTTTGCTTCTAAAGAGCCAATAATTAGAGTTTTGATATCAAAGAGTAATAATTTAAGGATCAGATCAGATAGATCAATTCCTTTAACCATAGAGGGGAAATTATTTTCAAGTAAAAAAATAAAAGGTTTAACTTTGAAAAACGAGAAAAATAGAAAAATTTTATATTTTGATAAAAATAAACAAAAAAAATATGACTTAAAAAGTAACCAAAAATTTCAAGTTAGATCTTCTGATGGAAGAGGTATATGGGTAGGTCAGAAGAGGTTTTCTGGTAAACTTAATCTCTTTATACTTGATTCTGAAATATTGGTAGTCAATATTTTAGGAATAGAAAAATACCTAAGTAGCGTAGTGGGTTCAGAGATGCCAACAAAATGGCCTATTGAAGCGTTAAAGGCACAAGCAATTGCCTCTAGAACTTATGCCTTAAAGCAAAAGGGAAATAATTTATTTGATATAGATTCAACCCAGAAAAATCAAGTCTACAATGGCTTGGAGTCAAGAACTTATAAAACAATCAGAGCTGTTAAAAGTACAAGATCTTTGGTTTTAACTTATAAAAATAAATTAATTAATGCTTTGTTTCATAGCAGCTCAGGAGGAATGACAGAAAATAGTGAAGATGTATGGAAGAATAAATATCCATATTTATCAAGTGTGAAAGATTTTGATAAAAATAATCCAAAATTTAGATGGCAAAAAAAAATTTCGAGTAATGAATTGATAAATCTATTTCCAAAGATTGGAGGTTTAAAAAATATAGAGATTATAGATATTACTAGTACAGGGAGGGTAAAAAATTTAAAACTTAATGGGGCTTATGGTTCTGATCAAATGTCTGGGGTAGCTTTCAGAAAAAGATTAGGTCTGAACAGTAATTTTATGAGATTTAAATTTTTTGAGGAAGAATTAAACAATGATTTTCCTATAAATAAAGGTTTGATAGTTTTTGGACAAGGATCAGGTCATGGAGTAGGAATGAGTCAGTGGGGGGCTAAATATCTGGCGTCTAGAGGCCAAAAAGCTGAAAGAATATTAAAGCATTTTTATAAGGGTGTGCAGATTAAACCTTTTAGAAAAGATTACCTATAGAAGTTATTTAGCATTAAGGACTAATTTTGGATTTATATTAGATTGCTCTTCATTTAAGAAACCTATCCCAAGAAGTATTTGTTTTTTATCTATTACTTTTATGGGTTTTTTGTAGTCAAAAGATTTGTTTTCCTGGAAGTAATTAAAATCAACTCTTATTGCTCTTCCTGTTTGCCAAAAATTGATTTGTTCTTCGGTACTTAAGACAAATGATGAAATGTGATTAAGAGCAGAAATTGTTGGAATAATGAAATTTTTCGAGTTTTTTTTACCTTTTTCGATATCAGATATTTTTATCGAGTTTTGTTCATCGAAGCCACAAGCTGAAATTCTTTTTAGTTGTAGAAGGCAACCCTCGGAATTAAGAATTTCGCCTAAATCTCTTGCAATTGCTCTTATGTATGTGCCAGCTGAACATTTGATTTTTATTTCTATGATTCCGTTTATTTGGTCCCATTTCATTAAAGTAAGTTCGTCTATTTTTACTTCTCTTGGTGCTAATTCAAAAACTTCATTCCTGAAAGATTTCTTATAAGCTCTCTCACCATTAACATGCACACTAGATACTTTCGGCGGAATTTGTTTAATAATTCCTCTAAATCTATTTAAGTATTGATCTAATTTTTCATCACTGATTTTAGGCCAACTTTTTTGATTAATTATTTCTCCGTGTATATCATCAGTGTTAGTTCTTATCCCTAATTTAATTTGTCCTATGTAAGTTTTATCCTGAGGGAGATATTGAATAAATCTTGTTGCACTGCCTATCGCGATTGGTAATATTCCTATAACTTCTGGGTCAAGAGTTCCTGTGTGACCGACCTTTTTCGTATTAAGTAACTTCCTTATTTGTTTAACACAATCATGTGAAGTACATCCTTTATCTTTATTAATTACTAAGAATCCATCTTTAGTTTCCATTTTTAATATTAAGAATACTTTGAGAAAGATTTATAACCATCCTATGATTTTGATATTGGAAATTTAGAGAAAAAAATTGAAAAACAATAATTTTATTTTAAAAGAGTTTTTAGATAATGCTTTTAATTTGAAATCACATTTAATGGAATACTTATCTATTAAAGAATGTGATTTAGATGGATTCCTCGCAAATGCAAAGATTAATTTAGCAAATTCACATCCTGGAGATGCTTTGAATGATGTTTCAGATTTTTATACTGAAATAGTTGGAGATCGGCATGTAGCTGATTTAGCTGCTTGGCATATCACGAGCAAGGACTACATCGCTGATACTTTAAAACTTCAGCAGAGATTTTCTAGAAATTTGGTTTTAGATTTTGGAGGAGGTATTGGAACGCATGCCCTAGCTAACGCTATGTCTTCAAAAGTTGAGCATGTTTTTTTTGTAGATATTAATGAGACAAATAGAAACTTTGTTGAATATAGGGCTAAGAAATTAGGAGTCGAAAAAAAACTTACTTTTTGCAAGACAATTAAAGACACGCAAATATCTAAATTTGATACGATAATTTGTCTAGATGTTTTGGAACATCTTGCTGATCCAGCTTCTCAAATTGAGATTTTCAATGAGTTTATGGATCCTAATTCTATTGCTTTATTTAATTGGTATTTTTTTAAGGGAGAAAAAAATGAATATCCGTTTCATATCGACGACATTCGAATTGTTGAAAAGTTTTTTGAGACTCTTCAATCAAATTTTTTAGAAGTATTTCATCCTATTCTTATAACTACAAGAGCTTATAAGAAAATTAGATGACAACATTAACTCTTTTTCTATTTCTTAAATTTCTTTTAATGCTTTCGAAACTTACTGTTCCTTCTTTAAGAGCAAAAAGGGTGTCATCTTTACCTTTCCCAACATTGATTCCTGGCAAAAAGGATGTACCTCTTTGGCGAATTAAAATTGATCCAGCAGTTACTTTTTCTCCTCCATAGGCTTTGACACCCAATCTTTTGGAATTTGAATCTCGACCGTTTCTTGTAGAACCTGTTCCTTTTTTATGTGCCATTAGAAATGATTACTTTGTAGATTTTTCGGATTTTGGTTTAGTTTCCTTTTTAATAGTTTCTTTTTTTGAAGAAGCCTTAGGATCTGCTTTACCTATTGATATAGATTTTACCATAACTCTTGTAAGTTCTTGCCTATGCCCCATTTTTCTTCTTGTCTTTTTTTTCGGACGCATTTTGTATACAAGAATTTTCTTATCTCTTTTATGGGAGACTACTTCTAATTCAATTTTTGCATCTTTAACGTAAGGTTTTCCAACAGTGATTGAGTCTTTGTCTTTTAAAAGTAAAACTTTTTCTAGCGTTATTTTATCTTTCTCTTTTGCATTTAACCTGTCAATGTCATAGTATCTGTTAACTTCGAACCAAAATTGTTGACCGGAAGTTTCTGCTATCGCGTACAATTCATTACCGTTAGAAGAATTGTTTGAAGATTTTTTTGAGTTTGTCATGGCTTAAAGACGCTATAAGGCTCAAATTTAAAATTTGATTAAGCCAAATAAGCAATCATAATGGTTTGTTTATTTTCTTATTTTGTAGTGTAATAAGTCAAGAGATGTTTTAAATCTTTTTTATATCAATTTTAGGATTCATAAGAATGGCAGCAAGAAAAACATATATTTTAAAACTCTATGTTGCTGGAAATACTCCTAATTCAATGAGAGCTTTAAATACTTTAAGAGAAATTTTAGAAAATGAATTTAAAGGAGTTTATGCCTTGAAGGTTATCGATGTACTAAAGCAACCACAACTTGCAGAAGAAGATAAGATTTTGGCTACCCCAACTCTAGCTAAGATTTTACCTCCACCAGTAAGAAGAATAATTGGTGATCTTTCAGATAGAGAGAAAGTTTTAATAGGTTTGGATCTGCTTTTTGATGAATTAACTGAAACTGAATATAGTGGAGATAAATAATATCTATAAAACTTTTATAATAAAAATAAACTTTATGTTTATTTTGATTTAAGTTTCTTTAGCACAAAACCATGAAAGATAAGAAATTTGGCAAATCAGATAAAATGCAAGTCCAAAAATTACCTACTGGCATAGAAGGTTTTGATGATGTTTGTAGAGGTGGGTTGCCCGTATCACGAAGTACACTTGTAAGTGGCACATCAGGTACTGGTAAAACTGTGTTTTCCCTTCAGTATTTACACCATGGAATTTGTAATTTTGATGAGCCTGGGATCTTTGTCACATTTGAGGAGTCTCCTTTAGATATCATTCGAAATGCTGCAAGTTTTGGTTGGGATTTGCAAGAATTAATTGATCAAAATAAACTTTTTATATTAGACGCTTCTCCTGATCCTGATGGTCAGGATGTTGCGGGAAATTTTGACTTGTCCGGTCTTATTGAGAGAATTAGTTATGCAATTAGAAAATATAAAGCTAAAAGAGTCGCAATAGATTCAATAACTGCTGTCTTTCAACAGTATGATGCTATTTACGTTGTAAGAAGAGAAATATTCAGATTAATAGCAAGATTAAAGGAAATTGGTGTGACGACTGTTATGACTACAGAAAGGGTTGATGATTACGGACCAATCGCTAGATATGGAGTAGAAGAATTTGTATCAGATAATGTTGTCTTATTAAGAAATGTTCTTGAGTCAGAGAAGAGAAGAAGAACCCTAGAAGTTTTGAAGTTAAGAGGCACTGTACATATGAAAGGTGAATATCCATTCACTATGGGAATGGATGGTATTAGTGTTTTTGCTCTTGGAGCAATGAGATTAACGCAGAGATCATCAAATATTAGGATTAGCTCTGGAGTTAAAGATCTTGATGATATGTGTGGGGGAGGATATTTTCAAGATTCCATCATCCTAGCCACAGGAGCTACTGGTACAGGTAAGACGATGCTCGTATCAAAATTTGTTGAAGATGCTTATAACAACAATGAAAGAGCAATACTTTTTGCATATGAAGAATCTAGGGCTCAATTGCTAAGGAATGCTACTAGTTGGGGAATAGATTTCGAAAAAATGGAAAGTGATGGTTTACTAAAAATTATTTGTGCATATCCTGAATCAACTGGTTTAGAAGATCACTTGCAAATAATAAAAACACAGATTAATCAATTTAAACCAAAAAGAATGGCAATTGATTCTCTCTCCGCATTAGCTAGAGGTGTAAGTTTGAATGCATTTAGACAGTTTGTCATTGCAGTTACTGGTTACACAAAGCAAGAGGAGATAGCAGGCTTCTTTACTAATACTGCAGAAGAGTTCATGGGAAGCCATTCTATAACTGATTCTCACATATCAACAATTACAGATACTATCCTATTGCTTCAATATGTAGAAATAAAAGGAGAAATGGCAAGAGCTTTAAATGTTTTTAAAATGCGTGGATCATGGCATGATAAACGAATAAGAGAATTTATTATTACAAATAAAGGTCCAGAAATAAAAGATTCTTTTTCTAATTTCGAACAAATATTTAGTGGGGCCCCTCATAGAGTAGTTCCTGATCAAAATATTCAGAATGTTTTTAAAGGATTAGATAATAATTAAATAATTTTAGTAACTTCAGAGCCGGAAAAATTATCAGAATTATTAATAGTCTGAGTCAATAATTCATCTTTATCAGATTGTGCTAAAGCTAAATCAAACCAGAAGGTTGTTCCAACACCTAATTCACTCGCCATTCGAATTTCTCCGCCATGTTTTTCAATTATTCCTCTAACTATAGATAATCCCAAACCTGTTCCTTGCTCAGTATGAACAGCATTTTCCACTCTATAAAAACGGTCAAAAATTTTCTCTTGATCAGCTTGAGATATTCCAGAACCTGTATCAGCAATCTCAATTCTTACTTTTGGCAATGGCGAGACTAACTCGCATTGAGGTGCGCTATCTTTGTTATTATTTGGAGGAAAAGCAGGGCAAGAATCTGGCCAAGTGTAAGCTCTTATCATTAGGTTGCTATTTTTTGGACTAAATTTCAATCCATTCCCAAGCAAATTATCAAAGACTTGTAAAAGTAAGTCAAAGTTTCCAAGAATTGAAGGGATAGTTTCTTCTATATCATGACCTAATGAGACGTTTTTTTCTGTAGCGTTAAGTCTATAATTTCTCAAAGTCTGTTCAATTGCAGGTTTTATATCCATTTCTTCTAGTTGAATTATTTTCCCTGACTCTAATCTTGATAAATCTAGTACATCATTAACAAGCCTTGTTAACCTATCAGTCTCTGAATTGGCAATTCCAAGAAATTCTATTTGTTCTTCATTAGATAGCTGATCTTTTAAATCATGTAGTGTTTCTACGTAACTTTTAATATTAAAAAGTGGTGTCCTTAATTCATGCGAAACATTACTAATAAATCTGTTTTGAGCCGCATTTAGTTCAACTTCTCTTGTAAGATCTTGAATTGTAACGGCAATTCCTTTTAATTCAACTTTATTGGTATCTAATACTGACTGTAATACAATTCTTAAAGTTCTAGCAGGTTCTCCTAAACTAAACCTTAAATCATCTTTTTCCTTTTCTCTATTTAAGATTGATTCTACATTAGTATGTAAGTCATTAGATAGGATTTCAGGGATCTCATTTAAAAAATATTTGCCTTCTAAAAATCTTCCTTCCCAACGAAATAATCTTTTTGCAGTTGGATTAGTAAGTACAATTTTGCCCTTGGAATCTAATAAAATTGCACCATCAGCCATAGTGGCAATAAGTGATTGCTGTTTTATTTGAGCGGCTTTGAGTTCTTCAATGTTTGCCTCGTCATAATTTTCTAATTGGGTAGCCATTCGGTTAAATCCATTTAAAAGTTCTCCAAGATCTCCCGTCATAGGTAAAGAAATTCTGGATTTAAAGTTACCTTTTGAAATTTCTCTAACACCTCTTACTAATTCCCTTACAGGTCTAGTAATTGTAAGAGCATTGAATACAGCTCCTAGTATTACCAATACCCAAATAGAGATAAAAACAGCTATTGTTACTTCTCTTGTAAGTGCAGCACTGGCTAAGGCTTTTTTATTAGGGGTAACTCCTAAAGCTAAAGTTCCTAGATATTTCCCTTTCCACAACATGGGAACAAATACATCTGTTACTTGGCCCTGAGGAGTGGAATGTTGTCTAACTAAAGGGAATTGTGGTCTTTTCTTTAATTCTGATGGTAGTTTTAATCTTCTAGTTAGCTGGAACTGACTATCTGAACTCGTTGGTGTGGCACTAATAGGTATGCCAAGTTGAACTATATCTTCTGCATCAGTAAAAAATATGTAACGTAGATTACGACTTGATCTCCAAAACTTTTCAGCAACATTTGAAATTTCTTTTTTTTGGTTATTAGCAACTAGTTCTGTGACATTCCCAGATAACAATAATCCAAGATCACGGGCATACCTAGTATCATTCATACCTGCATCTCTTTGGATACTATTTAGTGCAAAAAAAGTTATTCCTGTCATTAATAGACTTACAACTAAAGTTGCTATTGCTAACAATTTTGTTCTTAAACTAAACCCGCTCCACCAAATAAGAATTCTGTTAATCCAGTAATTATTATAAGAATCCTCATTATCTGTAATGTCATATTCTCTATTCTCTCGAGTATTGGTATCTACCATAAACTTAATTCTCCTTAGAATATTTTCTCCTTACTTGATGACCAATATCTTTTCTAAAGTAAATCCCATCAAAATTGATTTCTTTTAAATTTTTGTATGCTTTTTCAAAAACCATATCAAAATCTTTATCTTGACAAACAATGCTTAAAACTCTACCTCCATCAGTTAATAATTCCCCATTATTGCTAAGCGAGGTGCCTGAGTCGAAAATTTGAAAATCACTTGAATCAATTTTACCTATCACTATTGGGAATCCTGTTTTATATTCATGAGGGTAACCCTTTGAAGTAGCTATTACACAACCACTTACCTTATCAAAGGTATTAATTTTTTCATTACCACTAAGATTTCCCATTGCACATTTTTCTAAAAGATTTACAAAATTATGATCCATCAATGGCATAATTGTTTGGCATTCTGGATCACCAAATCTGCAATTATATTCTATAACTTTTGGACCTGATTTTGTGATCATTAATCCAAAATAAATAACACCTCTATAATCAATATTTTTTTTCTTTAATTCACTAATTGTAGGTTCAATTATTTCTTTGATGATTTTATCAAGATAATCTTCCGTTAATAGTGGCGCAGGAGAATAAGCGCCCATACCTCCTGTATTTGGACCTTTATCTTGCTCATTAAGACGTTTATGATCTTGTGCGGTTGGAAGTAGTACATATTTCTTCCCATCACATAGTGCAAAAACGGAAACTTCTGGCCCCTTAATTTTTTCTTCTAGAACTACCACATTGCCAGATTTGCCAAACTTCCCATTGAAGATTGATTCTGCTGCTCTAAAACATTCCTCTTTTGAATTTGGAATGAATACACCTTTACCTGAAGCTAAACCATCTGCTTTTACTACCAGTGGTATTGATGATGAGTTAATAATTATTTTAGCTTCTTCTATAGAATTAACCTTCCAAAATTTTGCAGTTGGAATATTTGCTTCTTCCATAAATTCCTTTGCCCAAGATTTGCTATATTCGAGTTTTGCGCCATCTTTGTTAGGACCAAAAACTTTAAAGTTTTTTTCTCGAAGAAAATCGGCCAATCCCCTTGCTAAAGGAATTTCCGGACCTATTATAGTTAAATCTATTTTTAAAAAATTAAGTTTTTTGATTAATTCATTTTTATTGTTTATATCAATATTTATCCTTTCACATTTATTTATTCTTTCTGATCCTGCGTTACCAGGAATTAAATAAATTTTTTTAATTTCTTCATTTTTTTGGATAATCCAAGCTAATGAATTTTCTCTTCCGCCACTTCCAATTATTAAAATATTTTTTAATCTAGAGATGCTTGTAGAACTTTTTGAATTAATACTCATAAATTTGTTTATTGATGGTTATGAGGTTTAAATGAATTATCAGTTAAAATGAGATAAACTATCAGGCAAAGTTGATCTCTAATAAATATGTTAATTACAAATCGAATTTTTAGTAATCAAATGAGGTTTAAAATTTATGACTAATCAATTTAAGTTGTTATATGAAGGTAAAGCAAAAAAAGTATTTTCTCATTATGATCCGGATAAAGTAATAATTGAATTTAAAGATGATGCTACAGCTTTTAATGCGCTAAAAAAAGCTAAATTTGAAGGAAAGGGCAAACTTAATTGCTTAATTAGTGCAAGAATTTTTGAATATCTTATAAAAAATAATATTCCAACTCATTTTCTTGAACTTAAAGATGAAAATACAATGATTGCGAGAAAAATAAAAGTAATTCCTCTAGAAATTGTTCTTAGAAATACTGCCTATGGTTCTTTGTGTAAACAGACTAATATTCAACCGGGCACTGTATTTGCAAATCCATTAATTGATATTTACCTTAAAAATGATATGCTTAATGATCCTTTAATTACTAAAGATAGAATTGCATTAATGAATATAATAAGTTCTAAAGATTTAGATTTAATTATAAATTTGACTTTAAAAATTAATGTAATCCTGAAAAATTTTTTTAAAAATATCAAGCTTGAACTTGTAGATTTTAAATTAGAGTTTGGTTACGATTCAAAAAATAGAATTCTACTTGGGGACGAAATAAGTCCTGATAATTGTAGATTGTGGGATCTCAATCAGAAAAATGATACAATTGTAAGTCTAGACAAAGATAGATTCAGAAATGATTTAGGTGGTTTAATTGAAGCTTATAGTGAAATCAACCAAAGAATAAATGATTTCATCTAACTTAATTCAATAAATAATGCTTATTCAATCTTAAATTTAAAAAATTATGCAAAAACGTTTTTTAAAATTTAGTAAGTTTTTCACTAATATTGCATGCTCTCCATTAATTTTGGTATCAAACAATTCAGAATTGTCTGCAAAATTTTTACCAAATGATTTTGAGCAATCAATCAAAACTTTTGAAATAAAAAATTTTGGAAATAGTGAGATTCAGGGTTTTGATATTAAGCAAGAGACAAATTTCTTCATTGCAGAAAACAAAAAAAATTCCAATGAAGGGAGTGTTCTTATCTCAGAAATCATTATTGAAGGTTGGGAAAATCACCCTGAGGGTAGAAAACTTGAATTGGCTGCATATGAATCTATGAGTATAAAGCCAGGAAGTATTGTTAATAATCAAATTTTAAATCGAGATCTTAATTCAATATATGCTAGTGGTTGGTTTTCAGGAGTTAAAATAAAGTCTCAAGATGGGCCATTAGGAGTAAGACTAATAGTAAATGTAGTGCCTAATCCAATTTTGAAAAAAGTTGAACTTAAACCAATCAAATCTGTGGTTTCTGAGGAATATATAGATGGTGTTTTTAATAATTATTACGGGACAACACTTAATTTAAATGAATTACAGAATAAAATTGAAATAATAAAAAAACGTTATGAAAATGATGGTTATTCTTTGGCAAGAATTAATGGTCCAGAAAGAATCTCTGAAGACGGAATAATTGTTTTAAATGTTTCTGAGGGTATCGTATCTGATATTCAGTTAAGATTTCAGGGGGCTGATGGAGAATCTTCGGTTGATGGGAAACCCAGAAAAGGAAAAACAAAAGATTGGGTTATAAAAAGAGAGCTAAAAACACAACCTGGTGAAATATTCAATAGAAAAATTTTAGAAGCTGATATTAAAAGGCTATATGCAACCTCACTTTTTGATGATGTTAAGGTATCTCTTGGTCCTGATAATTCAAATCCTGGACAAGTCATAATTTTTTTAGACTTAAGTGAGCAAAGAACAGGCTCTTTAACAGGCGGTATTGGTTATGCTAATAGCTCAGGGATCTTTGCACAAATTGGTTTGCAGGAAACAAATGCATTTGGTAGAGCTTGGTCTTCAAATATCAACCTGAATTTTGGAGAATATTCAACAACTTATAATTTTTCTTTATATGATCCGTGGATTAAAGGGGATAAGCATAGGACTTCTTTTAGAACAAATGTTTTTCTAAGTAGAGATTATCCACAAGAATTTAAGAGTGACAATAATGGGAGAATATATGCTGTTGATAATAAAACACCATCTAGTTCTGATACTTTTTCATCAATAGTTTTAGAAAAAACAGGAGGTGGTTTTTCTTTCTCAAGGCCTTTAAATGGTGGAGATCCATTTAAGTTATCCAAATGGAGAGTTCTTGCCGGGATGAATATTAAGAAAGTAAAGATGATTGATAGTGATGGAAATAAAAAACCTTATGGTGATATGACGCCAACTACAACCAAAAATAATATAAGTGAAATTATTTGTATTGGATTTACTCCAAATGACTTGTCATGTCCTGCAGAAAATACATTGGTAAGTTTTGTTGCGAGTTCTTCTAGAAATAATTTGAATAATTCAGTAAACCCAACTTCAGGAAATAAATTTAGTTTTGGAACCGAACAGTTTGTATCAATGGGGGAAAACTCCCCAACTTTTAATAGAATGAGATCTTCATATTCATACTTCATACCAACAAAATTGATAAATTTAACCAAAGCCTGTAAGTCTAATAATGCTAATAGTGAAGATTGTCCTCAAGTTATTGGTTTTCAATTTAAGGCTGGAACTATTATTGGAGAATTACCTCCTTATGAAGCATTTTGTATGGGAGGGACATCATCTGTTAGAGGTTGGGGATCTTGTGATTTGGCTGTAAGTAGAAGTTATGTTGAAGGCACAGTAGAATATAGATTTCCTGTTTGGAAAATGATATCAGGAGCTTTATTCGTTGATGCAGGAAGTGATTTAAACTCCCAAAAAGATGTTCCTGGAAAACCTGGTAAATTATTGCAAAAATCAGGTTCTGGTTATTCTCTCGGAGCAGGAGTTGGAGTTAAAACGCCAATTGGTCCATTAAGATTAGATGTTGCTAGTAAAGACTTAAGTGGAGATTGGAGATATACACTTGGAGTTGGATGGAAGTTTTAAGTGTTTTCTTGGCCTACTAATTATGATTCTTGCTATACCTTAGCTGGTGTTATCTCGAGAGAGGGTATAGGTCTTCATAGCGGTGAAAAAACAAGAGTTACAATTTCTTCTTATGAAAAAGAAGGATATTATGTTTCGTGGAAAGATAAACCTAATGAGATTTTTAAGCTAACTCAAGATTTAATTGGAAGTACCATGCTTTGTACAGCTGTTAAATTAGGAGGGAGAAATTTATATACTATTGAACATTTATTATCTTCAATGGCAGGTTGCGGGTTAAGTTATATACATATTGAGGTTGATGGGAAAGAGATCCCGCTTTTAGATGGATCTGCAATTCAGTGGGTTAGAGATTTTGAAAAAGTAGGTATAAAAAAGGCACCTAAACCAGATAATTTTTTTCGAGAAATTAATAAATCAATAATTTTAAACAAAGAGGGTTCTGTCATAGCAGCAACTCCTGCCCAAAAAACTACAATCGTATCTACTATAAGTTTTTCCTATAAAGCAATTGGAAATCAAACGTTTGTGATTGATTTAAATCCAAAAAGTTTCGTTGAAATGATAGCTCCAGCAAGAACATTTGGGTTTAAGGATCAATTTCAAGAATTAAGTGAACTTGGATTAATAAAAGGAGGAAGTTTAGAAAATGCCCTTGTTTGTGATGGTGATGAATGGGTTAATCCACCATTAAGATTTGATGATGAACCAATAAGACATAAAATTTTAGACCTTATTGGGGACTTGGCTTTGGTAGGGTTACCTAAGGCTCAAATATTAGTTTATAAAGGATCACATTCCTTAAATGCTCTATTGGCCTCATCGCTAAAAAATTAACTTAAACTTTTATTGTTTTGGAAAATAAATTATCCAGTGAAAATAGTCAACTTTCCTCTGAGCAAATATTAGGTTTGTTACCTCATAGATATCCTTTTGCTCTTGTGGATAAAGTAATAGAACATATTCCTGGGGAGAGGGCTGTTGCAGTAAAAAATGTAACTATAAATGAGCCTCAATTTCAGGGACATTTTCCTGAGAGACCCTTGATGCCTGGGGTTCTTATTGTTGAATCAATGGCTCAAGTTGGTGGAATAATTGTTACGCAAATGCCCGATCTTCCTAAAGGACTTTTTGTATTTGCTGGTATCAATAATGTTAAATTCAGAAAACCAGTTGTGCCTGGAGATCAATTGATAATTTCTTGTGAGTTATTGTCTATTAAAAGACAAAGATTTGGGAAGGTTAAAGGTGAGGCACATGTTGATGGGAAGTTGGTTTGTGCTGGAGAATTAATGTTTTCTTTAGTTGATTAGGGATATGGATAATAAAAATACTGAATTAAAAACAAGTTTTAGGGGTGTAAAAGTGCACCCAAATGCATTTGTTGATCCAAGAGCAGAATTACATGATGGAGTTATTATCTCTCAAGGAGCTATAGTCGGTCCTAATGTGACTATTGGCAAAGGAACCGAAATAGGACCGAATGCTGTTATTTCAGGAAGAACTAAAATTGGTATAAATAATAAAGTTTTCCCAAGTGTTTTTATAGGTCTGGATCCCCAAGACCTTAAATATAAAGGAGCTCTTACTGAAGTAATTATTGGAGATAATAATACTTTTAGAGAATGTGTAACTATTAATAAAGCAACTGATGAAGGAGAAAAAACTATTATTGGCAATAATAATTTGTTGATGGCTTATACTCACATCGGCCATAATTGCGAACTTGGTAATAGGATAGTTTTATCAAATAGTGTCCAAGTTGCGGGCCATGTAAAGATTGAAGATAAAGCTATTATCGGCGGTTGTTTAGGTATTCATCAATTTGTACATATTGGATATTTAGCAATGATTGGAGGAATGACTAGAGTAGATAGAGATGTACCTCCTTTTTGTTTGGCAGAAGGGCATCCAGGAAGATTGAGGGGTTTGAATAGGATTGGAATTAAAAGAAGCGGTTTAATGGAAAATAAAGATTTTGACTTGAAGTTACTTCAAAATACCTGGAATCTACTTTTTAAATCTAATGATGCGATTTCAAATTCATTAGAAAAAGTAATGACAGGACAATTAGATATTTCATCTTCAAAATTATGTTATTTCTTAAAAGAGTCAATATCTAAAGAAAGACGAGGACCAATGCCTGTAGTGAATTTATGAATAAAAAGATATTTATAAGTACTGGAGAAGTCTCTGGTGATTTGCATGGAAGTTTGTTATCAAAAGCATTATTAGAGGAAGCTAAAAAAAAATCCATAGATTTAGAAATTTGCGGATTAGGCGGGGAAAGGATGAAGAAAGAAGGTGTAAAAATTCTTCAAGATACGACATCAATAAGTGCGATAGGGATTTGGGAGGCTTTACCTCTTATTCTTCCAACAATAAGAATTCAAAAAAGGTTTTATAAATTACTAAAAAAATATCCCCCGGATTGCTTAATTCTGATTGACTATATGGGCCCAAATATAAAAATTGGAACTAAATTAAAGAGATCGAATACTAAAATTCCAATTTTTTATTATATTGCTCCTCAAGAGTGGGCTTGGAGAATTGGCAATAATACTACAACAAATCTCATAAAATTTTCAGATAAAATTTTCGCGATTTTCAAGAAAGAAGCTGCATTCTATAAAAAGAGAGGCGGAAATGTTTTTTGGGTTGGACATCCAATGATTGATTTGACAAAAAAACTTCCTCTAAAGAAGGATGCCAGAACTATTCTCAACCTTCGCTCTAATCAAAACATCCTACTTTTGATGCCCGCATCAAGACCTCAAGAATTACGATATGTATTACCTACTTTTATGAGAGCAGCAAAAAAATTACAACAAAAATATCCAAGTTTGGTTGTCTACATTCCCTCTTGTCGGAGGCCGTTTGATGAAATATTTAAACAAGCTTTTAGTAAATATCAAGTTAAAGGACTTGTGATTTCTCAAAAAGATAGTGCAAAATTAAAGCCTTATATTTATTCGCTCACTAAAATTGCTTTTTGTAAATCTGGTACAGTTAATATGGAATTAGCTTTATATGGAATCCCGCAGATTGTTGGTTATAGAGTAAGTAGGGTAACTGCTTTTATCGCTACAAAAATTCTTAATTTCAAAGTAAGATTTATTTCCCCTGTAAATTTGTTAGTTAATAAATTAATAATCCCTGAGTTTGTACAGAAAGAGTTCGATGAACAGAAAATCTTTTATAAATCTTGTAGAATTCTTGAGAGGAAATCTGAAAAAATAAAAATAAAAAAAGGTTATGCTTTTTTAAAAAAAGAATTAGGTGAAGATGGCGTAGTCCAGAGAGCTGCTAAAGAGATACTTCATTCTATTATTTGAACTTTATAATAAAGAAATGAAATATTTCTTACCTCTAATAATTACTCTTTCAATATTTATTAACCCTTTAAACGCTTTTGCAGATGAATTGATTCTTGCAGGAGGTTGTTTTTGGTGTCTAGAACATGATTTAGAGTCTTTAAAGGGAATAAATTTTGTGCAAAGTGGCTATTCAGGCGGGGATTTACAAAATCCTACTTACGAAAATCATGAAGGACATCAGGAAGTGGTTTTGGTCGACTATGACTCCCAATTGGTAACTCTACCTGAGATACTTAGGCTCTATTTCAGAAATATTGATCCTTTGGATTCCAAGGGTCAATTTTGTGATCGTGGAGATTCTTATAGGCCAGTGATCTTTTTCAAAGATGAAATTGAGGAAACTAATGCAAAAAATGCAATTGTTTCAGCCTCTAATGAGTTACGATTACCATTAGAAAAAATATCTGTAGAACTAAAATCAAAAGGTCAATTTTGGTTGGCTGAAGAATATCATCAGAATTTTGCTGAGAGAAATGAAATTAAATATAAGTTCTATAGATTCTCATGTGGGAGAGATCAGAGGTTGGATAAATTATGGGGGGAAAACGCTAGATCAACAAATCTTTGGACTAAATGATTTTAAATATAGTTATTTATTTTTAATCCATTGAACAAGAGTTTTAACTCCAAAACCGGTTGCACCTGATGGATTAATCCCCTTATTCTTATCAGTCCAACAAGTCCCAGCAATATCAATATGAGCCCATTTAATCTCTTTATCAAAGAATTCCTCTAAAAATAAAGCAGCAGTTATTGACCCACCTGCTCTAGGTCCTGTATTTTTCATATCAGCTATATGAGACTTTAACCCTTCTTTATAAGATTTTTGTAAAGGCATTTGCCATAATTCTTCTCCAGCCTGAGCTGATGCAGATTTTAGATCATTTGCCAGATCATCATTATTGCTCCAGAATCCAGCTACATCATTCCCCAATGCAACAACAATAGCTCCCGTTAAAGTGGCGAGATCTATTATTGAATCCGGTTTTAAATTGGATGCGTAAGTTAAAGCATCAGCTAATGTGAGTCTACCCTCTGCATCAGTGTTATTTATTTCAATTGTCTTACCATTAGAAGCCGTAACTACATCTCCAGGATGCACTGCAGAACCATTTATCATGTTTTCGCAAGCCGCAACTATAAAATGTATTTCTAGTCCTTTTGGTTTTATCGCCCCAAGTGCTTTTGCTGCTCCTAAAACTGCTGCGCTTCCGCCCATATCATATTTCATCATCTCAATTTGAGAGGCTCCTACTTTCAGGTTGTATCCTCCAGAATCAAAGGTTAAACCCTTCCCAACAAGCGCAATCTTTTCTTTTATAGGCCCCTCTGACTTCAAAGTAAGATGAATAAATTTAGGATCTAGATCAGAACCTTTTGCTACAGCTAAATATGCGCCCATACCTAAATCTTCACATTCCTTTGCCTCTAAAATTTTTAATTCCAAACCATGATCTTCAGCTATTTGAGAAGCTTGTATGGACATTTCCTGGGGCGTAAGACTATTTGGAGGGGCGGCTACAAGTCTTCGAGCTAGTTCAACTCCTTCACATATTTTTTCTGTCTCTTCAAAGCTAATATTCTCAAATTTATTTAAATTTAAAAACTCTATTTCTTTAAGAACTTTCTTTTCATCTTTTTTCTTATTGAATCTATTGTCCTTATAAGCAGATAATCTGGCAGACTCTGCTAATTGATTTATTTCCAGATGTGCATTTATTAATTCCCAAGGTAGCAAGATGCTGATTTTTTCATTTTTATCAAGAGTTTTCCTAATTAGATTTCCTATGGAGTTTGTTACATCACTTTTATTTAGGTCTTTTGATTTACCGAGACCAACAATGATTAAGGATTCCAATTTTTGATCTAAAAATTCAAAGCTTAAGGTTTTTCCTTTTTCTCCTTTGAATTCTTTTTGAGTAATTTTTTTTAGTAATAATTTTGGGTTGACAACAAATTTTATGTTTTCAAGTTGGCTTGCAATTTCTTCTTCTAAAACCCCAAAAATTAGTGAAGCACCTTGCCAGTTATCTAGATTTTTTTGGGATGTGGAAAATTGCATTTGTAAAATGGTTTTAATTAACTTTTAGTTGTTTGTGAAAGTAGTTGCCCACCTATCTCTAGTTTCTTTATTAAAAGGGGGTAACCATAAATATATCAGTTGCTGTTCTAATTTACGTCTTAATTTTACTTCTTTAGGTACATCTAAGAAAAAACGAATATCTTGGTGACTTGAGAGGTTGTTATGGGCTAGGGCTTCTCTGTAGTTCATGAGGTAATTTTTACAGTCATGTTCTCCCTTCCATCTTTTATTTGCTATGTTTGTTTCTCCTATATAAAGTATTATTTTAGAACTTTTCATCGAGTCAATTACAAAATACATTGCTGGACCATTGTGTATATATTGATTGGTTCTCCAAAAGTTTAATGATAATGGCTGCAGGGAAAATGGATCAATTTTGCTTTCATTGGAAATTGTATTTATAGGAAGACTTGTTTGGTGCAAAGTTTTATTGTGAGCATCTTTTGAAATTTTAAATTGGTGATTATGGATTCTATTCCTCCATTCAGTTAGAATTTCGCCTTTGATCTTTAGATTATTTGAGTGTTGAAAATTAATTGATGTATTTACATTTGAACCAAATAATTCAAATTGTCTATTTTGCTTTGAAATATTATTTACGTTGAATTTTTCCAATATTTATGAAACATTATCTATTTAATTTAATTCTGAAAAAATATAAATCAAAGAATTATTTATAAACTAAAATTTATTAATGTTCTAATCAATTTAAAAGATTCTTGTTATCTTGTAGTTGAGCCTTAATCTAGCGAAGTAAAAAAATAGAAATGGGATTCTTTGAGTCAGACATCGTTCAAGAAGAAGCTAAAAAGCTTTTTACAGATTACCAAGAACTTATGAAACTAGGCTCTGATTATGGAAAATTTGACAGAGAAGGGAAAAAAATGTTTATAAAAAAAATGGAAACTCTTATGGATCGTTATAAGGTTTTTATGAAGAGATTTGAATTGTCTGAAGATTTTCAAGCCAAAATGACAGTTGAACAATTAAAGACACAGTTAAGCCAATTTGGGATTACTCCTGATCAAATGTTTGATCAGATGAATAAAACCTTAATAAGAATGAAGGATGAACTTGATAAAACTTCTTAAATTTAACCGTTAAAGCTTCATGTCAGATAATTTAATTTTGCCATCATGGCTGTCAAGAGGAATAGAAGAATATTTTCCAATTAGGGGAACAGATCAAAACTTTTCGGAGATAATTGATCATGCGAAAAAAAATAATAAAAAATTAAGGGTTAAACTCGGGATCGATCCCACTGGAACAGATATTCATCTTGGGCACAGCATATTGTTTAAAAAACTTAGGGCATTCCAAGATAATGGACATATTGCAGTTTTAATTATTGGTGATTTTACTGCTCAGATTGGAGACCCAACCGGAAAAAATAAAACAAGAGTTCAGTTATCGGAAAAACAAGTTAAAGATAATGCAAAAACATACTTAACCCAACTAGGGATGGGAAAGCCAGCTAATGAATCTATTTTAGATTTTGATTCAAAAGATAGAATAGAAATTAGATATAACAGTGAATGGTTAAAAGGATTAAATCTCAATTCGATAATTGAATTAATGGGGAGTGCAACAGTTAGTCAAATGTTAGCTAAGGAGGAATTTAATAAAAGGTACACTTCGCAAGTTCCAATTGCTTTGCATGAATTCTTATATCCACTATTACAAGGTTACGATTCGGTAGTTGTTCAATCAGATATTGAGCTTGGAGGTACAGATCAGAAATTTAATATTGCAATAGGAAGAGATCTTCAAAGGCATTTTAAACAAGACCCTCAATTTGGAGTTCTTTTGCCAATTTTGACAGGTTTAGATGGAGTTAAGAAGATGAGTAAATCTGAATTTAACACCGTAGGTTTGACTGAAGATCCTCTTTCTATGTATTCAAAATTAGAAAAAGTACCCGATAATATAATACCTACCTATTTTGAATTACTTACTGAATTAGATTTAAGTTTTCTCGAAAACTCAAATCCTCGTGAATTACAGAGAAGAATGGCTTTAGAAGTTACTACTTTATTCCATGGGGCAGAAGAAGCATTAAAGGCGCAATCAAACTGCGAAAAATTATTCCTTGGAAACAAAGAAAAAGTTGGAGAAATTCCAGAGATTTCTTTAAAAGAAGTAGTTTTTCCAGTTAAGTTTTTTTACTTGTTAAGTGCTCTAAAACTTTTCAAATCTAGCAGTGAATCCAAAAGATCTATTAAAGGCGGGGGTGTGAAAATTGATAGTCAGAAATTAATAAATCCTGATTTAGTTTTTAATTCAAAAAATGATTTGGAAGGAAAAATTTTGCAAATTGGAAAAAAAATAATTAAGAGGTTTGAAAACTGAAAATTGATGCATAAAAGATTTAACTCAGAAGATAAAATAATATTGGCAATTGATGGATTAGATTTAAGTCAAGCAAAATTACTTCTGGAAAAATGTCCTAATATTAAGTGGGTGAAAGTTGGTTTAGAGCTTTTTGTAAGGGAAGGTCCAAGAGTTATTGAAATATTAAAAGGTTTAAATAAAAAAATTTTTTTAGACTTAAAATTTCATGATATTCCCAATACCATGCGTGCGGCATGTTTCCAAGTCTCAAAATTAGGGGTTGATATAATTTCTATTCATGCTTCAGCAGGTCTAAAAGCTCTTAAGGATTCGAAGAAAGCATCTTTAGAAGGTGCCACCTCAGTTAGTATTAAAGCACCATTTGTTGTAGGAATAACTGTTTTAACAAGCTTTTCTCTTAAAGATTTTCAAACTGATCTTGATAGAAATAATTCAATTGAAGAAAATGTATTGAGACTTGCAAAATTGTCTTTTGATGCCGGATTGGATGGATGTGTTTGTTCCCCTTGGGAGGTAAAAATGTTGAGATCTATTTATAAGGAAAATTTTGAACTTATTACACCAGGCATCAGATTAAATATTGACAATAAAGATGATCAAAATAGAATTATGACTCCTTATGAAGCTATAGATAATGGGGCTTCTAAGTTAGTCATTGGTAGATCAATATCAAAAGCTATAGATCCTAATAAAGCTCTAATAGAAATATTTAAATCTATTGATTCTGATTAATTTTGGATTCTTCTCCTTTAAGCAATCTTGTTATGTTTGTTCTATGTTTCCAGATTACTAATAATGCCACAATTAAACTTATGAAAAAATATGAGTGCATAAATTTACCTAGGTAAAAAAACATAAAAATAGGAAGTAAGATTGCAGCTGAAATACTGGATAAAGAAACAAATTTAGTTTTTGTTAGGACTAGTAAAAAAATACCAAGAGATGCAAGTCCAACTTTCCAAGAAAGAGCTAAAAACATACCTAATCCAGTTGCAACAGCTTTCCCTCCTTTACCTCTAAGCCATATTGGCCAAATATGTCCTGAGATAGCGGATATCCCTGCTATAACTTCTATTAACCCCTGATCTGTGTAATATTGAGCAATTTTTACTGCAATAAGCCCTTTCCCAACGTCAATGATAAATACAAAAAGTGCTGGCCATTTCCCAACATTTCTTAAGACATTTGTGGCACCTGTAGATCCAGAACCTATAGTTCTTAGATCTATATTCTTGAGATATTTTCCAATTAAAAAACCTGTCGGAAGTGATCCTAAAAGATAACTTGTAAAAATTATTAAGATATTCATAAAGCTTAGTTTAGTTCAAGATCATCGTAAATTTCATTGTCTGAACCAGCAAATGCAACCCATAATGGGAATTGAAGTATTGGAATTTCAACAGAGGTTTCTGCTGCATCAATGATAATAAATGGCAATTCTTCATTGGCTTCTAATCTATCAGCTCTTTCTATTACCCCTTCAGGCCTTTCAAAAAGAACAATCCCACTATTAGGTCCAAAGTCATCCCTTGTTAGACCAAGTGAATCTTGAAGAATTCTTCTCCATTCACCTAATCTTTCAGGCTGCGAAGCTAAAATAAGAGTCTGAAATTGATCTCCATATAATTCGCCAAGAATAGAAATGAACCCCGCTGATAGCAAAGCATTTTTTTGTCGAGATCCTCTACTTTCAAGAGAACCTCTTCCGCCCATGTTAAAGAACCAATCATCCATAATTTCTATATCTGATGAATCAAGACTCCTTCTTAATTTCCAAGGTTCAGCATAAAAATCAGGTTGTTCTGTAAAACTTGAAAAACAACCTTTTATAATCTTCTCATCAGGCTTAAATGTTTCAGAAAGAGCAGGAACATTAACCACATTATTTGTGCTATTGTTTTGCTTTTTCTCATCAAGAGGAGATGGCTTTACAATTATTGGTTGAGAAACTAATTCAAGTTTTTCTACGTTTTGTGAAAGATTCTGCAAAGCTCCAGTTAAGTACTCTTGAAAGCCTTTAACTCTTTTAGCGATATTATCTGACTGTCCTTTAAAATTTGACTCAATATCTTTTTCTATTTCATTTTTTTTTGTTTCTAACTTTTTTATTTCTTTAACTAAAGAGTCTTTTTTTGAAACGAGATCTCTAAAAATTTCATTAGAAATTTCATCAAAAGATTTAGTTGAGTTGTTATTTTTTAGTGGAATTTTTTTATTTTGCGTTGTATTTTTCTTACTTATTTGCTTGGTTTTATCGTCTGAAATTGACTTATCTATTATTAATTCCTTTTCAGGATTATTATCGGAAAGTTCTTTATTGGTCATTTAAGTAATTTTGATAATTAAGCAAAGTTTGAATTTTAAGAATTTTTAATTTCCAAGGAGTCAACTTTTTTTATGAGCTCGTCTTTTAATTGCTTTGGATTAAATAATATAGGTAATAAATGAGGACTGGACTTTTCTCTGAAATAAAATATACCTGGGATTACAGGGAAAAAGAATTTCCACGATATCCAGTTCTTGAATGGAAAAGTTCTAATCACTTTCCCTAATTGTAAAACGATAAAATCATCATTTGTTATTTTTATTCTTAAAGTAAATGACTGAAGTAATAAAAAAAAGCTAAAAGAAGCAAAAACTATCGTTGGCAAAGAACCAATATTCAAAAACAAAAGCATAAAACTTAAAACTATTAGAATGATTGGTAACTGAAATGATGGAGATATAATTACTGGCTCCTCTTTTTTTGATTTAGTGTTAAACATAGAATCATCCAAATAAAATTTGTGTTAGTAATACATCCATTAAAGATACAGTAACCAGAGTCATTACTACTGCCCCTGTTGTACTTGTTCCAACTTCTTTTGGACCACCTTTAGTTGTGAGTCCATATCCACAAGCAATGATTGAAATAAGTAATCCGAACACTACGGATTTTATTAACATTGAGGTTAAGTCTGCACTAGTTAAACTAACATTACCTGACCTTACGGATGTCCAAAAAACTATTGGAGGAACTTTATAAAATATTGTGCTCCAAATTTGTCCACTCCATAAAGCTACAGATAAAAATAAAAGACACTGTATTGGAGACATTATTACCATCGATAGCAACCTTGGGACTACCAAATATTGGACTGGTTCGGTCCTTAACATGGTAATTGCTTCAATTTGTTCTGTAACTTTCATAGTTCCCAGTTGAGCAGCATAGGCAGTTGCAACCTTTCCAGTCATTAGAGTAGCAGTTAAAAGAGGAGCCATTTCTCTCGCCATGCCTACTGCTAATAAACCTCCAATTTCACTTGAAACCCCCATACTTGTAAGTTGTGATGCGACTTGAATATTAAAAACTGTGCCTGCGGCAATTCCTGTAATTAAAACAATTAACAAACTTCCAGGACCTGACTCCATAAGTTGGTCAAAGAGATCATTTTTGGAAATTTTACCTCTAAAGATAAAATTAATTGCTTGCCCGCCAATGATTAAGCTGCCTAGAAGTCTTTTAAAAAAATTAGGGTAATACATATCTTTATATTAGTTTGTAATTAATTTTTGATCCCATTTTCTCATTATTAAAAGACCAATTATTACCAATATTGAGGGTATAAAACCAATACATAATCTAATAGTTAATTGTGCTGAGTAGCATTGTTCCATAATATTTAGACTATCTTTATCAATAAAGCATGATTGATAACCAGATAAATACAACAAAAATCCTAATAATTGAACACTAAATGCGATACCAATCTTCTGAATAAGTACCATCCAAGCTGTATATAATCCTGCTGGTTTCTCTGGATCTTCGTCTATTGCATCAGGAAGTAGCGACCAAGGGATAAGAAAAGCGGTTGAAGCGCCAATTCCAATAAGACAAATTATGAAAATTAAAAGAATGAACAGAAATATGTTGTTGGCATTTAGGAATAAACTATCTCCAACTCCTGAAATTTTTGACAACGAAGGTAAAAATAAAGCTGCTGTACATGAAATAATCCACATAATCGCTCCATAGTTTAAAGCTGAAATCCTGTTCAATCTATTTGATACTCTGGTCCATATTTGTAAACCCACTAAAGCGCTAATTTGGAAAGGTATCGGGATCCACTTCGCAATATATGTTGGTACATTAAGTACATCCTCGACATAGATTAACGCTACTGTTTGCATTAATTGTAAAGCGCACCAAAGAAGGATATAAAGCGTAATAACTTTTAGAAATTTTTTATTTCTGAAGATCCTCTTGAATTGAAGTGTAATGGCTTCAACTTTTCCTGTAGGCCTTCTTGCTTTTTTTGCGAATGGAGCTAATCCCCAACAAGAAATTAATGTTGCAGCAACTGCAATACATCCGCTTATTTTACCCATTAAAAAATATTCATTATTTGCAGATCCTTCGGTACCCAATACAACTCCAGCAATTATTAAACCAGTGAGTCCTGCAATTATTGAGCCAGTAAATCTAGATGCGTTTAGTCTTGTTCTTATTGCTGTTTTTTCAGAAATTTCAGTAGATAGAGCTGCAAAAGGAAGATTAATACTTGTATAGGCAGTCATTACAATTATAGAAATTATGGCATAGTAGATAGTCTTGGTTAGCACTGAACCAGTGGGTGTCCACCATATCGCAGCTAAAGAGAAACCAAGAGGAACAGATGCTGTTACCATCCAAGGGATTCTAGGCCCCCATCTTGATTTAGTACGGTCACTTAACCATCCAATTAACGGATCATTTACTGCATCCCATATCTTTATTAACATTAATAATGATCCTGCAATTATTACTGGTAAACCAGCAGAAATAAAGAATTTGAAAAGAAAAAAACCAAATTGCGTCGCGACTAAACCTGTCCCTGCATCTCCTAGCCCATAAGAGAACATTAATCTTGTTGTTGATCTAGAAATATTCTTTTTCGAGTGTGAATTTTCCAATCTTTTTACTTTGTTGATTGTTTGATAATGTATTATTGCAATGGTAATTCTATTACTTAATGCGGGCGTGGTTTAGTGGTAAAACCTCAGCCTTCCAAGCTGAAGATGCGGGTTCGATTCCCGCCGCCCGCTTTTAGAATAAATTATTTTTTGCCCCAAATACTTCTTCTGAAATGATTAATAAAGAGCTTCTACTCTTTATTGAAACAGATTTTTCATTAATAGTTAAGGGTTCAAAAATCTCAGACATGCTAGTATCAATAACTTTTAACCAATTATATTTACATTTCGGCAAGTGGAAATCGATACTTTTTGAATATGCATTTAAACCTATCCAGACCAGCGGATTAGTATTGCCTTTGTTAATGCTAAAGGCAACTGTGTGAGACCAACTACTCCAATCAGGGCTATCTAACTTTGTTCCATGCCAATGATATGTTGGAATAAGTTCATTGGTTTGATTATTAGGGAAGAATGATGGATTGAAAATTTTTATTAGTTTTTTTCGGATTTTTATGACGTATTTAAAATATTCAAATAATTCTAAATCTTGTTGACCATGTTCCCAATTCATCCAGCCCAATAAATTATTTTGGCACCAAGAATTATTGTTCCCGCCTTGTGATCTTCCTATCTCATCACCCATAAGTATCATTGGAACACCTTTAGAGATAAGTAAACTAAGAATAAGATTTTTTTGTTGTCTTTTTCTTAAATTATTGATTAAAAAGTTCGTAGTTGGTCCCTCTGTTCCATGATTCCAAGAATTGTTATGGTTATCTCCATCTCTATTTTGTTCTCTATTGGCAAAATTATGTTTTCTATTGAAAGTTACTAAGTCTTTTAGAGTAAATCCATCATGTGAAGTAATAAAATTTATCGACTTTGGGAAAATATTATCTTCTTTATAAATAGATGGAGTACCTTTTATTTTATCGCTCATATTCCAAGCTGTATCTTTATCCCCCTTCCAAAATCTCCTTAAGTCATCTCTAAAATGACCATTCCAAGTGAAAGTATTCTTAGATGGGAAATCACCTAATTTATATAAACCGCCACAATCCCATGGCTCACTAATGAACTTGATATCGATAAGTTCTGGTTCACATTCTATATCTTCAAAAATTGGAGGATTATCAAGCGGTGAAAGATTTTCTCCTCTTGAGAGGGCAATTCCTAAATCAAATCTAAAACCATCAACTCCTAATTCACTCGCCCAACATTTTAATGATTCAATTATTAGTTTTCTAACTAATCCTCTGTTTGCTGCAATAGTATTACCACATCCGGAGACGTCCTGATAATTTTTATCTTTTCCAATAAAGTAATAAAGATTTTCATCTATACCTTTCCAAGATATTGCTGGCCCTTTTGAATCACCTTCGGAAGTGTGATTGTATACAACATCTAAGATAACTTCAATTTCTGCTTTATGACATTCCTCTACAAATTTTCTAAATTCCTCTCTGTTCTTTTTGGCGGATTCATTCGAAAGATATTCAAAATGCGGAGTAAACCAATTAATTGGACTATAACCCCAAAAATTTTTTAGACCATTTGGGGCGTCAGTAGGATCAAAACAAAAAATTGGAAGTAATTCAATTGTTGTAATACCCAGTTCTTTGAGATACGGAATTTTTTTTAAAAATTTCTTAAAACAACTTTCATCTTTATCACTTGATTCAGTGAAAGCTTTGATATGGAGTTCATAAATAATAGTTTCTTCCCAAGAATGTTTCGGTCTTGGATAATCCTTAAAATTAAATAATTTTCTATCGCAAACAACACTTTTAAGACAAGAATTAGTGTTTTCTTGCGTTTTTAATGCATTTTCTCTTTTATAACTTTCCCATCCGGTAATACCTCGTGAACATGGATCAAGTAATACTTTTTTTTCATAGTTATTATTAATTTCATTATTTTTTTGTTTCACTCTAAAAGCATAAATACAACCTTCATCTAGATTTTTTATTTCCGCATGCCAGTAAGGACCTTTATTATGAGTCTGATCTAATTTGAATATGCTTTTTGGTGAAATAGAGTCCTCTTTCTCAAACAATAAGATTTCTACATATTCTGCATTTGTGGCTATTAAGGAAAAATTAACCCCTTGTGAAGTTAGAGAACTCCCTAAAGGAAATGGGTTACCTTTATTGAGATGAATCACTTTCTCTCTATCATTGATTAGTTAAATATTGAGATAATTTATTTAAATTACTGTTATTTGAATAATAGATGCAAAATTAAAAAAAAAACTCAAATTTAAGGCTTCACTAATCAACTTTATTAGATCTTGGAGAGTATTAATTTTCTAATAAATTACAATTTCTTCGTCCATCTGCTAAGTGCATAAAACGATTTATAGAGAAATTTTAATAATGAGAAAACTAGATTTTTCTTGATTTCAAAATACAAATTGTGTTTTTTCATGTGATGAGAAGGAAATATATCTGAAAATTAATAAATCATAATAAATAGCTCAAATTCTTAAATTTACCCCTCTTTGACATTTTGCCCCTTTGCTAAATGTAGTTAGATTTTTAGTACTAAATTCAGTGACACCAATGCTTTTTGCTGTTCTCTAAATGAGGAGGCTATTTTTTATAAATAAAAAAGCACGGCTGTAAAAAATAAATTAAGTTGATCAAAATGTCCCTAAAATTTGTATAAAGCTTTGCGCCGCCGGCATTTTCGGTTGCCGTATTTGTATTTGCTCCATATGATGTGAAAGTTCAAGGTTTAAAACTGATTTAAATCTTTTTTTTTAACCCTTAGCTTTAATTTAAATTTCAATGAACAAAGCTGATTTAGTAAATCTTGTTGCAGCTCGTACAGAGCTCACAAAAACGGATGTTTCTTTAGTTGTTGATGCAGCTATTGAAACTATTGTTGATTCAGTAGTGGAAGGCAAAAAAGTCTCTATACTAGGATTTGGTTCTTTTGAACCAAGAGATCGTTCTGCAAGACAGGGATTAAACCCTAAGACAGGCGAAAAAATAGCAATACCCGCTAAAAGAGTTCCAACATTCTCTGCAGGTAAACTTTTTAAGGATAGAGTTCAAGGGTAATCTTTTAAATCTATTTCTTCCTTTAATAACAAGGTGCTCTTTTAGGGCATCTTTTTTTATCGCAATAAAATGCAATTAGCTAAATGACCAACACTCTTATCAAGGTATCCAAAGTTTTGAAATCTTAAGAAGTAATGAAATGTTTAACTATTTTATTCCTGAAATTTTTGTTGTTATCTAATTTTGTGATGGCTGAAACGATACCAAAAAAGTCTAAGATTTTAAAACAATCTAGTAATTGTTTTAAAGATTCTCGAACCCAATTATGTAAAGAATTAGTTTCTGAAATAGAAAAACTTCAATTAGTAGTATTTGACCAAAATAGATTCAAATGTCAATCAAGTTTATTGGGGCTGCAAACGGAAATTATTGAAGCTTATTTTTTTAATAATTTCTCAAATGAGAGAATTTCATTAATGATCCCATATGTGATTAAAAATTGTTAATTATTAAAATAATTTATTTTTTTGGAATATTATAAATTTTGTTATTTAATTTGTAATGGTAAAAGGTTTTTCTGATAATGAAGTTAAGAAAAATATTCAAAATACTCAAATAAAAGAAAAAAAAGAAAAAAAAGGCTTAGCTGGTTTTCTTAAAGGCAAGAAATTTACTTACACTTTGCCAGGTAAAAAACAAATAAATATTTTTGGATCAATAGTAATAGGCTTAAATATGATTTTAGTATTGCTAGTCATCCTGTATTTAAAGAATCAAGCATTCCACGACTTTGTATTTAATGTTGGTCGTTAGCTATATTTTTAGATCGAAAAATTTTATTAGATGATATATTTAAATTTTAGAATATTTCATGAAGGTAGTTAATTTAGTTTCTCAAGTATTTTTTTTGTTAATAACTGTTTTATTTTTGATATATTTTCTAACAGGTTATGACTCTGCTTTTGAGGCAGACCAAAATTGTCATTCATATCTTTCAAGTTACGATAACCAATCTGGAAATTATGGTTGTGATCATGACACTGAGACACATAAGTGGATACTTTACGAGTCTAATGAAAGCAAAGAACCAGCCAAAATTATTAAGAAATTTAGGTACAAGTTTTTATAAATCAATTTTCTTATAAAAAAACTTTGCAGATATAATAGAAATAATCGCTGTAACTGTGAAAGTAAGATATTGATATATGCTTCCTTCTAAGTAGATTTTATTTTTGTATAGAGGGAAATCGACTAAAGATCCTATAGTGCCCCAAATAATTACCCATACAGATATGTATAAGAATACTTTTATTGGATTAGATTTTTTTGCTTCCATTTTTAATTAATACCAAAAATTGAAGAAGTAACAGGTCTGCCGCTAAAAACTAACTCGGTTAATATGAGCATTAGGAATCCGATCATTGCTGCTCTACCATTTACAAGTTCAGCACTGCTATTAAATCCAAAAACATTCTTTACCTCATCTCCCTGATTGTCTACCCATTTTGAGTATTCATTATCACTTGATGATGTATTAGTAAAATCATCATTTTGATTTTCTATTGGAGAGCCGTTTTCTTGCATAGAATTTTTATCAATTATTCTAGTAATTTTATAACTAATTTATTATTAAATTAAAGTTGAAATTATAAAAAAAATTAAGACAAAAATTATTATCCATAAAAATTGTAATCTTAAAATTAATTGACAAATTAATTTAATTTTCTCTCCAGTGCAATCATCTCCATTCTCATTGATTATTGGCTTTTCAATAATCTCATTTTTATATTTACTTTCTCCACCCAATTTTGTACCAGAAATATAAGCAAATATAGCTTCTGAAATCCCAGCATTAGGCGAATCATATTTTTTACCATCAAGATAGCTTTTTTTTATTATTGTTCCATACTCATTAATTTTGGTACTAACTAAAGGTAATGTGATTAAAACTAATCTTGAAGGAACAAACGTAAAAATATCTTCGATTTTTGCACTAAAAAAACCTAAATATCTAAAATAATCATATTTGTAACCTATCATTGAATCTAAAGTACTTATGGCTTTATAAGAAAAGCCAAGTGATAAAGGCCCTGGTAGAAAAATTGAAAATTTCATAAAAAAAATTCCAATAAAAATCCAAAATAATGGCCCAAATATTCCATCAACGGAATTTTCGGTAAGACTCTCTGTACTTGATCTCAAAAGATGTTCTAAAGAAGATGAACTTACATCCCTACTTACTATCCTTTGTACCTTATCTTTGATTATTTTCTTATTTTGGTCATTAATTTCTTCGCGTTCTATTAGCTCTGAAATCTCTTTCACACTTGAAATAAGTCCCTTAGTCGCAATACAACTTGAAAGTCCAAAAAAAATTAGCAATCCACCAAAAAAATTATTTCTTGATTGCGCATAACTGAGTTCTATCAATTTACCTATACCAAAACTTATTCCAATAGTTGATATAGCTAAGATTAAACCTCCCCAAAACAATATATTTTTATTTTTCCCAAAATTATTTATGAGGTAATCAGATATTTTTTTTATGTAAAAGCCAATTACTTGAACAGGGTGGATTAAGAATCTTGGATCGCCGATCAATAAATCAAAACCAATCGATCCAAGAAATAGTAAAAGTAAATTTATTTCAGCCAACTGAACATGGAGCGCAGACCTTTACCCACTTTCTCAATTTCATGTTTTGAGTTCTCTTCTCTTAATTTTGTCATTAAGGGTTTGTTTTTATCGCATTCTTCAACAAAATTCTTAGCGAAAGTTCCATCTTGAATATCTTTAAGAATTTTCTGCATTTCCCTCTTTGTATCACTATTGATAAGTCTTTTACCACTTACATAATCTCCATATTCTGCAGTATTTGAAATGGAATCTCTCATTTGAGATAAGCCTCCCTTCACCATTAAATCAACAATAAGTTTAACTTCATGCAAGCATTCGAAGTAAGCAAGTTCGGGCTGATATCCTGCCTCTACAAGAGTTTCGAAGCCTGATTTGACGAGTTCTGATAATCCTCCGCACAAAACCGCTTGTTCTCCAAATAAATCAGTTTCTGTTTCTTCTTTGAAATTTGTTTCAAGTATCCCAGCTCTCGTTCCGCCAATCCCTTTAGCGTAAGCCATCGCCAATGATCTTGCATTTCCAGAAGAATCCTGTTCTACCGCGAAAAGTGCAGGCACACCTTGACCATTTTGATATTCCCAACGGACAGTGTGTCCAGGTCCTTTTGGAGCAATCATTACAACATCCACAAAACTAGGAGGTTTGATAAGTTCGAATCTAATATTAAAACCGTGAGCAAAACTTAATATCTTTCCTTCTTTTAAGTTTGGTTCTATTTCTTTAAGGTAAACATCTTTCTGAAACTCATCTGGGAGGAGAATCATAATCCAGTCTGCTTTTTTGCAAGCTTCAGAAACGCTAAATACTTGTAAGCCATCGCTAATAGCTTTGCTTTCAGACTTACTTCCTTCATATAAACCAACAATTACATCCATACCGCTATCTTTAAGGTTTAGGGCATGTGCATGACCTTGTGAACCATATCCAATAATTGCTATTGTTTTATTATTTAAAAGACTAAGATCAGCATCTGAGTCGTAGAAGAGTTGAGTCATTAGTTAGAGCTTCTTTGCATTTGATAATTAATATTTTAGACATTAAAGGTGTATATAAACCAAAAAATTATTAATTTAAAAATTAAAATATTTATTTAGAAAATTTAAGACTGATTTGCTTCACTTGGATGTGTGATTACTCTATCAATTAAGCCATAGTTTTTTGCTTCTTCCGCACTTAGAAAATAATCCCTATCGGTATCCTTTTCAATTTTCTCAAATGATTGGCCTGTCATATCTGCCATAGACATATTTAACATATCTTTAATTCTTAAAATTTCCTTAGCTTCTATTTCAATATCACTTGCTTGACGTTGAGAAGTTCCTCCTAGGGGTTGATGAATCATTATTCTGCTGTGAGGCAAAGCAACTCTTTTACCTTTTGTGCCAGCGGCCAAAAGGAATGCTCCCATTGAGGCTGCGAGGCCTACGCAGATTGTTACTACATCACTTTTTACGTATTTGATTGTGTCATAAATAGCCAAGCCAGCAGTAACTGATCCTCCTGGGCTATTTATATATAGATAGATAGGTTTGGAATTATCATCAGAATCAAGATAAAGCATTTGTGCAACAAGGCTATTAGCAATACCATCATTAACTTCCTGTCCAAGAAAAAGAATTCTTTCAACACCTAGTCTTGTGTATATGTCAACCCATCTTTCGTATTGACTTCCTGGAAGTCTATAAGGCACGCTTGGAGTTCCTATTGGCATGATTTTAAAATAGTTTTGTGAAGGTTAAATTTTTTTTGGTAAATCTTTTTGACTTGTGAGTATTCTATCGATAACTCCATAATCAAGTGCTTCTTGAGGGTTGAGATAACTCATCCTGTCAGAGTCTTTTGAGAGTTCTTCGATAGTCTTTCCAGTATTACGAGATAAAATCTCCAGCATTGATTTTTTATTTTTCAAAACTTCCTCAGCTCTTATTTGGATATCGGTTGCTTGACCTCTTGCTCCGCTTATAGGTTGATGTAACACAATAGAAGCATGTGGTAGAGCGGCTCTTTGTCCCTTAGTGCCAGCTGAAAGGATAACTGCAGCAGTCCCCATTGCTTGTCCGATACATATTGTGTGTACTGGAGGCTTGATATAGCTTATTGTGTCGCAGATAGCGAAAGCTTCTGTTTCAAAACCAACTGCATCACCGGTGTACCAACTTGTCCCTGTTGAATTGATATAGAAATAGATTGGTTTTTCTGGATCCTCAAACTCTAGATAAAGAAGTTGAGCAATGATTAGCTCAGTCACATCCATTCCTAGTTGTCTTTTCGCATCATCATCAGAAAATAACGGTAAACCAAGATAAACTATTCTCTCTTTCAGTAAAAGAGAGGGGAGATCAGGGGGAGGAGTCCTCATAACGGTGTTTTCGCCGTAATAAGGAGCAGATACAGTCATTTGTATCAAAAAAATAGGATTGATTTGATTCTAGCTAGATTTAACCCTGTGTCGCTGGTGATTTAAAAGATTTGTTTGACTCAGGATTATTTATCAGTTTTCCAAAGACCAGTCTTCCTGTGGGAGTTTGTAGTGCTCCTGTTACAACAATATCTAATCTCCTTCCGACAAAATTCTTTGCTTCATCAATAACAACCATTGTCCCATCATCTAAATATCCTATACCTTGCATTTTTTCTTTACCCTCCCTTACGATTTTTATATTAAGTGATTCTCCTGGCTGTACTTCTGGTCTTAAAGCAATAACTAGATCACTTAAATTCATAACTTTTAATTCTTTGACTTCTGCAATCTGTGAGAGATTATAATCAGCGGTAATTAAAGTTCCTGTCATATCCTCGGTTATTCTCAAGAGTTTTTCATCTACACCTTTACCTTCATACTTTGTTGGGTTTATTACAAGTCTTCTTCCGTATAAATCTCTTAATTCTTTCAATAACTTGAGACCTCTTCTACCTTTAGACCTTTTTTCATTACTGCTGGAATCTGCGAGTGTTTGTAATTCATCAATTACACATTGAGCAACAATTAATTGTCCTTCCAATAATCCACAACTTAATAAGCCATTTATTCTGCCGTCAATAATTACACTGGTATCTAGAATTTTTGGACTTGCAGCAGGGAGTATTCCTTCATTAACTAGATATGCATCAGTATTATTTGGATTGAATAATCTTAATAATGTCCTTCCATGGGTATCGGCTAACTTATACCCAAGTGCACCAAAGAAAATATTGCTTAATATGGCTGCTAAGGGCTTTGCAAAAAAGACTTCTCTAGGGAATGGAATTAATAGTATTGGAGCAAGAAGGAGATTCGCAACAAGTAATCCTAAAATCAATCCAACCGACCTACTGATTAATAAATCCGTAGGCATTGTTCTTATTTGATCAAGAAAAGTTTTTCTAAGTTGAAGAAATACAAAACCAGCCGCTAATCCTACAAAAAAACCTATTATTGCTAAAACAATTCTAAAACCTTCTACATTAGATACCTGTTTAAGTATGTCCACTGGCAATAAATCAACACCAAGCCATCCTGAAGCAGCTCCAGACAATACAAATAAAATTAATACTAAGATATCTGTCATATCTATAATCTACTAGGATTTATTAATTGAGTAAATAAGGATTTAATTTTTTTCGATCCTAAATACTTTTTTTGGAGCTTAAAAATGAATTTAGATTATGAATAAGTTTCCAAGGAGTGCTTATGTGCACATACCTTTTTGCCACAGAAGGTGCTTTTATTGTGATTTTGCTGTTATTCCACTAGGAAACAATGTTGAAACTTTACAAGGTTATGGAAGCAAAACTGTTAAAGAGTATTTGCATTTTTTATACAAAGAAATATTGTCAATTAAGCATAAATCACCTCTATCGACAATCTATATAGGAGGAGGTACTCCATCAATTTTAGATCCCACTCAAATCAAAGAATTAATCGATCTTTTTAAAGAAAATTATGGAATTGACTATGGTGCTGAAATCACTATGGAGGTTGATCCAGCTAGTTTTACTCAAGATGATCTTTGTGGATTCATAAATGCTGGGATAAATAGATTTAGTCTCGGAGTACAAAGTTTTAATAATCAGATACTTCAAAAGTCGGGAAGGCGTCATTTGAAAGAAGATGGAGAAAAATCTTGTTTATGGTTGAAGAGCAAATATGACTCTGGATTAATAAAAAGCTGGAGTTTAGATTTAATTCAAAACTTGCCACTTAGTGGATTTAAAGAATGGCAAGATGACTTAAAAAAAGCAATAACATTTTCGCCACCTCACCTATCTATTTACGATTTAAATATTGAGAATGGCACTGTTTTTAAAAAATTAGTCAATTTAGGTAAATTAAAACTCCCGAGTGATGAACTAGCTTTTAGAAATAGTAAATCAACTCATCTAATTTTAAAAAACTCAGGGTATTCAAGATATGAAATCTCAAACTATTGCCTCCCCGGACATCAATCGAGACATAATAGAGTTTATTGGAGTGGTTTAGGCTGGTGGAGTTTTGGTCAAGGTTCTACTAGTTCACCTTGGGGGGAAAAGTTAACTAGACCAAGAGTTAGTAAAGAATATAAAGAATGGGTAATTAAACAATATGATTGTAATTTAGATTCATCCCTTACTAATAAGGAGTTTGTATATAAAGAACTTGATGAAAAAATAATGTTGGGATTAAGACTTAAAGAGGGTTTAGATATCAAAGAATTGTTTAAAGAACAAAACTGGGAAAACAAAAAATTTGAAAGCAACTTTAGTAAATTACTTGAAGAATGGGAAAGATTTCTTGATAGTGGACTATTAGTAAGAAAAGGAAATAGATTCTTTTTAAGTGAGCCTAGAGGAATGGAACTAAGTAATCAAGTTCTTGTTTCTATGTTTAAGTGGTGTGATGAGATTATTTAAGATTAACTATATCCTTTCTGACATAGCTAAAAAATTGATATCACTTGTTTTATGAGAATTTTAGATAATAAAATAAATCCCTTCAGAAACTTCTTTACCTACGGCTGTTAATGCTGAAAGTCATTGGTTGATAATTCAAATTACTAAAGGAGGAGGATATAATTCAATTGAAAAAATTGAAATGGCTAGTGCAGAGGCCTGTGAAAAAGAAGGCAGACGTTGGGAGAACAGCCTAACTCAAGGATGTAGAAGTGACAATAGAAGATTTCATTGCATTGTAGGTAAATAAATGAAACGCTTACTAGATACTTTATATTCTTACAAACTATTGCAAATAATATATTCTTGGCGAATTGATACTTATGACAAAATGTATGTGGTTAGTTAAGCCTTTCAGATTCTACCCATTCTTTTAATTTATCCTTAAATAATTTCTTTCCTTGGATAATCGGTTGGCAAAATGGTGGTTGATCATCATTGAGGCCTAACAAATCTGCAGTAACTCTTACTTGCCCATCGCAATAATTACCTGCACCGATACCAATTATGGGAATTTTTAAAGAATTTTGTATTTCTTTAGCAAGTAAATCAGGAATATGTTCAAGAACTATTGAAAAACATCCTAATTCTTCAAGAATTGAAGCCTCTTTCTTTATTTTTTCTTGGCTTGATAAGCTTTCTCCTTGTTTTTTTAATCCAATATTTAGATAGCTTTGTGGTGTAAGGCCTATATGACCCATAACAGGGATTCCCATTCTTATTAATCTAGAAATAACTTTTTGTATTTCTGGTTCAGCTCCTTCTACTTTGACAGCTTTTGCATAAGTGCTTTGAATGATTTTCCCCGCATACTCAACAGCTTTATCCTCTCCACATTGGTAAGTCAGAAAAGGCATATCTGAAACGACTAAAGGTTGTTCCTCAATTTTATTCTTAAATCCTCTTGAAACAGCATTAGTATGATAAATAATGTTTTCTAAAGTTAATGGCAATGTCGATTTGTATCCTAAGCAGACCATTGCTAATGAATCTCCTACTAGTACAAGATCAACATTTGCTTGTTCGGCAATAGATCCTGATATGGAGTCCCAAGCAGTTAGTGCAATGATTTTGCGAGATTTTTTTTTATAATTAACTAGGTCTGAAGGCAACATAATAAATTTATGTATCTTTTTTAATCAAGAATTGCTAGTATGTTTTTGACTCGGCCTTTCGCGGTTTTAACGCCTAAACCTGGTCAGGACCGGAAGGTAGCAGCCACAAGGGATGCTTGAGGCAGGCGAGATAACCGAGTCACTCTATTTTACCTTTTAACCTATATCTTTTTTATTTTGCCTTAATCTCAAAAACTCAGGAATACTTGCTCCTGATTCTTTATTGTCTGAAAAATTATATAAGGGTTGATTAGATAATCTGTTTTTTATTCTTTGCTGGTTTAATGGCTGGGTCATTTCAAATCCTGTAGCAATTACAGTAACTTGTATCTCCCCTTCCATTGCCTCATCGACAACTGCACCAACAATAATATTTGCTTCTTGATCAACAACATCATAAATAATTTCAGATGCGGAGGTCATGTCTTCTAAAGTCATGTCTTTGCCACCAGTAATGTTTATAACGCAGCCTTTAGCTCCATCAATTCTGGCTGCTTCTAATAAAGGACTATTCATTGCTGCCTGTGCTGCCTCTATAGCTCTCGATCTTCCTGAACCTATACCTATTCCGAGAAGAGCAGTGCCAGCTTCCGTCATGACTGATCTTACGTCTGCAAAATCAACATTAACTAGTCCCGGACAAGTAATTATGTCACTAATGCCTTTGACGCCCATCCTTAGAACATCATCAGCATTTCTAAATGCTTCTTGCAGGGGAGCTCCTGCAATGACGTCTTTTAATCGGTCATTTGGAATAACTATAAGAGTATCAACGTTTTCAGCTAGTCTTGCGATCCCCTCCTCTGCTTGACGCATTCTTCTTTTACCTTCAAAAGAAAATGGTTTAGTTACTATACCTACTGTTAGAGCCCCACTTTGTTTGGCTACTTCTGCAACTACGGGAGCTGCTCCTGTACCAGTTCCTCCACCCATTCCAGCGGCTATAAAAACTAGATCAGATCCTTCTAAAGCTTGCTGAAGCTCTTCTTTGGATTCTTCGGCTGCTTTTTGCCCAATACTTGGATTCCCGCCTGCACCTAAACCTCTAGTGAGGTTTTGTCCAAGTTGAACTCTACTCTCTGCAGAAGATTGAAGTAGGGCTTGTGCATCGGTATTGAGGACTCTAAATGAAACACCTTCTAGATCACTGTTTATCATTCTATTGACTGCATTACTGCCACCACCTCCTACACCAATAACTTCTATTTTGGCGTTCTGGCTTGGAAGGATTTCTCTCGATTGATCAAAGTTTGGATTGTTACCGAAGCTCATCTCTTAATAGGAATCTAATACTAGTATTGGGTGCATTATGAACTTACTGAGCTCATCTGTAGGAATTTGTTGAGGAAAATCCTAAAAATATTTATTTATTAAATATTTTGTTTTGAATGCAAAGCCCATATCAACACTACAATAATTAAAAAAAATTACTCAAAACCCTTTTTCAAATATTAGGGTTTGAACACTTTTATTTTTGGTTTATTTGGATCAGTAAGATCAATATTATCTATTTTTTCATAAAAGTTATTTCTCTTAAATTCATTTTTTAAGTTATTGATTATTTGTAATTGATAGTTGATTAGATTTGGATTAAATCCTAATAATATTGTTTGTAAATCTTTTTCCTCAACAGTTAGAAAACCATTTGGTGAAAAAGAAATTTTGACGATATCGAAATTATAATTCTCTTGAGCTATAAAAATTTCAGATAATACTTTTTTGAATTTTTCTTTCCATCCAAAAACTTTTATCGTTAATCCATTAAATTTTTTTTCTTCAACATTTTGTTTTTCGATGAAAATCCCATCTTTATCAATAAAGCCAAATATTTTTTCTTTATTCAATAATCTTTCGCCGTAAGCTATTGGTGTTCTTGTATTAACTTTGACTTTCAATCCAAAAGGAAATAATTCTCTGTTTGCAGAAATATTCTTGAGTGACAAATTTTGTTTTAACTCTTTTTCTAAAAAATATGTATTAATTAGGATTAATCGGATTGGAAATTTTAAAGATGAATTTTTTTCAATATCATTCTGTGAGAATAATTTACTTCCAGAAATTCTAATGTCCTGAATATTAACTTTTTTTAGTGTTTTTAGGCTTATTAAGCTTGTTGCAAATAAAAATAAAAGTAGTAATAAAAAGCTTCTATTTTTTATTGTTTTTTCGTATTTCACAAATCACATCTAGCTTTTTCCATCAATTGCTCCATCCATTTTCTAGCCTGGTCTGCATCTGAAAATGGCACATCCATCTCTTTCCCATCCCCTACTAATCGTAACCTGCACTTTCCTTGAGATTCATTTGTAAGTGGAGCTTCTCCAGAAGTTAGTGCCATTAATTCAACTAACTCTAGTTTCTTAATTGTGAAACTATCTTTTTCTTCAAATGTACCAGCTTCAAATTCACTCCACTTTAATTCCCCATCCTTTAAGGATGCTGCACCTGAACTATCTAACTTACAAAGTTCAGAACCACTGGCCCATTTCCTAAAAAGATTTTGCCTTCTTCTTTCTAACCATCCTAGAGCAGTTAATAATATAAAGATAAAAAGCAATGGTAACCAAAGAAGTCCATGCAACATTTGATTTGAATTATAAATCTAAAGATATATCTACCAGTTTAGCCACAAGTTGATCAATATTTAAACCAGAAGCCTTCCAAAGCATTGGAAACATACTCTTATTTGTGAAACCAGGAATTGTATTTATTTCATTTAGTAAAATTTTATTTGAAGATTTTTCTAAAAAGAAATCTACTCTTGCAAAACCGAAAATATTTAGTGCTCTACAACTTTTAATGGCAATTTCTTTAATTTCTTGTGTGATTTTAGAATCTATTTCAGCTGGGATAATTATTTTATTATTTGAGTGATATTTTGAATCGTAATCATACCAATCACTTTCGTAATTTACCTCGCCTATCTCAGAGGTTAAGAGTTTTGAATTCCCAATTATTCCGCATTCAATCTCCCTTACCTCTAAACCTTCCTCTATTAAGATTCTTGGATCTATTCCCCGAGCCTTTTCTAATGCTGGTAATATTTCCGATTCATTTTTGACTTTGGAGATGCCAAGAGATGATCCAGAGTTTGATGGTTTAACAAAAACAGGAAATTTTAATTTTTTAAAAATTTCATTAATTATTTTATTTTTTACTTGCTTATCGTTGAGATCTTCATTTTGAAAAACTAGATAATTAACTTGTGGAAGTTTGAGATTTGAGAAAATTGTTTTCATCAATATTTTATCCATTCCAAGTGCAGAGCCAATAATTCCGCACCCGACTAAAGGTTTCTTTGTAAATCTAATTAAGCCATGAATTGATCCGTCTTCACCATTAAATCCATGTAAAAGAGGAAACCAAACATCAATATTTTGAAATTCAATTCCATCAAGGAAGTTTATTCTTTCTCGATTAAAAATTTCTTGTTTTTTTGTTTTATAGTTTTCAATTTCACCAATTAGGATTTTTTCTGAAATATCACTATCAAGCCAATCTCCATATTTATTTATGTAAAAGGCTTTAACTGTAAATCGTTCTTTGTTTATTTGTGTATTAAATGCTTGAAAAACTGTTTTTGCAGAGCATATCGATACTTCATGTTCATTAGAATGCCCGCCAAATATTAATCCAATACATTTTTTCTTTCCTCCAATCATTTAAACAAAATTTATAAAGAAAGTTGTCCTGTTAAAGAAAAAGGTCTTGCTTCATTTATCCTGGCATTTATCTCATCTCCTAAGGAAAAATTAAAGTTAATGTTTTTGGGAATCTCTACGAAAGTTAATCTATTTGTTCTAGTTCTACCCATAATTTGAGAGGAATTTTTTGGATTTAAACCCTCAATTAAAACGCTTTCGATATTATTGACATATCTTTGATTTCTACTCCTAGCAGTTTTCTCGACCAAATTATTAATTTCCTGTAATCTAGCTTTTTTTACCTCTTCCGAAAGTTGATTCGTCCAAACTGCTGCAGGCGTATTTGGTCTTGGAGAATATGCTGCTGTATTCACCTGATCAAAGCCAATTTCTGATATTAGCTTTAATGTATCTTGATATTGTTGCTCGGTTTCTCCTGGGAAAGCAACTATTGCGTCAGCTGTGATTGATGCATCTGGCATTAATGACCTTATGTTCTCGATAATATTTTTATACTTTTTAATAGAATAACCTCTGGACATTTTCTTTAAAATTTCATCATTTCCACTTTGGAAGGGGATATGGAAATGTTCACAGACTTTATCAAGTTCATAACAAGCTTGAATCAACCTTTTTGAAAAATATCTTGGATGACTAGTAGCAAATCTTATTCTGCGAATTCCTTTAACATCATGAATATAATACAAAAGATCAGTTAGGGTATTCTCTTTTCTTCCTTCTTTTGTAGTTCCTGGAAGGTCTCTACCATAAGCATCAATGTTCTGACCTAAAAGAGTAATTTCTTTAAAATTATCATTAGCTAATTTTTGGATCTCACTTTTTATCGCATTTGGATATCTTGATTGCTCTTTCCCTCTGACAGAGGGGACTACACAATATGAACATCTTTCATTACATCCATAGATGATATTAACCCAGCCACAAATAGAGCTTTCTCTTCTGGCACTTGTTATATCTTCAGAGATAAAGGTTTCTTCTGTAGCAGCAACTTGATTTCCTAAATCAACTTTTCCCAGAAGATTCTCAAGGTTATTTACATGTTGAGGGCCCATTACTAGGTCAAGTTCTGGGACTCTTCTTAGTAAGGATTCTCCCTCTTGCTGCGCAAGACAACCTGCAACAACAAGTTTTAAGTTAGGTGTTTTGTGCTTTCTTTTTGCTTGTCTTCCTAGAAAACTATAAACTTTTTGCTCTGCATTATCTCTAATAGTGCATGTATTGTACAAGACCAAATCGGCATTTAATTCATTATCTGCTCTGGTGTATCCCATTTTCTCTAATGTCCCAGCCATTCTCTCAGAATCAGCCTTGTTCATTTGGCATCCAAATGTGGTTATCCAATAACTGCCAGTAGTTGAATTCTTTTGAGTTTTTTTTTCGTCTAGTTTTGTTTTTGTTAGCACTTTACTAGGAATTTTTTATGATTCTTTAATTCAAAATTACAAGTTAAATAATTTTGCTGCAATATTTTTGAGGGCGAGCGAGGGGATTCGAACCCCCGAATAGCGGCGCCACAAGCCGCTGCCTTAACCACTTGGCGACGCCCGCCTCACATTTATAAATTTAACAACTCAAGGGTAATTTTTCATAGTTATTTTTATCTTTTAGAGAAATTTGAATTATTTTCTAATTCAGTAAAGTTTTCTTATGATTTAAAATAAAAGAAAAATTTAAAAATTTGAATAATTCCGGCACAGCTGAGGTTCTTATTCCCAGAAGCCTTTGTTTAATAGAAGATATAGATAACCTCATTATCGATGTAGAGGATTTATGTTCAGTTTCCATTAGTTGGGAGGATGGATTTGTTTCTGAGTTAAAGCCTTTAAAAAATAAAATTACAAAACCAAAAAATATTTTATTCCCAAGATTTGTTGAAACGCATTCGCATTTTGATAAATCTTTTACATGGGCAGACTTTCCTAATCTGGAATCAAACTATCGAGGAGCATTATCAGTAAATCTTGAAGAACATAAAACTAGAACTACAGATAAGGTTCTTGAAAGAGTTGAGAAATCATTAAAACTTGCTATACAAAATGGATACCGAGCAATTAGAAGTCATATTGATACATACAAAGGTCAATCTATTGATATTTGGATTGAACTTTTTAAATTACAAAAAAAATTTTTATCTGAGTTGACTTTACAATACGTTGCTCTAGCTCCATTGGAATTCTGGGATACAACTGATGGAGAAGATTTGGCAAAAATATTTTTCTCTAATGGAGGCATTTTAGGAGGTGTTATTGTACCTCCTTTTAATAAAAAAGATACAAGCAAATTTCTAGCAAAGATGCTTCTTCTTGCGAGAAAATATAAATTAGAAATTGATTTGCATATAGATGAATCAATTATTGAACCTGGAGCGGGGATAAAAGTTTTATTAGAAACAATCGAAAATTTAAATATTAATAGTATTCCGATCACTTGTAGTCATTTGAGTAGTCTTATTTCTCTAAGTAATAATGAGATTACAAATTTAGGGGAAAAAATGGCTGAGAAAAATATTAAGGTTATTGCCTTACCCCTAACAAATTTTTGGCTGCTCAATCGAAGTAATAAAACTACTTCATTAAAAAGACCAGTTGCGCCAATAAAGCAATTACAAAAATCACATGTGGATGTATCTCTTGGTAGTGATAATGTTCAAGACCCTTGGTACCCATTTGGTAATTTTGACCCTTTTTATACGTTGTCCTGCTCGATGCCTATGCTTCAACTAAATCCCTGGGAGAGAATGACTCTGTCTTCTATTTTTTTAGCTCCAAGCAGATTATTAAATTTAAAATGGGATGGTTTAATTAAAAAAGGTTGTCCTGCTGATTTTGTGATTTTAGATGCACAAAGATGGGCAGATATTTTTTCGAGCAATTTAAAGAGAAAAGTATTTATAAACGGCGAATTATATTGCTAATTGGCTAATTTATATACTAACGCATAAAAATTTATCAATGATATCAAAACTTAAATTTATAGACAAATTTAGAGAAGTCAAAAACTTAGAAATCATTGAAAATAAATCTGATGTAAAAAGACTTTCAAAAGATTTTTATAACTACTCTCCAATCCTTACTGAAAAATTAGATGAATGTATTGCTGATTTGGTGGTAAGACCTAGTGATCACAAAGCGGTAAAGGAAGTAGCAGAAATTTGTTGGGAATTATCTATCCCACTTACTTTAAGGGGTTCAGGTACAGGTAATTATGGACAAGCCGTCCCATTATTTAAGGGGGTTGTGATGCAGATGAGTGAATTTAATAAGTTAGAAGAATTTGATCCAGATACAGGCTTTGTAAAAGTACAGTCTGGCTGTGTTATGGGAGATTTGAATAAACAATTAGAGAAATATGGGAGGGAATTGAGGTTACTTCCTAGTACTTGGAAAACTGCAACAATTGGAGGTTTTATCGCAGGTGGATCAGGAGGTATAGGTTCCATTAGGTGGGGATTTTTAAGAGATCCAGGAAATCTTATAGGTTTAGAGGCAGTAACGATGAATGAAAAACCTGCATTATTAAAATTTGATGCTGAAGAATCCGAACCTCTAAATCATGCTTATGGTACTAATGGAATAATTACTTCTTTATTACTTGCCACTGATATCAAACGTAAGTGGTACTCATTAGTAATCGACTGTATTGAATTTGAAAAAACAATAGAAATATTAAAAACTCTTACTAGCGCAGCAATTAATCTGAAATTAGGAGCAATTCTTGAAGAAGAAATTGTAGATCAAATGCCAAAATGGTTTAAAAGTAAAACTAGAAGTCACAAGATATTAATTCAATCTACTCTTGGAGGAATAAAAACCATCGAGCTAATTTGTAAAAAATTTAAAGTTGAATCTACCCTACTTGGGGAAGAAGAAAAGCTCGCGAATGGAATTTCTGAAGTCGTCTGGAATCATACAACTCTTCATATGAGGTCTAGGGATAAAAATTGGACGTATTTACAGATGCTTTTGCCACTTAATAATGAACTAGGATTAATTAATTTTTTGAGAAAAAAATGGGGTAAAAAAGTTCTTTGGCATATAGAGGCAGTTTCTCAACAAGGATCACCGCGATTAGCGGCTTTGCCTGTATTAAAGTGGAATGGGGCAGAAGAATTAAATGAAATAATGGAAGATTGTAAGAAACTTGGTGCTTTTATTTTTAATCCTCATGTTTTAACAGTTGAAGGCGGAGGTCTCGGAGTTGTGGATGCAGATCAAGTAAAAGCGAAATTAAGATTTGATCCTAAAGGGCTATTAAATCCAGGGAAATTGAAAGGTTGGGAAGTAAAAGACCAATTTAAAATTTAACATTTTTCTTTATTCGCAAATTTAATAAATTCAGCAACTAAAAAAATAGAACCTGTTAGAACAGGATGATTAGGTGGCCATTTTTCTAAGGAATACAAGTACTCAATGGCAAGTTCAAATGTTTTAAATTCAATTGTTTTTTGAAAGTCAATTTCTTTTATATGAGAGAGTTCATTTAATTGCCAACTAGGTTGGTTTGGTACTGGCACAAGTAATAAGTGATCATTTCTCTTTAAAAGTGTTTTTAATATTGCGTAAATATCTTTTTGTCTTTGGACACCTAAAATCCAATAAATTCCTTTATCTTCATTCTCCCAATTGCTTCGCTCTTTAGAGAGTGCTTTTGCAGCAGGATAATTATGCGCACAATCTACAAGAATTTCTTTGTTGAAATAATTTATTATTTCTAGCCTTCCGTTCCAAGTTGTTTTTTTAAGACCTTCTGATATGTGTTTTTCTTTTATATTAAATCCCAAATTATTCAGAGCTTCAATTGCCCCAACAGCTACCGAAGCATTTTGCTTTTGAAAAATTCCTTTTAATCCAAGCTCATAGCTCTTTGAAATTGAATCTTTCCAAATAATTTCTGCTCCCACCTCTTTAACTTTTTTGGTTATTAAATTTTCAACTTGACTATTTTGATTGCATGAGATAACAATTGAGTTTTTTTCGATAACTGCTAATTTTTCTTCGGCAATTTTTTCAATCGTATCTCCAAGAAATTCTTTATGGTCTAAGCCAATATTCCCAATAGCAATGATTGGTCTAAATTTATGGGCTGTTGTCGCGTCTAATCTTCCCCCTAAGCCAGCTTCAAGAATGAGTAATTCAACTTTTTTATGGTCAAAAAAATTTAGTGCGCAGCAAATGATTTTTTCAAAAGGAGTTAATTCAAATGTTGACAAATTTTTTTCTATTAACCTATAGATTTTTTCAAAATCAGTTTTATCAATATTTTTTTTATTAACTCTAATCCTCTCGCATACATCCAAAAGATGAGGAGATGTCGTTACACCGAAATTCCTTTTAGCTTCAAAAAGTATACTTTCTAAATATGCCGCGATTGATCCTTTTCCATTGGTTCCAATAATCTGTATCGCAGGGATATTATTGCAAGGATTACCAAGTTCTTGAAGTGCTTTTTTAATTCTTGATAAATCTAATTTGATATTATCCCTTTCATATTTGGGAGATAATAATTCAAAAATTTTTAGATTTGCATTTTTCAAGATTTAAATTGCTATAACTCTTCAAAAATTGAATTTAGCTTATCCAAAAGAATATTAATTTCTCTTCGAGATATAACTAATGGTGGGACAATCCTTACAACATTTCCTCCTGCAGGAACAACCAGTAATCCTTTATCAAAAGCTTTTAATGTAATTTTTTTTGCATCAGCATAATCATCATTGATCACAAGACCTTGTATTAAACCTAAACCTCTTTTCCCGCTAATAATATCTGGAAATTTTTTTAACAATTCTTCAAACCCAGCACTTAATTGTTCCCCTCTTAGATAAACATTATTGATAATATTTCTTCTATTTATTTCTTCTAATACAGTTAGGGCAGCTTTACAGGCGAATGGGTTCCCTCCAAAAGTGCTTGCATGATCTCCTGGAGAAAAAATGTTGGCTTTTTCTTTTACCAATAATGCTCCAATTGCATGACCTCCTCCTAATCCTTTAGCAAGGGTGAATCCATCAGGTTCAATTCCTAAATTCTCATAACCCCACATTTTCCCTGTTCGACCTACTCCACTTTGGACCTCATCTAAAATGAGAAGGGAATTATATTTATCACATATTTCTCTCAGGTTTTTAAAAAATATTTTACTTCCAGGAATTACGCCACCTTCTCCTTGTATTGGTTCAACTAAAACGCCGGAAATTTTTTGATCATTCTTTTCACACTCTTCAAATAATTTTTTTACCGAATCAAAGTTGTTAAATTTAAAAAATTTGAACCCTTGAATCATTGGTTCGAAACCTTTTTGATATTTGGGCTGTCCGGTGGCACTCAAGGATGCAAGCGTCCTTCCATGAAAGCTGGATTCTGCTGCGAGAATAATTGATCCTTTACCTTTATTTGTTGTATTACCATATTTTTTAATTAATTTAATTGCTGATTCATTTGCTTCCGCACCACTATTGCAGAAGAAGACGCTTTTAGCACAACTCATATTCGTTAAAGTTCTGCTTAATTGTTCTTGTTCTTCAATGTTGTAGAGATTAGAAATGTGCTGAATCTTTTTTAGTTGAGTTGATAACCTTCTTCTTAAGACTCTGTCGCTATGTCCAAGACTACAAGTTGCTATTCCAGCGACTGCATCAAGATACCTTTTACCTGTTTTGTCCCATAGCCAACAACCTTTTCCTTTTTTAAAAGATATATCGAATCGACTATAGGTATTCATCAAAGTGGGAGCGGTCGGACTTGAACCGACATACCCGAAGGTGCCGCATTTTGAGTGCGGTGCGTCTACCAATTCCACCACGCTCCCAAGGCTTTTGAAAAAATGAACTTTTTTATTATAACAAAAATCAACTTATTGACTATTGTTTTGGTCAAGGAACATTTATCAAAAAAACGGTTGTCAAAAGTTAAAAATTTCGATAAAAACATAGAATTATTTATTGCATTTGCTGACAAGAAATCAGGTAAAAAAAGAAAATTTTAACATTTATGATACATTTTTGTAACTAAATACGCTTAAAAGTCTTTTTTTATAAAAGATAGCTTCATGATTAGTAATATTGTGTTATATTTTTTATAAAAAACAAATGTCTAAAACTCAAGCTAAAAAATTATCCTTTAAATTTGTCCCTTATCTTTTTATTGCGGTGACTATACTTACAACATTCGGATCAAATAACGGAACTTGGGCATGAACGAATTCAAATTTAATGGTTTAAATAAAACTTGGTCTAATCGTTTTCTAGCTTTGTTTATATTATTTTTGGGTTGTATTTCTCTAATTAACGTTGCTTTCGTTTAAATCAACTTTTTATTTTAAAAATATTGTTGGAACATACTAAGCTGCTTCAATTTTTGAAATATTCTTAGATTTAGGTTCAATTTTATATCCATTCTCCTCAATAGTATTTTTATTTATCTCTCTAATTATTTTTACACCTAACTTCTTTAGTTTTAATTCAAAATTTTCATAACCTCTATCTAAATGTTCTAATCCATAGATCTTACTACTACCTTTTGCGATGATTCCAGCAATTATTAATGCAGCTGATGACCTTAAATCTGAGCCAACTAGATTCATCCCATTAATTGTTTTAACACCTTTGATGTGAGCAACGTTTTTGTTAAGTTTGATATGGGCGCCCATTTCATTAAGTAAATAAATATGATTCATTCTGTTTTCGAAAATTGTTTCAGTTATCTTTGATTCACCATTTGCGATTGTCATTAGAGCTGTAAATGGTGCCTGCAAATCAGTAGGAAAGCCTGGAAAAGGGGCTGTTTCAATATCCACTCCTTTAATCTCTTTACTCTTGATAGAAATCGAATTACCTTTAATCGTAATTTTACTCCCACTCTCTTGAAGCTTATTAGTAACAGCTTCAAGATGATGAGGGATTACTGGAGAAATTGTTATTGAAGAGGAAGTTGCAGCAGCAGCTATTAGAAAAGTTCCAGCTTCTATTCGGTCTGGAATTACTTTATGAGTACATCCGCCAAGCTTATTAACACCATCAATAATAATTATTTCTTTACCGGAGTCATAAATTTTTGCCCCCATTTTATTAAGCATTTGGCATAAATCTTGAACTTCAGGCTCTCTCGCAGCATTTTCAATAGTAGTTCTTCCATTGGCTAAAGATGCTGCCATTATTAAAGTTTCAGTCGCTCCTACACTTGGACAATTTAATTTAATATGAGTGCCAAGAAGTCTATTTTTGTTCCCCCTTGTTTTTGCCTTGACAATTCCCTTTTCAATAATAATGTCTGCTCCTAATGCGATAAGTCCATTAATGTGCTCGTCTATTGGCCTTGAACCAATATTGCATCCACCTGGTAACGGTACTTGAGCTTCTCCAAATTTAGTTAATAGTGCACCTATACAAAAGAAACTTGCTCTTAATCCTTTAACAAGTTCATATGGAAGTTCTTTAATCGAAATAGTTGTTGGATCTATTTCTAGTTGGTTGTTTTTACGAACTAAATTCACTCCTAAATTCTTTAAGATATTCCCCATCTTTTCAATATCAGTGAGAAAAGGTACATTTTCAAGAATTATTTTTTCATTAGTTAGCAATGATGAGGCTAATAAAACTAAGGCGGAATTCTTCGCACCACTTATTTCAACTATTCCATTTAACTTGCCTTGGCCAAGAATCTTTAAATTTTGGGATTTAAGATATGACTTCGTTTTGCTTCCGCAAATCATTAAGACTTAATTTATTAGATTCATCATGACAAACTAATAATATTAAGTCCACCCTATGTAACGTCATGAATATTAATTAAAAGTGAAAATGTATTTTTTGATTTCTTGGAAAATAAAAATTTAATAAATAATTGATCAAAATATTTATGTAATTAAAATATAGTTGATAACAAATTTTTCAAAATACCCATAGAAAATACTTTTTTAAAAATAACTAGTAAAAACAATAATCTAGTTAAAAGATTTAGATCATTTAAAAGAGGATCATCTCCAAAAGATCAGGACTTTTTTTGCATAGAGGGTACACATCTCATTGAAGAATTGCTGAAGTCTGGAAAAAATCCCTCTAAGATTTTAGTTACCGAAAAATGGCTAAGAAAGAATCAAAATCTAAGCAAAAAATTTGATGAGTCATTAATAAATATTGTCTCAGAGGAAGTCTTAGCATCTGCGATTTCAACAATTAATCCAGATGGGATAGCAGCTTTAGTAGAGATGTCAGCAATACCTAATTATCAATTTAATAGAAAAGATGATTTTGTTCTTGTTCTCGACAGAATTCAAGATCCTGGGAATATGGGTAATCTATTTAGAACCGCTTTAGCTGCGGGTGTGAATGCAATTTTTTTAGCTGGAGGTGCGCACCCATTAGGCCAAAAGGTATTAAGAGCATCATCAGGTGCAGTTTTTCATCTGCCATTTTTAAGATTTGATGGCATTGAAGAACAAATATTAAATTCTTTAATTAAGTCTTTGTCTGAATTATCAAATGTAGGATTTAAGATTTTCTCTACTAGTAGCCATAATGAGAATTCAAAAAAACCTTCAAAACCTTACTGGGAAGTTGATTGGTCTAGACGTACAGCATTAATTTTGGGTAATGAAGGTCAAGGTATTCATAAAAAAATTCAAGAAGCTTTTAATGAAACAATTACAATTCCGCATAGCGAGATTGTAGAATCATTAAATGTGGCTTGTGTTGCAGTTCCGTTATTACTTGAACGAAAAAGAGTCGCATACACCTCTAAATAAATAAATAAAAAGTGACTGATTCAAGTTTTGATTTTGATTTAATAGTAATTGGAGCAGGATATGGAGGTTTTGATGCCGCTAAACATGCTGCTGGTAAGGGACTGAAAGTCGCAATAGTAGAATCTTCTGATATGGGAGGCACTTGTGTTAACAAGGGTTGTGTTCCATCTAAAGCTCTTTTGGCTGCAAGTGGAAAAGTTAGAGAAATAGCTAATTATGAACATTTGGCTAAATTTGGTATACATGCTTCACCAGTAAGATTCGAGAGATCAAAAATTGCAAATCATGCAAATAATTTAGTTTTAAATGTTAGAGAAAATTTAACAAAAACTCTAAAAAGGAGTGGAGTTGAAATTATTTTGGGCATTGGAAGAATTGAAGGAAATCAAAAAGTAGGTGTAAGAGATAAAAACGGAATTGATAAAATTTTCACATGTAAGAATATTGTTGTAGCAACAGGCTCTTCTCCTTTTGTGCCCCGTGGAATAACTTTGGATAATAGGACCGTATTTACTAGCGATGATGCGGTTAAACTTGAGTGGCTTCCAAGATGGATAGCAATTATTGGAAGCGGATATATAGGTCTAGAATTTGCTGATGTTTATACCGCGCTTGGTTGTGAAGTTACCATGATCGAGGCTTTGGAGAATATTATGCCAACATTTGATCCAGACATCACCAAAATTGCTAAAAAGAACCTTATTCAAGCAAGAGATATAGAAACAAAATCAAATGTTTTTGCGACAAAAATAACACCTGGATGCCCTGTAAAAATAGAACTGACTGATGCAAAATCTAAAGAAGTTGTAGAAACTTTAGAAGTTGACGCTGTACTTGTCGCAACTGGCAGAAGTCCTAATAGTAATAACTTAAATCTTGAGTCGGTTGGTATCGAAACAGAAAAAGGGTTCATTCCTGTAGATGATCAAATGAGAGTTAAGAATGGTGATGGAATAATACCTAACATTTGGGCTGTTGGAGATGTAACGGGTAAACTAATGCTTGCCCATACAGCTGCAGCGCAGGGTACTATTGCTGTTGAAAATATTTGCGGAGCTAATGTCAAAATTAATTATAAGAGTATCCCTGCAGCAACCTTTACTCACCCAGAGATAAGTTCAGTTGGTCTCTCTGAAGTTGAAGCTAAAGAGATATCTGCAAAAGAAAATTTTACTTTGGGAGTTGTCAAAAGTTTCTTTAAGGCTAATTCAAAAGCATTGGCTGAATTGGAGAGTGATGGATTGCTAAAGTTAATTTTCAATAAAGATAATGGGAAAGTATTAGGTGCTCATATTTTTGGGTTACATGCAGCTGATTTAATCCAAGAAATTTCGAACGCTATTTCAAGAAACCAAGATGTAATTGAATTATCTAAAGAAGTTCATACTCATCCTACTCTTAGTGAAGTAGTTGAGGTCGCATATAAACAAGCGGCTTCTCAAATAAAATAATATCTTAAATTAATGGAGATAAGACGCAGGCCACCAAATCCAACAGTAAGGGTAGAAAATTTAGAATATGCTGTACCTCATAGAGAAGCACAAGCAAAAAATATTCTGGAAGAAATCGTATGGCACAAGGATATTGAAATTAAGAATTTTAAAAAAATAGTCTCTTTAGAAGATCTCATAAAAAAAATTGAAAAACTTCCTTCTCCCAAAGATTTTTACAAAAATATTTTGGAGTCAAAAATAAAACCAGGAGTTATTGCTGAAATAAAAAAAGCTAGTCCGAGTAAAGGAGTTATTAGAAAAGATTTTAACCCTGAAAACATAGCAATATGTTATGAAGGATTAGGTGCATCATGTATCTCAGTACTTACCGATAAAAGGTTTTTTCAAGGTAGTTATGAAATACTCGAAACTGTAAGGAAATCAACTAATCTCCCTCTACTCTGCAAAGATTTTATTATTTCTGCTTATCAGATTTATAAAGCAAGGGTATCTGGTGCTGATGCAATATTATTAATCGCTGCGATTTTAAGTGATGATGATTTAATTTATTTAAAGAAAATAGCTGATAATTTAAAGATGAGTGTTCTCGTTGAAGTACATAACTCTAATGAGTTAGAAAGGATTCTAAAGTTAAAATCTTTTAATTTGATTGGAATAAATAATAGGGACTTAAAGACTTTTAAAACGGATTTAAAAACATCAAAAGAATTGATGCATACTTATGCAGATATATTTTTAAAACAAAATATTATTCCCATAAGTGAATCTGGAATTAATTGTGCCGAAGATTTAGAATCGCTTAGATCTATTGGAATCATGGGAGTATTAATTGGTGAAACTTTTATGAGAGAAGCTGATATTGAACAATCGTTCAAGAAATTATTTAACTCAATTTAATATTGACTTCAAATCGTGCTATAAAATTGAATAAACAGAGTTGTACTGAATATATATGCAGACTGTAATTTTAACAGGTATAGTCGCAGGAATTGTGCATGTAGTTAGTGGCGCTGATCATCTAATTGCAATGGCACCAGCAGCGATTAATAATCCCCAAAAAGCTCTTAAAAATAGTTTTTCATGGGGCTTGGGACATTCTTCAGGAGTCCTTTTGTTAGCTTTTCTAGCGATTTTTATTAAGGATATTACGCCATTAAACAAATTTTCTAGTATTGCCGAATTCCTAGTTGGAATTTCACTTCTAATTGTTGGAGTATTTGCTATAAAAAATTCTTTTCAATTAAGTATCCACTCGCATTCACATAAGCATGAGAATGGAATTGCTCATCGTCACTTTCACTTTCATGTCAAGGAACAAAAAAATAATATAAAGCACTCACATGCTTTGACTGGTTTAGGCTTGCTTCACGGTATAGCTGGAGGTTCACATTTTCTTGCAGTTCTTCCTGCTTTAGCACTACCTTTAACAAGCGCTTGCTTATATTTGATTTCATATTTGATTGGTTCAATCATAAGTATGAATCTTTTTACTTGTTTAATATCTTTTACTACCTTTAAAGCAAGTCAAAAATTTATTAAAAGATTAATAGCTGTAGCAGGAGGGCTTTCCTTTTCTTTGGGATTATTTTGGATTCAAAGAGGTGCTTCTGTTTTTTTGAATTAAAAAATTTTTTAATTTAGGAATAATTAATTTAGAGGTGACAATCCCAATTATTTTTTCGTTATTGATTAATCCAAATTTATTACTATCTTCGCTAAATTCAATATTGTCGCCAATAACCTCAACATTATTTTGATTTACTGAATTTATCCTTTTTATTAGGCTTTTATTTTTAATTGGGTGATTAAAAATAACAATTTGTCGATTTTTGAGTATTGATTTATTCTTTTTATATATTTTAAAGAATACAATGTCGCCCTCTTTTAGGTAAGGAAACATAGATTCACCACTAATAATCGCGGTTTTTCTTAAACCTAAAAAAAATAAAATAAAATCAAAAAAACTTTTGAAAATAACTCTGATTAACTAGCTTTTACAAAAGCGTCTGATCTTCCTTTTGAAGCCCAGAAAATATTATGAATTTTTTCTACATAACTCATAAGTTCTTCAGCTTGGGCTAAGTCAATATTAACTTTGCATGCACTGCATAATTTGGCCGCCTTCCAAATGGTTTCATGTAAGTCTGGATAAGTTTCTAAGTGAACTGGTTTAAAGTAATCTGTCCACAAAATTAGAATCTCTTTCTTTGTTTCTTTTGCTTGCTCTTCTTTAACTGCAACATATCTAGAAAATGTATTACTGTATGCAGCCCATTCTGCTGAATCAGTGCTAGAAGGAGCTTCTAATGCAATAAGTTTTTTTGTCATTGATAAAACTGCTTCAGCTGCAACTCTCGTAGATGCTGGGTCGTAAACACCACAAGGACCATCGCAGTGAGCATGAACTGTCATTGGGGATTTTTTATCTAGAAAAGAATTGATGAATTTACTTAACATTTCAAATTTTTGCTGTTGTATATATATTACTTGGAGATTAACTAAATTGAAAAGTCTTAGATATTTTTCTTACTTAATTTAATTGACTTTTAATAATTCAACTTCAAATATTAAAGTCGCATTAGCAGGTATTACATTTCCAGCTCCTCTTGATCCGTATCCAAGTTCCGGAGGTATTGTTAATTTTCTTTTGCCTCCAACTCTCATGCCTGCTACACCTTCGTCCCAACCTTTTATAACTCGTCCAGCACCCAAGGGAAAGCTGAATGGAGCTCTGCCAATGCTGGTATCAAATTGTGTCCCGTCTTCTAGCGTTCCTGTGTAATTTACAGTAACTGTTTGTCCAGCACTAGCCTCATCTCCTTCCCCGTTTACGATATCTGCAATGATTAGACCACTTTCTGTAGTCCTTGAATTGTTGTCTGATGGTGTTTCTTCTGCCATAGCGAAAAGTATAGGATTTGGATCTGATGGATCTAGTTCAAATAGATTATTATTTGAAACATTTAATGATTTTGCAGCAGGTGTTCTTTGAACTGACTGAGTTTCTGATTCAGCAGCATTAACAACTTGAGGTGAATTAAATTGACTGAAAAGAGTTAATGAAACACAAAAAACAAAAACTGCAAAACTAATAAAGACTTCTTTCACTTAAATTTTGAAAGTTACTAAAACTTAGTTTACAGAATGAAGGTACAATAAATGGGTGATTATAAATTTAATTTCGAAATTTTAGATTGTTAATCCCAACTCAAATTAAAAGTTTAAGACAATATTTTTACCCTTGTTTAGGAGGGATTTTAGGAGGAATTTCAGTTTCAACTCATTTTTGGCTGATTTTTATGCCGATATCATTATTTATTTTATGGAAGGGAAGTAAGAGAAAAATAGCAAATTTTTGGTGGGGTTTTTTCTTTATCTTGATAAGTCATTCTTGGCTTTATGATCTTCATCCATTGACATGGCTTGGGTTTTCAAAGCTTACAAGTTTAATTATTGCCATTTTAATATTATTATTTTGCGCTTTTTTGGGTGGGATATTAGTTTATTTATGGGGATTATTAGTTGAAATTATTCTCTGGAAAGAGGATGTTTTCAAAATGAAAATATTATCTTTAACAGTAAAAGTATTTTTTTTATCTTTGACTTGGGGTATTGGTGAATTGATACTTTCTCAAACACCTTTTTTTTGGATAGGTTTAGGAGAGAGTCTTATACCAGGTGATATTTATCTTGCTGGTTTAGCAAGATGGATTGGTGCAAGTGGTTTATGCGTATTACAAATATTGATTGGATTTTGGATTTTTTATATTCAAGGTAGATGGAAAAGAAACCTTCATTATAAAAAAATATTTCTTTTAGGACTTTTGGTTTTTATTTTCTTACATTTATTTGGAGGTTTAACAACTCCAATAAAAAGAAATTATGAATATCCAGTAGCTATTTGGCAAACTAATATACCAACAAGAGAAAAATTAAAAATAAATGATGAATTTATTGAAGAAAAGCTATCTATCGCTCAAAAATATGCTTTATCAAACAAAGCGAAACTTCTTGTTGCTCCTGAAGGAACTCTATCTAATAATTTTTATTTTTCTAAAGGCATTAAGGTTAATACCTTGTCAGGAGGTTTCAGAAATTCAAATAATGGGTTGAGAAGTTCTTTACTCGGATTTCAAATTGGAGATAAATCTTCTACCACATTTATAGATAAAAATAGACTTGTTCCAATAGGTGAAAAAATACCTAGATTTCTAGATAGTTTTTCAAGAGGATTATCTGCAGTAGGAGGAATTCAATCAGGCTCTGATTCAAGATTCTTTGATCCTAAATTTACACCCCCACTAGCAGTAGCAATATGTTACGAAATTAGTGATGGACTAGAAATAAGAAAGGCAATTAATAGCGGTGCAAAACTAATAATAACTGCAGCAAATTTAGATCCATATCCAGCTAAGCTTTATAATCAATTCTTATCTTTGGCTAGATTAAGAAGTATTGAAAATAAGAAAAATAATTTACTAGTATCAAATACTGGCCCTTCGGGTTTAGTTCAAGATGATGGAAAAATAATTAAACTTTTAGATTATGATGTTGAGCAAAATGAAATAGTGTTCCCTAATTTTTCATCCGAAAAGACTTTCTATACAAAATTTGGAGATAAACCTATTTTGTTTTTGTTTATATTGTTTATGGGATTAAATTTCTTTTGGAAAATTAACTAATTAATCCACCACCTAATAAAATTTCTCCTTTATAAAAAACTGCAGCTTGTCCGGGCGTTACCGAACTTTGACTTTCTTCAAAAATTAATTTAAATGTTGTAGTTGTATTACTTAAATTTTTCAAAGGTATTAATGTACCTTTTACTGGATTACTTCTATATCTGATTTGTGCTTCTACTTCTATCTCTTGCTCAGGTTCTTCGATTGAAACCCAGTTAACCTTACTAATTATTGCTTCTTTATTAAATAGATCACTTTTATCTGCTACATAAACTATGTTTTTTACCTTGTCTAAACTTTTTACATATAGTGGTTCCGGCCAAGCAATGCCCAACCCTTTTCTCTGACCTACGGTAAAGTGCTGAATTCCATTATGAGTTCCAAGGACTTTCCCCTTTACATGTACAATTTTTCCTTCTTTGGGTTCTATGTGTTTGTCGATAAATATCTGCATTGATCCATAATGCTCAACTAAACATAAATCTTGACTTTCTGGTTTTTGAGCAGTTCTAAGGCCTAATCTGAGTGCTTCCTTTCTTGTTTCTTCTTTTTTCATTTCGCCAAGAGGAAATTCTAATCTGCTTAGTACTTCTTGAGAAAGAGAATAAAGAAAATAACTTTGGTCTTTGTTTTTGTCAGCACCTCTAAGAAGAAGGAATTCCTTAAATACAAGGCTGTTGCAATTAAGTTTTTTAGCATAAGATGATTTGTTTATCCTTGCGTAATGTCCGGTCGCAATATGAGTAAAGTCTTTTTTGCTTATTGCGTAATTGAGCATCTCTTCAAACTTCACATTCTTGTTGCACATCGAACATGGAAGTGGAGTGAATCCTTTCTCATAGCTTTCAGTAGTTTTTTTAATTACCTCTCTTTCGAAAATTTCTCTTGAGTCTATTATTTTATGATTAATTCCCAAATCTTCACAAAGGCCAGCAGCATCTACTAATCCTTCAGAACAACAGGAGCCTTGTCCTTTCATTAGCCAAAGAGTTAGTCCCTCAACATCCCAGCCTCTTTCTACAAGAAGGGCAGCTGAAAGGGAACTATCTACGCCACCAGAAAGACCTACAATAATATTTTTCTTCTTTTTAGTTTTATTATTAGAAGAAAAAAAGTTCTCTAATTTTTTATCCTTTTGTGTCTTTAACATGGAAGTTTAAATTTTTGAACAGTACTTCAATTGCTTTGTACTCATTATGAATGAAATTGTATGGCCAACAATTGACTCTGAACATTTAATTGTTGATTCAAAGCAAATGTTGATATTAGAGAAAGAAATGTTTTCTGATGGAATGCCACAAGAAGCATTGATGGAAAAAGCTGGTATCCAAATTAGTAGATGGCTCTTAAAAAAGAAACCTCTTCTCAAGCATGGAATAACTGTTTTTATAGGTCCTGGGCATAATGGCGGGGATGGTGCAGTAATTGCTAGAGAACTTTTTTTGAGAGGTTTTTATGTTCAGGTATGGTGTCCATTCCCGATAAAAAAAACATTAACAAATAACCACCTTAATTATCTTACATCTATTGGTGTCACAAAATTAGTAGAGCCTCCTGATGCAAATGGGAAAGAGCTTTGGATTGATGCAGTTTTTGGTAATAATCAAACAAGAAAAGTTGATGATAAATTAATTAAACTGTTTAATCAAAAATTTCATAAAAAATATGGAAAGGTAATAAGTATTGATATTCCAACAGGATTATGTCCTGATAAAGGAGAGCCTTTTTTAGATAATGCAGTAAGAGCAGATTATACCTTGGTCATTGGTCTTTATAAAATTGGGTTGACCCAAGATTCTGCTTTGCCTTTTATTGGAGAATTGCACCATATAGATGTTGGGATGTCTACTAGTAAACTGTCCAAAGTTGATAAAAAGATTTTTAAGGTTACTTACAAAGATATAAAAAATATTGATTTACCTTCTCTACCAAAAAATTACAACAAATATCAAAGAGGTAGGACATTAATAATAGCCGGAAGTGAAAAATATCCCGGTGCTGCATACTTGGCATTAAAAGGGGCTATATCAAGTGGAGCAGGCTTTATATCTGCGGTCCTTCCTGAGATAGTTGCTGAATCTATTTGGCAAGTTGCCCCAGAAATAGTTTTAAAAGAAACTATGCAATCTAACCAAAATGGGAATGCATCTTTATTAAGTGCATTAAGGAATATTGATTTAAGTGCTTTTGATTCATTAGCTGTCGGTCCAGGAATAGGAATTGATAATGATGATTGGCAAAAATCAAAAGACTATCTTATGGATTTTGGAGGATTATTGATCTTGGATGCTGATGCACTTAATAGAATTTCGGAATCTCAATTAGGATCAAAATTCTTTTTTGAAAGAAAATTTAAAACATGGATTACACCACATATAAAAGAGTTTTCTAGGTTATTCCCTAATATTAAAGGTGAGACTAATGTTGAACTAGCTCTTAATGCAGCAAAAGAATTCAATATTGGTATTTTGTTAAAAGGAGCTAACAGCATAGTTGCTGATAATAAAAAAGTATGGCAACTTTTTGGGACTGATTCTCAGACAGCAAGAGCAGGATTGGGTGATCTTTTATCTGGGTTTATAGCTGGCAGTTCTGCAATTGATTTAAACTTGAGTAAAAAAATATCAACTGAATTTTTTGCGAAATACGTACTTTTACATTCATTTGCTGCATCAAAATGTAAAAAGGGGTCAAATGCATCTGCTATTGGTGATGAATTATCAAGATTAATGAGAAATAGAAAAATGAGACAAATATCTTGAAAGAAACAATTTAAGAGAGTTATTTCTAGTTTTAAACACATAAATATACAAATATTACATGAAATCTGAAGAGCGCATTAAATATTGGGCTATTTACAAAAAAATGTAGGAAAGTTTTAATACCTAATTCAGGTCATAAAATGGTTTCATCATTACCAGTCGAAGCAGAGCCACAAAAAAGAAGAGGGAATGATCCTATTAGTTGGTATTTACAGAACATAGGAAGAGTGCCTTTATTAACACCTGCTGAAGAGATTGAATTGGGTAATCAAGTTCAGAAGATGATGATTCTTACAGAAGATGGTCAATTAAATGAAAAAACTAAAGAATTTACAATTCAGCAAAAAAGGACAATAAAAATTGGTAGAAGAGCCAAAGAGAGAATGATGAAAGCAAATTTACGACTAGTTGTCAGTGTTGCAAAAAAATATCAAGGTAAAGGGCTTGAACTTCTTGATTTAGTTCAAGAAGGGTCACTTGGTTTGGAGAGGGCTGTTGAAAAATTTGATCCAACAAGAGGATATAAGTTTTCAACGTATGCTTTTTGGTGGATTCGACAAAGTATGACTAGAGCAATTGCATGCCAATCACGAACGATCCGTTTGCCAGTTCATTTAAGCGAGAGACTAGCATCTATACGAAAAGTTAGTAGAGAGTTAGCGCATAAACTTGGTGCGATGCCAAGCAGAATTGAAATCGCAGAAGCAATGGAGATTGATGTAGAAGAATTGGATTCTGTTTTAAGACAAGCATTATCAACGAGTAGTTTAGATGCTCCAGTTAATGGAGATGATGGTCGTAGCTTTTTAGGCGATTTAATTGCAGATAGTAACAATGAAGAGCCTCTAGATCAAGTTGAACAGAAAATGCATCAAGAGCAACTTGGGAAGTGGCTGAGTCATTTGAGCGAGCAAGAGCAACATGTTCTTAAATTGAGGTTTGGACTGGATGGAAATGAAAGACATACATTAGCTGAAATAGGAAGATTACTAGAAGTTTCTAGGGAGAGAGTAAGGCAAGTTGAACTTAAAGCATTAAGAAAATTACGAAATTTAACTAGAAAATTACCAAGCAGTATTTAAATTAATCTTCGGCCCAAATATATTTAGTTAATTCCTCTGAGGGTGGTTCAGGTGCATCTAAGGCATTTTTAACTGATTCAGAGATTTCTGTATCTATTCTCTTTTCAATACTTTTTAATTCTTCTTCTGTTGCGAATTTCCCATCAATAATTTCTTTGGCTAATTTCTTTATAGGATCTCTTTTCGCCCAAAACTCCTTTTCTTTCTCAGACCTTAATTCATCAGGATCTGCAAGAGAATGGCCTCTAAACCTATAGGTCAAGCATTCTAAAAGAGTGGGACCTTCTCCTGCTCTAGCTCGCTCAATAGCTCTTTGTGCTGCTCCTCTTACTGCTAATACATCCATGCCATCAACTTCTTCGCCATGCATCCCAAAAGCAGAGGCTTTTCTCCAGATTTCGGGATTACTGGTTGCTCTATCGTGAGCCATACCAATAGCCCATTTATTATTCTCAACAACGAAAATTATGGGTAATTTCCATAATTGCGCCATATTTAAACATTCAAAAAACTGACCATTATTGCAGGTCCCATCTCCAAAAAATGCTGCAGTTACTGCATCACTACTTTTATTACCTGCAACTTCCTTTTTGTATTTACTTGAAAAGGCTGATCCTAAAGCAACTGGAATCCCTTCTCCAATAAATGCATATCCTCCCAATAAGTGATGTTCTTTGGAAAATAAGTGCATTGATCCTCCTCTTCCTTTACTACAACCTGTAGCTTTGCCAAAAAGCTCACTCATAACTTCAAAGGAGGGAACTCCTGCACTTAACGCATGGACATGATCGCGGTAGGTACTACAAAACCAATCATGTTTCTTTTTCATGGCGCCAATTACTCCAGTGCTTATAGCTTCCTGTCCGTTGTATAAATGAACAAAACCAAACATTTTTCCTCTGTAGTACATTTCTGCACACTTATCTTCGAATCTTCGCCCGAGGGTCATATCTTCATAAAGAAATAATCCGGTTTCTCGATTTAATTGGGCTTTTTTTATGTCTTGAAGATTTGAGATTCTCTCTACATGTGTTTCCAAGAAAAATACCTTAATGAAGTTTTGATTTGTTAACATTCTAAGCCGTGAAGGTCGATTTTCATGATTTTTTTTAATAAGTCTGTAAGACCTTATGAAAAATATTTTTAACTTGATAAAATTTGTCTAAGAATTTTCAATAGGATATTTGTTTGGAACTTCCATTAGACCATTTTCGTTTAATTGGCGTCAGCCCCTCGGCATCCTCTGAGGAGATATTAAGAGCTTTTCAATTACGTTTGGACAAAACTCCTGATGAGGGATTTACTTATGAAGTTTTAACCCAAAGATCAGAGTTGCTTCGCCTAACTGCTGATTTGCTTACAAATCCAGAAAACAGAAGAGAATACGAAAACTTGTTATTAAATGGTTCATCTGGATTAGAGTTTTCTTCAAATAGAGAAGTAGCAGGCTTAATACTTCTTTGGGAATCAGGTTCCCCAAAAGAAGCTTTTAAAATGACAAGAAAAGCTTTGCAGCCTCCCCAAACTCCAGCTTTAGGAAGTAGTAGAGAAGCAGATCTTACTTTGTTAGCTGCTTTAACCGCAAGAGATTCAGCAATTCATGAACAGCAGCTTAGATCCTACTCAAACGCTGCAGACTTTTTATCTGAGGGGATACAACTCCTTCAGAGAATGGGAAAGCTTGGAGACAGAAGACAAGAACTGGAAGAAGATCTGCTTGCTCTGCTTCCTTACAGGATCCTAGATTTGCTTAGTAGAGAATTAAATGATCAGGATTCGCATAAAAAAGGATTAAGTATGTTGGAAAATTTAATAATCAAAAGAGGTGGTTTGGAAGGTAATAATAAATCTGAATATAGAAATTATCTAAATCAGCAAGAATTTGAAGCTTTTTTTAAACAAATAAAGCCATTTTTGACAGTACAAGAACAGATAGATTTGTTTCTTGAATTACAAAAAAGAGGTTCATTAGAAGCAGGATTTTTAGCTTTTCTATCTTTAACAGCAATTGGATTCTCAAGAAGAAAACCTGAAAAATTATTTGAAGCAAGAAGAATTTTAAAGAAACTGAATTTATCAGGTCTTGATTCAATGCCTCTCATAGGTTGCTTAGATCTCCTTTTAGCGGATATTGATCAAGCTTCTGCAAGGTTCTCTAGCAGTTCTGATGAAAATTTACAAGATTGGCTTAATAATTATCCAGGTAATAAATTAGAAGCTATATGTATTTTCTGTAAAAATTGGTTAGAGAATGATGTTTTAGTTGGTTACAGAGACATTGACTTAAAAGAAGTAGATTTAGATTCTTGGTTTGAAGATAGAGAAATTCAGGAATTTATTGAAAAATTAGAAAAGAAATCTATCAAGACTACAATTAAATCTAATCTTCAAAAGCAACAGATAAAAAAAGAATCTTCAATAAACATTACTGAAGATTTTGATAGTTCCTCGGTTAATTTAGATGAAAGAAGATTACCTTGGCCTGGTGGCATTAAACAAGAATATGAAAAGATTGATATCCAAGAGAATAAATTTAATGAGGAAATCTTTAAGAACAAACCTATAGAAGCTTATAGGTACTTAATTGAAAAAATTGCTGAATTAAAGTTTAGTTTTGGTGAATTTTTGAAGGATCAAGAGATTATTGGTGGGTCACCTTATTTGATTTATGTATATGTGTTTTTAATCTTATTTGCATTTGGTATTGGGATTGGATTTTTAAGAAATAATTTTAAAAACTCACTTCAGAATGACGCTGATGCAGATAAAGCTCTTATAGCCGTAGATGAGAATAAAAAGGTTATTAAGAAAGATATTATTCAAGAAATAAAAAAAAATCCTTTAAATAAATTAACTTCTAATCCTGAGAAATCTACTTCAATTATTTCCTATGAATTCAAAGAACTTAATACTGCTTCACCTTCTTTGGAAGATATAAGGAATTTAATTAATGAATGGCTTTTAAGTAAAAGTAATTACTTAGCTGGAAAGAATGAAATTAATCTTTCCAAGATTGTTAGTAAAGGTCTAATTGATCGAACAATCGAAGAAAGACAGAACGATATCAAGAAAGGAATTTATAAGGAGATTAATTCCCAAATACGTAAGATTGATCTTGAATCGCAAACCTCATCTCGGATAGTTGTTTTAGTAGAATTGAATTATCTAGAGAAGTTAGTAAAGAATTCTGGAGAATTTATTAATGAAACATCTTTAAATCCCCTAAAAGTTAAATATATTTTGGGTTTTTCAAATAAATCGTGGAAATTGGTTGATTTCGTGAGCGGCTTGTAATTACAAACTTCAAGATCATCTATAATAATTAAAATTACTTTTTAATAATGTTTGATGAACTCTCTTCACGCTTTGAAGACGCAGTAAAGGGTTTAAGAGGCGAAGCAAAAATTAGTGAAAATAATATTAACGATGCCTTGAAGGAGGTAAAAAGAGCACTCCTTGATGCAGATGTTAGTTTGTCTGTAGTAAAAGAATTTATATCAGATGTCAAGGATAAAGCAATTGGAGAAGAAGTAGTTAGGGGTGTAAACCCAGGTCAAAAATTTATAGAAGTTGTAAATAAAGAATTGATTAATATTATGGGGAATGAAAATTCTCCCTTAAACGAGAATGAAAATAGTCCTACAGTCATTTTGATGGCTGGACTTCAGGGAGCTGGCAAAACAACTGCAACAGGAAAATTAGGACTTTATTTGAAGGAAAAAGATAAAAAAGTTCTTTTGGTGGCTGCAGATATTTATCGACCAGCAGCTGTTGAGCAGCTTAAAACATTGGGAAGTCAATATGACTTGGAAGTTTTTTCAGCTAAAGAAAAAAATAGCAAACCAGAAGAGATCGCAAAGGATGCATTGAATTTTGCTAGTGAAAATGATTTTAATTCGATAATAATTGACACCGCAGGAAGATTGCAAATTGATGACTCCATGATGAGTGAAATGGTTCGAATAAAAGAAGTTTCTAATCCTGATGAGGTTTTGCTTGTTGTTGATTCAATGATTGGGCAAGAAGCTGCAGACTTAACAAAGTCATTTCATGAAAAAGTAGGAATCACAGGGGCCATATTAACTAAGTTGGATGGTGACTCAAGGGGTGGAGCTGCTTTATCAATAAGAAAAATAAGTGGTAAACCAATTAAATTTATAGGTGTAGGTGAAAAAATAGAGGCACTGCAACCATTTCATCCAGAGAGAATGGCCAGCAGAATTTTAGGCATGGGCGATGTATTGACACTTGTTGAAAAAGCACAAAAAGAAGTTGAACTTGCTGATGCAGAAGCGATGCAAAAGAAACTTCAAGAAGCGACTTTCGATTTTAATGATTTTGTTAAGCAAATGAGATTAATTAAAAGGATGGGATCACTTGGGGGATTGATTAAATTGATTCCTGGAATGAATAAAATTGATGATGGGATGATAAAAGATGGAGAAGATCAACTTAAGAAAATAGAATCAATGATCTCTTCAATGACTCTTGAGGAGAAACAAAAACCTGAGGTTCTTGCTGCTCACCCTTCAAGAAGACAAAGAATCGCTCAGGGTAGCGGTTATGAGGCAAAAGATGTAGATAAAGTATTAGCTGACTTTCAAAGAATGAGAGGCTTTATGAAACAAATGTCGAACGGAGGGATGCCAGGAATGGGAGGAATGCCAGGAATGGGAGGAATGCCAGGAATGGGAGGGATGCCAGGGATGCCAGGAATGGGAGGAATGCCAGGAATGGGAGGAATGAGTGGTAATAAGCCAATGAAAAAACAAAAAAATAATAAAAAGAAAAAAGGCTTTGCAGATTTATAGTTTCTATATTTTTACCTTTAAATGATATTATTATTAAAAACGCATTAATTTAAAATGATTAAATTGCGCCTTAAGCGCTTTGGAAAGAAAAAAGAGGCAAGTTTCAGAATTGTTGCATGCAATAGTACTTCCAGAAGAGATGGTAGACCTCTACAAGAACTAGGTTTTTATAATCCAAGAACTAAGGAAACTAGGCTTGACACAGAAGCTTTAAGAACAAGACTTACTCAGGGTGCTCAGCCAACTGATGTTGTGAGAACTTTATTAGAAAAGGGAGGGCTATTAGAAAAAACAGAAAGACCTTCTATCGCAATTGGTAAAGCAAAGTTAGATAAAGAAAAATTAGCTAAGGCTAAAACTAAAGATGAAGAAAATGATAGTAGTAAAGCTGAAAGCGAGAGTAATGAAGCTGAAAGCTAGTAATTTGATAAATTTTTATTCTTATAAAATAACTAGATGAAGGAAGTTTCCAAAACTGGTCACTTCAAAATAGATTTGCCAAGCTCTGATGCCGCTACAGCATTATCTGGACCTGGTAATTCTTTCTTAAAAAAATTTGAATCTCTTACAGGAGTTTCTCTAACTATAAGAGGCTTACAACTTGAGATGAACGGTGTCATATCTAAAATTGAGAGAGCCTCAGCATTAGTGGAACTAACAAGACCAATTTGGGAACAAGGGTTAGAAGTCCCAGAGGTAGATCTTAAAGCGGCTTTAAGTTCTTTAAATATGGGCGAATCTTCTTCACATGCTGAACTTGGAAAAAAAATTCTTGCGCGTTCCAAAGAAGGAAGATTTTTAAGACCAAGAACTATAAGGCAAAAAGAATATGTTGAATCTATTGAAAACTTTGATCTTACATTCGCAATTGGCCCTGCTGGAACTGGTAAGACATTTTTAGCAACTGTTTGCGCGGCAAGGTTATTGAACGAGAAAAAAATTGAAAAAATTGTTTTAACCAGACCAGCAGTAGAAGCTGGTGAAAGTTTGGGATTCCTACCTGGTGATTTGCAACAAAAAGTAGATCCATATTTAAGACCCCTATTTGATTCTTTACATAGTATTTTCGGGATTGACAGAACAAATTCTTTAATTGATAAGGGAATTATTGAAGTTGCTCCTTTGGCATTTATGAGAGGCAGAACCTTAGACAACTCCATAGTTATCCTGGATGAAGCACAAAATACTACTTGCTCTCAAATGAGAATGTTTTTGACCAGATTAGGAGAGAGATCAAAAATGGTTGTAAATGGAGATAATACACAAATTGATTTAAAAAAAGATCAGGAAAGTGGCCTCATTGAAGCATCGAGAATTTTCTCTAAAACTCAAGGTATAAAATTTTGTTATTTAACTGTTGAAGATGTAGTTCGTCATCCTTTAGTTCAGAAAATTATTGAGGCTTATCAATAACTTCATAACTCTGGAGATCCGTACCCTGAAATTTTAAAAATCGAGTAGAATAAGTCCATATTTAAAAAAAAAATGCCAGCAAGTAGTAATTTCAATCAAGCTATTCGTGAAGCACAAACTAGTTCAATTGTTGGACCTAATGTTGTTCAAAAAGCTTTACCTTACGTTGGTGGAGGTATGGTTCTAACTTCTTTAGGCGTTTTAGCAGGTGTCTCACTCATAGCAACAAATCCTGGGCTTTTCCAGCCTCTATCAATAGTTGCTTTAATTGCAGAATTGATTTTGTTTTTTATAGCCACAAGTGCTGCAAATAATGCAAATAATGCGAAGGCCCTACCCTTGTTGACAGGATTTAGTTTGTTAACTGGATTCACCTTAAGTGGAATAGTTGCTTTAGCAATAGGAACAATTGGTATTGGTTCGGTTGGAACAGCTGCCTTAGCTACTGGTATAACTTTCGTTATTGCCTCTTACACTGGCCAAAGAATGAGTGATAGTGTAGGTCAAGCACTAAGCGGTGTTGTTGGTCTTGGATTGATAGGTCTGCTTATAGCAATGTTTGTCCAATTAATTGGAGGATTCTTTGCTCCAGGAGTTTTTGGAGGTTCAGGACTCGAATTGATAATTGCAGGATTTGGAACTGTCTTATTTGTTGCAATGTCTTTTGTTGATTTCTATACAATGCCAAGAAGATATAATGACGATCAATACCTTGCAGGAGCTTTGGGTATGTATTTAACTTATATAAATCTTTTTGTTTTTATATTGAGATTAATGATTGCACTTCAAGGCGGTGGAAGAAGAGACTAAACACATTATTTAAATAACTAGTCTAAAGCGTAGATTTATTTCTACGCTTTTTTAATGGGCTATATCACGAATTTGTTTTTTTATAAATTCCTTTTGCTCTGAGTCATACTTTACTGAATTATCAAAACTATTGCCCATATCATCTAAGTCTCCAAGAACTTGATTGACAGACTTTGTAACTGACTTAGTTTCTAGCAATCTTAAAATAGCCTTACATCTATCTGAAATGTTTTCCGATGAAATCTCATATTCATGATTATTATCTCTTCGATGAATAATAATTTGAGCGGAACTCATTATTAAATTTTTTACTACTATTTCTGTTACAGCATCACCACCTTCGTTCAGTTTGTAAATTAGAGAAAAAGGAAGTTTATCTAACAAAAAACAATCTTTATCTGATAAAGCGTATGCAAAAAATCCTCTAAGTCCATTTCTTGTTTTAGTTAGCTCTGCGATTCTATCTGCTAAAACCTCTTCGCTGAGTAAATCTTCACCCCACTCTTTGCACCATTGTGCTGATATGTTTATTGCTTGAGTGAAAGAAGCTTCTTTTAAATTTATGGTTTTTTTTTCCATTTTTGATCAGAATTTTATTATTGATGCATTAAAAGTCTTTGGCCAATTATAGATCTGGGTTTGTAACTTTACTAGGAAGGCCAAATGTGGGTAAATCTACTTTAATAAATAAATTGATTGGAGAAAAAATAACAATTACTTCTCCAATAGCGCAAACTACTAGAAATAAACTAAAAGGAATACTTACTACAGTCAATGGGCAAATAATTTTTGTTGATACGCCAGGTGTTCATAAACCTCATCATCGACTTGGAGAGATATTAGTAAAAAACGCAAAATCTGCAATTAATGGAGTTGATATGGTAATTTTTGTAATTGATTCAAGTGAAGAACCTGGTAGAGGTGATGAATATATTTTGAACTTTCTACTCGCAAATAAAACTGAGTTTATTGTTGCATTAAATAAGTGGGATTTGGTTAATAAAGAATTTAGGAATTTACGATTAAATCAATATAGAAGATTTTTTGGAATTAATAGAAACTTTCAAGTTGTAAGTGCTTCTCAAGGAGAAGGATGTTCTGAACTAGTCGACATGGCTTTTAATTTTCTTCCTGAGGGACCAAAGCTTTATGGCGAAGAGACGATTTGCGACCAACCATTAGATAACTTATTATCTGATTTAGTAAGAGAACAGGTATTAAAAAATACAAGAGAAGAAGTACCTCATAGTGTCGCAGTAAAGATAGAAAAGAGGGAGGAAATGAAAAGGAAAAATGGAAAAGTTTTTACAGCTATTTTGGCTACCATTATTGTTGAAAGGTCCACTCAAAAAGGCATTCTCATTGGAAAGAAAGGTTCAATGTTAAAAATGATTGGTCAGTCAGCAAGATCAAATATGACAAAATTAATTGATGGTCCAGTTCACCTAGAGTTGTTTGTGAAAGTTGTTCCAAATTGGAGAAAAAAAGAATCAAGGTTAATTGAGTTTGGTTATGAGGAAGATTTCTAGATGAGTAGTTTTAATTTTGATGTAATTACATTGTTCCCTAAAGCTTTTGAATTAATAAATAATTTAGGGGTTATAACAAGAGCTTTAGATAAGAATTTGATCGATCTAAATTTACATGATTTGAGAGAATATGGTGAAGGTTCTTACAGACAAGTAGATGATAAGCCTTATGGAGGAGGAGCAGGAATGGTACTAAAACCTGAACCTATATATAAAGCATATGAATCAATTAAAAAATCACCTAAAAGTAAAACTTTGTTGATGACCCCACAGGGTAAAGTCTTAAAGCAAAAGGATCTTGCGAGATGGTCCACTTTGAATCAAATAATAATTATTTGTGGTCAATATGAAGGTTTTGATGAGAGGATTAGGCGGTTAGCTGATGAAGAGATATCGATTGGCGATTACGTACTTTCTGGGGGTGAAATACCCGCTATCTCAATAATTAATGGCTTGACTAGATTATTACCAGGAACTCTTGGTGATCCAGACTCCTTAGTTGATGAGAGTCATAATGCTTCTTTATTGGAATATCCTCAATATACGAGGCCGTTAACTTTTAAAGATATGAAAGTGCCAGATATTTTAGTAAGCGGTAATCATGAAGAGATTAAATCATGGAGAAAACGAAAAAGTATTGAAAGAACATTGGAGAGAAGAAGCGACTTAATTTCAAATGAAAACTACAAAAAATCCCCACAAAGTAAGAGAATAATAAAAGAATATAATCAATTCATGAAATTTAGAATAGGTAATGAATACGACATTTACCCTGATTGGTAGTTATAACTGGGTTCTTGTGGTAATATACAAATTACAGATGGGTCACAGATTAAGTTTCTTCAAACGAACCAGAAATTACAAATCACAATAAAGTTACAGATAATTATCTAAAAAGGGAAAATTTAAATAATAAATATAAATAATAAAAATTTTTTTTCTAAATTAAGAAAAATAATTGAATATTATCTGCAATATAATTCTAAAAAGTAAGATTGTTTAATTAACTACATCAATAAAGATTATTTTTAGACTAGAAAAATCATTTAGCTTATTTACTTAGATAATTAATTTAATTTTCTATGATAAAAGTTTTAGACTGCAAAAATTTTAAAGCAGAGAGTCATTTAAAGAACCTTTAAATAATGAAAGGAATTCAGAAAAATTTCTATTTTTGACATTTATAAAAATAGTATCATCGCAGGGGTAGGCAAATCTATATCTTTTCCAGTCAGAATCTTTACTTACCTTAAGGCATTCAGACAAATATTTTACATTATAGTTTCTTCCATCTATTTGAATTATTGTTTGGTCAGTAATTGAATTTGATCTTATCGGATCTAATGAGCAATTTGCTTTATCAAGAGGTGGACCATCAATCAAAATAAAATCCCAGAATCCTTGAGGATAATGTTCATAACCGAGTGTATCTATATTGTTAACTTTATATTTTTTTACAGGGGAAATAACTTGTTTGTATGTGCAGTTTTGAAATGAAATTAATGAATTAATTAATGAATCTGTTAAGTCTCCCCATTCTTTTGAATCATCAAGAGAAATAAATTCACTTTTATAATTTAATTTGGAAAGAACACTTGCAATTGCACAAGTACTAACTCCACTGCCTAATTCCACAATTTTTTTTGGAGTAGTTAATTTTAATACTCCTATCAAATAAAGCATATCTATCCAATCTGCAGAAAATGCATGAGGAAATTTAATCCTTCTTTTTTGGTCAAAAATTTTAATGTTCTCAAAAATATCATTGTCTGTTTGCATTATTAAATTTGCAATAGTGTTTGATGTTTTTTGGGAGGTTCTTGAATTATATTGATTTCCATAAGGAGGTTGAACCTTATCTTTATCATCCTCAAAATTTCTTATAAATTCTTTTGTTGCTACCTTCAAAGAATCTATAAATTTCATTTCTAGCAAACAATCTAAAAAAAATTATAGATATTACCGCTGATGTTTTTATTGTTATTTAAAAAACTTATTATTAAGTTTGCTATAGTGTTTAGATAATAATCATTTCTTAGGAGTGTTTATAGGTTTAAACTGTAAGATTTATGTGATAAGAGAATTTAGGAAGCATGACTAATAATTTTCCAAAGTTTCGCATCGGAAATGGATACGATATTCACAGATTAGTAGAGGATAGAGATTTAATTATTGGAGGTGTGAAATTGCATCATCCTGAAAATTTAGGATTGGATGGTCATAGTGATGCTGATGTTTTAAGTCACTCAATAATGGATGCATTATTGGGTGCATTATCGCTGGGAGACATAGGAAAGTATTTCCCCCCATCCGATGAAAAATGGAAAAATGCTGATAGTTTGTTTTTGTTATCAAAAGTAATTGACTTTATAAGACAAGATGGTTGGGAAATAAATAATATTGATAGTGTTCTTGTCGCTGAAAGACCCAAAATGATGCCACATATAAAACTAATGAAAAAAAACATTTCTGAGATCTTAAATATTGATGAAAATTTAATTGGTATTAAAGCAACTACTAATGAAAAATTGGGTCCAGAAGGAAGAGAAGAGGGTATAAGTTGCCATTCAGTAGTACTACTTGAGAAAAAATGAAATTAAATTTAAATTTGAAAAAAAAATTTCAAAGATTTTGTTTAGTTTTAATATGCTTAGTAGTTTTAATCTTCCAATTTGATATTCCCAATTTAAAAGCTCTTACTATGGATAATTATCAAGGTGAAATGGTCATAGAGGAATTAAGACTTAAAGTCCCTGCCGATTTAAAAGCAGCATGGTTGAATGCTGAAAAAGAAATATGGGAGCCATGGTTATCTTCTCAAGATGGTTTTTTGGGAAGACAATTATTTTGGGATAAAGAAAAAGAAGAAGCTTTAATATTGGTGAATTGGAAAAGTAAAAAATTATGGAAAAGCATACCAATGAAAGAAGTAAATGTAATCCAACAGAAATTTGAAGATAATGTTAAAACTGCTCTAAATGTAAGAGAAAATCCTTTTAAATTAATTTATGAAGGAGAGTTAGATAAGCAAAGATGAATTTTGATATAAAGTTTGATTTTCAAAGGAGAGAGAGACTTGGACTCATTGAGGCTATTTGGGGGCAAGATAAAAGTATCCACCAATTAAAGAGATTATCTGAAAATGTTTTAAGTAAAAATGAGGTTGTTTTCATTACTAGGATTAATAGTGAAAAGGCTAATTATCTTTTAGATTTGTATGCCGAAGCAAGATTCTATGAAGATGCAAATTGCCTAATAATTGGAAAAAATATTAATAAAATAAATACAAATAAAAAAGTTGCCATAATTTCTGGAGGCTCAAGTGATTTGGCAGTAACACTTGAAGCTCAATTATCTCTTGAAATTTATGGAGTGATTTGTCAATCCTTTATAGATGTTGGAGTAGCTGGTCTTCATCGATTAATTAGTCAATTAGAGGAGATTAATAAATATGATGTATTAATAGTTTGTGCTGGAATGGAGGGAGCTTTGGCAACTGTTGTTGGAGGTTTGTTTGCACAACCGATAATTGCAGTTCCTGTCTCAGTCGGCTATGGCGTTAGCAAGGATGGAGGAACTGCTTTAAATAGCATGTTGTCAAGTTGTTCTCCAGGTATTGCAGTTATGAATATAGATAATGGTTATGGAGCCGCAATGGCAGCTCTGAGAATTATTAAAAGTATTTCCTAGTCGATTTACTTTTTTTCTATTTCTAACAGGTTTTCTATCCATAAATTAAGTTGTTTTGAAAGCATTCCTTCCTCTCTCATTTTGATTGCCTTAATTACGACTTCTGTATTTATCCACTCTGGAAATCTTTTAGGCATTTATTTTTATATTCCGTAACTATAATTTGGTATAAATTTTCATAAAAACAAGATCTAAGTAACAAATTTAATTTTTTGTGTTTGATTTTGTACCTAATCTCGAAAGCTCAGAAGATGTATGTTCACTTTCTACATTTTTTAGTCTTTCTATTAACTCAGAAAGGTCTTTGTGTGCCAACTCTCCATTTTGTTCCCATTTAAGAGATCTGGAATTATTATCGAATTTTTCTTTCATTGATATATTTAAGTATTAAGAATATAAAACGAAAACAGAAAAAAAATGGTTATTGTTTCAAGCTTAAACTTAAAAAAATATGAAGATTTTGATATATCAGTTTTTTCTTTTACCCACCACCAACTATTGAAACTATTTCTAAATTATCCCCATCTTTAAGTTTCACTTTTTCCCATTTCATTGAATTTATAATTAAATTATTTAACTCCACTACAATTGTGTTTGGTTTATAACCCATAAGTTGAAGAGCTGTAGATAGTAGAGCATTTTCTTTATCAAGTTCTATTTTTTTTTCTTCTCCATTTACCCTAATTTTCATGAGACAATTTTTTTAGAATCATCATAGCGTCTTCTTTAGGATCTTCAGAATTCATTAATTCCGAAACTAAGGCGACTTTTTTAAACCCATTACTTTTTAAATATGAAATATTATTTGACTTGATTCCGCCAATAGCAAACCAAGGAATATTTAAATCCTTTGTTAATGTTTTGATATTTTCAATACCTAAAGGTTTTTTATTCTTTTTTGTTGTAGTTTCAAATACTGGCCCTATTCCTATGTAATCACAACCATCTTTAAGAGCATTTGAAATATCAATTGCATTATTTGCACTTACACCGACAATTTTTGAGAAACCTAATAGTTTTCTTGCGGTTTTTAAATCTAAATCGTCTTGACCAAGATGAATCCCATCAGCGTTAGATGCCAGAGCTATATCAACTCTATCGTTAACGATAAACAAAGAATTATATCTTTTACATAGATTTTTAATCTGAATTGCTTCTTGAAGATGATCTTGATCAGTTCCCGTTTTAAATCTATGTTGAATAATTCTTACTCCAGCAATTAAAATCTCTTCAATTATTTCTAATAAATTGTCTTTTTGATCTGTGATTACATATAAATCATTTTCTCTTAATATTTCCTCCGACTTCTTAAACTTGCCATAACTCAATAAGTCAATTTCAATAGTATAAATTTCATATCTAATTTCAGAAGCGATTTTTGAAAGTTCATGATTCTGCGCCCTTGAGAATTCTTCTATGACTCGTAATGCTTCTTGAACTCTAGCTGAATTAGAACTAATAATTTGCTCAGAAGTTTTTCTGTTGAATTGATCTTGATGAGTCAATCCTTTACATTTATCCTCAATGTGATTTCTTGATTGTTTATAAACTTCTAAATGATTTTTTCCTAAAATTTGTCTAAAATTTTTAATCTTTTCAACATATTTTTCTTTGCCTAGTCCAAATCTAGCCCAATCCTCTAATACTCTTAGTCCTTCTCTGGCTCTATCTAAATTAGCGTCAATAATTTGATAAATTCTTAAATCTTCAGCGTCTTTAGTATTGGAATTCAGCATTTGTAATTTATTTTTTGTAGTTTTTAAAAACTTTTAGAGCATTATCTCTATCTTTTTTAATTTGATTAGAAAGTTGATCTATATTGTTGAACTTGATTTGCGATCTAAGTTTTTCAACTGGTTCAACAGATAGATTTAAACCATATAGATTGATATCTTTATTTATTAAATGAACTTCAACTGCAGATGGCAATAAAGGATTTATTGTTGGTTGAGAGCCAAGATTCATAACAGATTCAATTTTATTGTTGGAATTTTCTATGGTTGTCCAAGATGCGTAAACTCCCTCTCCTGGTAAAAATTTTCTACCATCTATTTCAAGATTTGCGGTAGGCCATCCTATACTTTTTCCAATTCCTTTACCTTTAACAACCTTTCCATTAAAACTATAAGGCCTATTAAGAATTTTGAAAGCATTTTTCAGATCACTTTTCTCTAATAGATCTCTTATTCTGCTGCTGCTGATTCTACCTTCCTTGTCTTCTAAAATTGGAATAATTTTTAGTTTAATATCTGTATCCTTAATCATATTTTTTATTGTATTTATATCTCCACTTCTTCTGAAACCAAATTTAAAATTAGCACCTACAGAAATGTTTTTTGCTTGTAGTTGATTTATCAAAATATCTCTTACGAATCTTTCTGCACTTAATTTGGATAGTTCCATATCAAAAGGAATCAGAACTAATTGTTCAATCCCCAGATTTTCAAGAATAGATAGTTTTTCATTAGGGAGATCAAGTCTAAGTCGCATCTCTTTGTAAAGAACTTCTCTCGGATGAGGCCAGAAGCTTGCAATTGTTGGGGTATATTGATTTTCTTCAACTACACTTTTTATTAATTGTCTGTGGCCAGCATGAAGGCCATCAAAACTTCCAATAGCTATTGAGGTAGGACTCTTAACTTCAGATGGCGATATTAAAGAGATCAAAAGATTACGTGCAATTTTATGATTTTAGTGGCAAATTTGGATTGATTACAGTTTATTCAATCAAATGAATGTCTGACAAAATGGATTTTCAGTCCCTTTCATTTGGAATGCGGCGCATTGGATGGATACGCTTTTGGGTTCAGTCCATTTTAGGTGTTGTTGTTGCAGCTGTATTGCTTTTTTCAAATGTTGTAAATAACAGCGAAGGACAGCTTGGCTTAGCGCCTGGTCTATCACTTACAACAATATCCCTGATTTTACTACTTTTTAGTCTTTGGCAAGGTTGGTTAATAGTTAGAACAGGAAGAGCAATCGCAAGCAATGCAAGACCATCAAGAGGACAAACCGGTAAATTGATAAAACGAGGACTAGTAGTTGATTTATTTGGAATTTTGTTTGGATTAATTGGATATCAAGCTCTTATGGGAGCCTTATTTATACAAGCATCCTCTCAAACGACTGGACAATTAATAACAGCGACATCTGATATCCCAATTACTGGTCTTGAAATATTATCAGTTCTCAGTAACACGCAAGTTATCGCTGCTCACTTTTTTGGACTTTGCTTTTCTTTATGGCTTTTAAGAAGGATTTACAAATGAATTATTAATTTTAGGTAAGTCATCTAAATTACCTCTCCAAAATAAATCTGGTTCTACAGGTGTAAGAGATATTTTATTTTCTTGTATTTGAGATACATCGCTAGGCCAATTCTTAGGACCGTAACCTTTCGATTTAAGATCTAAAACAACTTCACCTGCTAACCAATAATAATCATCACCCCTCGGGTCTTCCCTTTTAGAAAATTGATTTTTATATTTTCTTACCGATAATCTTGTCCAGGATAATTCTTTTATCTTGTTTTTTTCGCAGGGGGGTATGTTCAAATTTAATAAAAGGGAAGCTGGCCAACTATCGTTAATTGCTTGTTCGGCAATATTCATTGCAATTTCTCCAGCAAATTCAAAATTCTTCCATTTAAAACTAGCAACACTTATTGCCATGGAAGGAACATTTTCTAAAGTGCCTTCCATAGCTGCAGCGACTGTGCCTGAACAAAAAATATCTGTCCCTAAATTGGGTCCATGATTTATTCCGGATAGTACCAGATCAGGTTTATGATCCAAGAGTTCTGATAGTGCTAATTTGACGCAATCAGCAGGTGTGCCGGAACATCCCCAAGCTTCAATTCCTTGTCCAAATAACTCGTCAGCTTTTTCCACTCTTAATGGGGATTGCAAAGTAAGACCATGACCAGTAGCTGATCTTTCTTGGTCAGGACATACTACTTTTACCTTATGTCCTCTTTTTTGGGCAGATTTTGCTAAAGCTCTTATTCCCGCCGCGAAAACCCCATCATCATTACTAATTAATATATTTAACGGTTTCATTAATCAAGACATTTTATTTATGGACGATATTTAAGTAAGATAAAGCAATACTTATTTTTACTATATCAGTGAGTCAAATTGAATCATTAAGTCAAATTGAGGAAAAACTAAATAATCTTTCTCTAATAGCAAAAAATAATATAGATAATTCTAATACTCATGAAGAACTGGATCAATTGAGAGTTTCCTTACTAGGGAAAAAAGGTGATTTATCAATCATCTTGAAAACAATGGGTCAATTATCTGCTACTGATAGACCAATTATTGGCCAGAAGGCAAACTTGGTAAAGATAAATTTGCAAGAACTAATAACTGAAAGAAAAAATAAACTAAACAGCCAAGCCTTAGATAAAAAGATTAAAAAAGAAAAAATTGATGTAACTATCCCTTCAATTGGAACACCCCCTGGGAATAAACATCCTTTGATTTCAACTCAAGACGAAATAATAGATATATTTTGTGGTTTAGGATACTCAGTTGAAAGTGGCCCTGAAATAGAAACTGATTTTTATAATTTTGAGTCTCTCAACATACCCAAAAATCATCCTGCAAGAGATATGCAGGATACTTTCTACTTAGATGAAAATCGACTTTTAAGGACCCATACTTCTCCTGTTCAGATAAGATACTTAGAGAAGAATCCTCCTCCAGTAAGAATTATTGCGCCCGGGAGAGTATATAGGAGAGATGCAGTAGATGCTACTCATTCCCCTGTATTTAATCAGGTTGAGGTTCTATGTATCGATCAAGACATTAATTTTAGTCATTTAAGAGGAACAGTTCTTACATTTTTAAAGGCCTTTTTTGGAGATATTCCTGTAAGATTTAGAGCTAGTTATTTCCCATTTACTGAACCTTCGGCAGAAGTAGACGTTCAGTGGAAAGGTAAATGGTTAGAAGTAATGGGTTGCGGAATGGTTGATCCAAAGGTCTTAGAAAAATTAGGAATAGATTCTGAGAAATGGACTGGTTTTGCAGCAGGATTAGGAGTTGAGAGATTTTGTATGGTGAGACATCAGATCGACGACATCAGAAAATTTTATACAAATGATATTAGATTCTTAGAACAGTTCTAATAGTATTTAATTCTTAAATTAGGATTGTCCAACAAATTAGTTTAAGATAGTTCTAGTTTTAATTTTTTGGTTGGTACGTAAAGCAGGACTAATCGTTAATGATGGAAAGGAACTAGCTGTTCAAACTGCAACTTCTGTTCAAAAAAAATTGGAAAAATCTAATTTTGAAGTTGTAAGAGTTAGTAGCTCTGGAGGGATGGTTGGTTTCGCAAATCCTGATCAACATGTTCGTCCTTTGGGATATACGAATTGTGTACCTGAGGGGTTTGATTCATCAATGGAATTTGCAATTGTTCTAGGGGGAGATGGGACTGTACTTTCTGCTGCAAGGCAAACGGCACCTGCTAAAATTCCAATTCTTACAATAAATACTGGTCATTTAGGATTTCTTGCGGAAGCTTATTTATCTAACCTAGATGAGGCTATAGATAAAATAATTGATGGAAATTGGGATATTGAAGAAAGAACTTGCTTTATCATTAGTGTAATGAGGAATGATCAGAGGAGATGGGAGTCTCTTTGCCTTAATGAGATGGCTCTTCATAGAGAACCTCTAACAAGTATGTGTCACTTTGAAATTTCTATAGGTAGACATGCTCCTGTGGATATTTCAGCTGATGGAGTAATTTTATCTACTCCAACTGGTTCTACCGCCTATTCTCTAAGTGCTGGAGGACCAGTTATCACACCTGATTGTCCAGTCGTGCAATTAACTCCAATTGCTCCACATTCATTGGCATCTAGGGCATTGGTTTTTAATGATTCAGAGCCAGTAACTGTTTTTCCTGCAACTCCTGAAAGGTTAGTAATGGTTGTTGATGGCAATGCTGGTTGTTATGTTTGGCCTGAAGATAGGGTTTTAATAAGAAAAAGTAAACACTCAGTAAAATTTATTAGACTTGAAGATCACGAATTTTTCCAAGTTTTAAGAAATAAACTAGGTTGGGGTTTACCCCATGTGGCAAAACCTGATAAATAAAAATACTTAAATTTATTTTTTCCCTTTTAATAGAAAAACGGGATTATTTGGTTCTAGTCTCATTCCCTCCGCAATACTTAAGCTTTTATAGGTCTGAATTAAATTTAAATTTGTTTTGAAATTTTTATCTTCTAATTCCTCTTTCAATTCTTTAATAGTTTGAATATTAATTATTGGGATAACGATAATGTCTCCAATATCCATATCTTGGGAAAGTTTATTAATAATCTGGAGTTTAGTTTTTTTATCACATCCTCCAATTATTAATCTATTAGGTTTTTCAAGAGAACTTAAATTATTCATATTCAAGGTAAAATTTATGTCTTCCTCAAAAATGAATTTTGGTTTGACGTCAAGCCTCTTCGAGTTTTCTAGTATTAATTCTTTTGAGCCAATTCTTTTATCGATACAAAACAAATCTAAATTTGGCCTTAACTTTAGTGCCTCTAAACCAATTGACCCACAACCTGCTCCTATATCCCAGATGACACCATTTCTTGGGAGCTCTAAAGCAGCTAATATTTGAACGCGAACCTCCCTTTTAGTTAATAAGTTTGGTCTATCATCAAAAGTCTTAAAAATATGGTCACTGATTCCGAAAAGAGGGAGATTATTATTTGAGTAATTTTTCTTTGTTTTTATAAGAACAACAATGTTCAAACTTGATATATCAGATGGTAATGATTCTTTAAGATTTAATTTTCTTATCTTTTCATTCTCGAAACCAATCTCTTCACAGAGCCAAAAATCATAGAAGTCAATAAGATTTAATTCTAATAAGTTTTTTTTGATTATTTCTAAACTTTTGTTATATGAATCTGTAATAATAGCCAAACTTGAAGGCCTTGTTTTAAGAGCCTCTACTAGCCTATTCGAATCTCTGCCGTGAATACTCACGTTAACAGTATCTTGCCATGGGATTTTTAACTTACTAAATGCTAATTGAATGCAAGTATTTGAAGGGTAGAAACTTAATTCATCTTTTGAAAAATTTTCTAGTAGTATTCTCCCTATGCCAAACCAAAGTGGATCGCCTCTCGAAATTAAAATAACATCAGTTTTTTGTGATCTAAGCCAGTTAACAAGTTCCTTATTACTGTTGCTCGAAAAAAATAATTTCTTTTTTTCTAAACCATTTTCGCTCCATGATTTTATTTCTTCAAAATATGAATTTGGAACTGCAATAGAAACTGTCTCTTGAAATAGATTTTGTAATTCGAAAGATAGATCTTCAAATTTATAAGAATTAATTCCTACTATATGAATTTTTCTTTTTTTTTCAGTCATGAATATTTAATTAAAAGAAACTTATCTATTTGAATGTTTTATTAAATTATCTTATGATTGTTCGAGCTTTCATAATAAATCAATTGTCTGAAAGAAGAAAGAGATTACATGATTTATTATTAACTCTGATAAATAAAGATAGTGAATTTGAGTTTATTGAAGAAGATTCTAACGATTTAGCATCTAGCTATTCTGAAAAAGACACTTTGAATTTATCTCGAGTTATAGAAAAAAATCGTAAAATAATCAAAAGATACCAAGCTATTGTAAGAACAGCTGTTACTCTTGATGCCCTTATGGATTCTGAAAATGAAGAAAATTACAAAATCAAATAAAAAATTTTTTTTAAAAAAAATATTACCTTTAATTTTACTACTATCCTTTATTTTTAACCCATTGACAGTATCCGCAGAAGTTGCAGAAACAGAAATAAATGGAGAATTAATAAATGCTAGCAGTGAGTTTTTAAGAGATTTGGACTTTGAAACTTGGCAATTAGTAGCTTATAAATCACCTTTTTTTGAAGATAAATTGATCTTGAGAGTAATAGGATATCCAGGAAATCTTAGGATTGATCATCCCACTGACTTGAGAGTTGAATCAGGTAGAAAACAGTGGCTTTTAGATGATAAAACATTACTTAATGTTGAATTGGCAAATGATGGAAGACAAGCTGCAGCAGAATTCGATCTTGATGAATTGATTAAAAATTTAGATAAAAATAGACCATTAAGATTATCTTTGTCGGGAGTTTTTTCTGAGTTACCTGTTCCTCCTTTTGTTGTTAAAGAGTGGAGATCAATAAACTGAATTTGATTTTTGGAGATGACTGAAAAAAATGTAAGCCATACAAAATGGATGAAAAGAGCAATTTTTTTGGCTTCTTTAGGCAAAAATACAACGAGTCCAAACCCAAGGGTGGGAGCAGTGATACTTGATAAGAATGGAAATCTTATTTCTGAAGGGTTTCATTTCAAGGCAGGGATGCCTCATGCAGAGGCAATGGCATTTAATAATTTAAAAAAGGATGCTAAAGGTGGAACAATGTATGTAAATCTTGAACCTTGTTGCCATCAAGGTAAAACACCTCCATGTGTAGATAAGCTGATATCCTCGGGTATAAAAAAGGTATATATATCTATTGAAGACCCTGATAAAAGAGTCTCTGGTAAAGGTATTAAGCTGCTAAAAGAAGCTGGAATACAAGTCCACTTAGGATTATGTAAAAAAGAATCATTAGATTTAAACAAGGCTTTCATTCATAGGAATATTACTAAAAAGACATTTGGTGTTCTTAAATGGGCAATGAGTATTGATGGAAGAATAGCTTTAAAAAATGGACAAAGTAAATGGATTACTAATGAAGAATCAAGGTCATTAGTTCACTCTTTTAGAGCAGAATTTGATGCAATAATTATTGGTGGAAACACATTAAGAAGAGATAACCCACTTTTGACTACTAGAGGTTCTAAAAATCCTGAGCCTTTGCGAGTTGTTTTCACAAAAAGTTTAGATCTCCCTTCAAAAGCTAATCTTTGGGATTGTGATAGAGCAAAAACTTTAGTTATTTATGATTCTTCTACAGCAAATGAAAGCTACCTCTCAAGGATTCCAAAATGTGTTGATGTTGAGAAGGTATCATCAGATAATCCAGAGTTAATTTCAAAAATACTTGCAAAAAGAGGATGTAATAAAGTTCTTTGGGAATGTGGCCCCAGATTGGCTACTGCCGCTATTCAATCTAATTGTATTCAGGAACTTATTACTTTTATTGCTCCAAAAATTTTAGGTGGAGGGAATAGTATGAATCCCTTGGGAGATTTTAATTTTGAAGAAATGCATGGAATTATCAAACTAAGTGATTCTGATGTTAGTTTGATTGGCAATGACATATGTGTTAAGAGTAGATTTAAAAATTAAATTTCAATACTAATTTTTATGGGTCAAAGTACCGTACGGTTCTCACCCAAAAAAAACATTACAGGTACGGAAACTAATGGTTTAGTTTATAATAAGTTCAAACTTGACATAAACTATGCCGATAAGACAAGACGATAATCAACCTAATAGACGTTTTGGAATTGTAAATATTATTTTGATAGGAGTTGGAGCATTACTTTTGTTTAGTAGCCTTTTCCCTAATCAAAATATGCAAATTCCAAGAGTTCCTTACTCTCTATTTATTGATCAGGTTAACGATGGTGAAGTTAAGCGTGCATACATTACACAAGAACAAATTAGATATGAGTTAAATGGAGCTGAAGAGGGCGCACCTTCTGTTTTAGCAACAACCCCAATTTTCGATATGGACCTACCACAAAGGCTTGAAAGTAAAGGAGTCGAATTTGCTGCTGCCCCTCCAAAGAAACCTAATTTCTTTTCAACCATTTTAAGTTGGGTTGTTCCTCCTCTAATTTTTATCCTTGTTTTACAATTCTTTGCTAGAAGAAGCATGGGAGGCGGTGGTGCTCAAGGAGCTCTTAGTTTTACAAAAAGTAAAGCTAAAGTTTACGTCCCTGATGATGAATCAAAGGTGACTTTTGCTGATGTCGCAGGAGTTGATGAAGCTAAAGATGAATTAACCGAAATAGTTGATTTTTTAAAAAGACCTGAGAGATATACAGACATTGGTGCAAGAATACCTAAAGGAGTTCTTCTTGTAGGCCCTCCAGGGACAGGAAAAACTCTTCTTTCAAAAGCTGTTGCAGGAGAAGCAGAAGTTCCTTTCTTCATTATTTCAGGCTCTGAATTTGTTGAACTTTTTGTTGGTGCAGGTGCGGCAAGAGTTAGGGATTTGTTTGAACAAGCTAAGAAAAAAGCACCTTGTATAATCTTTATTGACGAATTAGACGCTATTGGTAAAAGTCGCTCAGGATCTATGGGAGTAGTTGGTGGAAATGATGAGAGAGAACAAACTTTAAACCAATTACTCACTGAAATGGATGGATTTGCTTCAACCGATAAGCCAGTTATAGTTCTTGCGGCCACCAACCAACCCGAAGTTCTTGACGCGGCACTTTTAAGACCTGGAAGGTTTGACAGACAGGTTTTAGTAGATAGACCAGATTTATCCGGAAGAAAAACTATATTAGAGATCTATACAAAAAAAGTTAAACTCGCAGATTCCATAGATTTAGATTCAATTGCCCAAGCTACCAGTGGATTCGCAGGTGCTGATTTGGCTAACATGGTAAATGAAGCTGCTTTACTTGCCGCTAGAGCTAAAAGGAAAAGTGTAGAACAACAAGATTTAAGTGAAGCGATAGAAAGAGTTGTTGCTGGTCTGGAAAAGAAAAGTCGTGTTTTGCAAGATGATGAAAAGAAAGTTGTTGCTTACCATGAGGTCGGTCATGCAATAGTTGGTCATCTTATGCCTGGGGGCTCAAAAGTTGCTAAGATTTCAATCGTACCAAGAGGTATGAGTGCACTTGGTTATACCCTCCAATTGCCAACTGAAGAAAGATTCTTAAATTCAAAAGAAGAATTAAAAGGACAAATAGCTACACTTCTTGGAGGAAGATCTGCTGAAGAAGTAGTTTTTGGCAAAATAACCACAGGTGCTTCTAATGATTTACAAAGAGCTACCGATATAGCAGAACAAATGGTTGGCACATTCGGAATGAGTGATATTCTTGGCCCGCTTGCTTACGACAAACAGGGAGGGGGTCAATTCTTAGGAAATGGAAATAATCCAAGAAGATCTGTTAGTGATGCTACCGCTCAAGCAATAGATAAAGAAGTTAGAGATCTCGTTGATGATGCTCATGAGACTGCACTAAATATTTTAAGGAATAATTTACCCCTACTCGAATCTATTTCCCAAAAAATTCTCCAAGAAGAAGTTATTGAGGGGGAGGATCTTAAAACTCTCTTAGCAGAGAGTAAAATGCCCGCATAGTACAATCTAGATCTATCTAGAAATATTGATGTTAAAACCAAAAAAGCTTGCTAAAAAAAATTTCTTGTCAGGCTTGGATCTATCCACTGAAGAATTTTTACATATTTTAGAGCTTGCTAGTGTTTTTAAAAATAAAAAAATTAATATTGATCTTGACAATAAAGTTTTAGGATTAATTTTTGATAAGTCTTCTACTCGTACAAGAGTTAGTTTTCAAGTTGCGATGACTAGGCTTGGTGGAACCACTATTGACCTCAACCCGACAACATCACAAATAGAGAGAGGCGAGCCAATTAAAGATACTGCAAGAGTTCTAAGTAGATATTGCGATGTAATAGCAATTAGAACATTTGATCATTCAAATTTGGAAGAATATGCTAAATGGTCTACGAAGCCAGTTATAAATGCTCTTACAGATTTAGAACATCCATGTCAGGCATTAGCTGATTTTTTAACTATTAAAGAGGAATTTCTTGATTTTAAAGAAGTAGTTTTGACATTTATTGGAGACGGTAATAACGTCGCAAATTCTCTTATTTTATGTGGGGCGTTATTAGGAGTAGAAGTTAGGATTGCATGTCCTAAAGGTTATGAACCTAACTCTTTGGTGATCAATAAAGCATATGAAATATATAAAAATAAGAATTTGTTGAAAATTACTAACGATCCTAATAGTGCTGTTTTAGGGGCAAATGTTCTCTATACAGATGTTTGGTCATCTATGGGTGAAGAAAATCAAAAGGATGAGAAAGAAAAAGTTTTTAATGGATTCACTATTGACAGTGATTTAGTTAGTAAAGCTGCTAAAGATGCAATTATTCTTCATTGCCTTCCTGCTTATAGATCCAAAGAGATTACTGATGAGATATTTGAAAGTCACAAAAGTAGAATTTTTGATCAAGCGGAAAATAGATTACATGCTCAACAAGCTCTTTTATCTTGCATTCTTCAATAGGAATACTTGCGAACTAATCAATAAAAGGGTACAAATGTATTAGAGTACATTTGTTTTATGGGAACTATCTCAGGGGATGATCTTACCCAAGCTCAGAATGAGTTATATGGATGGATAAAAAATTACATGAAAGAATTTCAACATAGTCCATCCATTAGGCAAATGATGCAAGCTATGGGATTAAAATCTCCTGCTCCAATTCAAAGTCGTTTAAAGCATTTACAAGAAAAAGGATATATATCTTGGCAAGAAGGAAAAGCTAGAACAATGCAAATAGTTGATGAAATTATTGAAGGTGTACCAATAATGGGTTCAGTTGCAGCTGGAGGTTTAATTGAAACTTATTCTGATGTTCAAGAAAATTTAGATATCTCTGATGTTTTAAAGAAGAAAAATGTTTTTGCTCTTACAGTTAATGGAGACTCTATGATAGATGCATGTATTGCTGATGGAGATATGGTTTTGATGGAGCCAATTACAGATTCGTACTCGCTTAGAAATGGAACGATTGTTAGTGCAATGGTTCCAGGTTTAGGGACAACTTTAAAGTATTTTTTTAAAAAAGGAGGAAAAATATTTCTTGAAGCAGCAAATCCATCTTACGAAGCTATTGAATTAAGTCCAAATGATGTCGTTATTCAAGGAAAGTTGCTTGCAGTATGGAGGAAAATATAATTTTTTGATTTTTCGTAGTTTCTTTGTTTGGTGATTAGGTTATAATTACCAAAAGTATACTTTTAAGATTTGAAAAATAAGTTTTTATATTGCACTTTTGTTTTTCTTTTTACGTTAGCCAATAATCTTAATACTCCTTTAGTATATTCTTCAACAAATACTAAAGATAATCAGTTAACCGTTGATTTTTTAAAAATTAGCCCTATCAACGATTATATTATTGGACCAGGTGACAAACTTAAAATAATTATTTCAAGAGATTTACCTGAACTTAATGCAGCTGTACAAGTTGATGGTGAGGGATCTATTTATGTACCTCTCTTAAAGAGAGTTTACGTTAATGGACTATCTATTAATGAATTAAATTTATTACTAAATGAGGCTTACTTGAAGTTTGTCAAATCACCAGATGTTGAGACTACAGTTCTTAGTTATCGTCCCTTAAGAGTTTTTGTTGAAGGAGAGGTTGTTAACCCTGGATTAAAGACCCTAAGAGGATCTTTTTCAGTTGGTTCAGGAAGTGGTGTTGAAAGTAGTGATAATCTTTTATTAGAAGAAAATAGTTCTTTTCAAGATAATAAAATAATTAATCAATCAGATTTTTTCCCAACAGTTTTTGATGCTATAAGAGCAAGTGGAGGAATTACAAATTATAGTGATCTTGAAAAAATTAAAATTATAAGAAGAGAAAAAATTTCTGAAGGTGGTGGTAAAAAAATCACAAATTTAAATTTTTATGATCTTTTGACCAAAGGTGATAACAGTCAAAACATAAGAATATATGATTCGGATCTTATAAAGATAGGTAAAACAAGTTTGCCACAAAATCAACTCTTGAGAAAAGCTATTTCTTCATCTCTTAATTCTAGATTTGTGAATGTGTTCGTAAATGGTAGGGTCATTAACCCTGGTTTAACGAAAATTTCTAGATCAGGAGCTTTAAATGATGCAATTGATATGGCTGGTGGGGCCAAAATTGTAAGAGGACCTATAACTTTTGTAAGATTTAATAATGATGGAACAGTTGATAAAAGGAAATTTTCATTTAGGAGAAATGCAAAAAGGGGATCTTATAAAAATCCCTACATGAAAGATGGAGATTTTCTTTATGTTGGTCAGAATATATTTACCTCAACTTCCGAAGTAATAACTGAAATTACAAATCCATTTGTAGGTGTTTTTTCTACATATGGATTAATCAAAGCAGTATCAGATTGATCTAATGTACAAATCTTTTCAAGATATGAATGATATTAATAATCAAGAGATTGATATAAAGGTCTTTTTAAATTTCCTTAATAGGAACAAGAAAATAATATCTGCTATATCTTTTATAACATTCATATTCGCTTGTATTTATTCCCTTAATTTAAAAAGAGTTTGGGAAGGTCAGTTCCAAATTGTATTAAATTCAGAAAATAAAATTAATAATAATCCACTTTTGACTTCAGGCCCCCTTTCGAAAATTATAGGAAATGAAGAATTAAATAATTTAAAAACTAAAGTTGGTATTTTGCAAAGTCCTTCAGTGCTTATGCCGATTTACGAATTCGTTAATGCAAGTAAAAACATTGATGAAGAGAATAAAATAATTTTTTCAAAGTGGAAAAAGAACTTGCTAGTTGAATTGGAGAATGATACTTCCATTCTAAATATCGCTTATCGAGATACAGATAAAAAAGTAATTGTTCCAGCTTTGAAAAAAATGTCTTTAATATATCAAGATTACTCTAGTGAAAACAAAAAAAGATATCAAAAACTTACAGAAGAATATTTACTTGAGCAAATAAGTTTTTATAAAGAAAAGAGCTCTACTTCCCTAAAGAGGGCACAAGAATTCGCAATCGATCAAGATTTGGTTTTTTTAGATAAAAACGCTTTGCTAAATGAGAAGACAGAATTCCAGAATCCATTAAGTTCTAAGTTCTCTTATTTGTCAAATATTAATGTCGAAAATATTCGAGTTGAAGCATCTAATGAAATTAGAAAAATTAATTTAAAAATAAAAAAAATTAATCAAATTAGTCCCTCTGATACAGACACCCTTCAATATATTGGATCAACTATACCAGGATTAAACAAAAAAGATTCGCCAAACGAATTACAAGTTATTGAGAATCAGTTAGTAGAATTACGTACAAAATATACAGATAGAAGTCGACCTATAATTAAATTATTAGAAAAAAGGGATTTAACTATAGATCTTCTTAAAACAAGAGCTATTAAATATTTAAAAGCAGCAAAATTGGAAGCAGAAGCTTTAAAGGAAGCTGCTATGCGACCAAAAGGTGTTTTATTAAAATATAAAGAATTACTTAGGGAAGCAAGTAGAGATGAATCTACTCTTGTAAGACTTGAAAGTGATTTGGCACTTATTAAACTTGAACAAGCAAAGTTTGAAGATCCATGGGAATTAATTACAAATCCTATGCTACTAGATCAACCTGTAGCTCCAAGCAGAACTAGAATAGGTCTATTTGGCCTGGCCTTAGGATTTTTCTTTTCCTCTCTTGGCCTTTTTATTAAAGAAAGAAAATCAGGAATTATTTTTGAAAATGATAATATAGCTTATCGTATTTCTCTGCCTATTATTGATGTAATAGACTTGAAATCAAATTTATTCAATAATGATGAAGAGGCTTTTTTCGCTAAATTTATTAAAAATAATTCTGCATCTAAGATCAAGATTATAAAAGTTGGTAAGATTTCTTCAGAAAAAATCTCAAACTTTAACAATTTAATATTAGAAATAAATAAAAATATTCAAAATAAAAATATTTCGTTTTTTTCTGACAATGATGATTACTCGAAATTACTTTCAAGTGATTTAAATATACTTATTATGGAGCAATTTAAGATAAAAGAATTAGATTTAATTCATATTGAGAAACAGAAAAAATTTTTCAATATTAAATTTGATGGAATATTTTTTATATAGAAATTTCAATTAAATTGATCCGTAATTTTTTCCTTTATTAAAATTACTTTTATAGATTTCTTTATTATAAAAATCTATAAATAATTAATTTTTGTATGAAATGATATCTCCATGCGAATTTAAATTTATTAATACTGAGTTAAATTAAAAATTATAGAGAGATGGCAAATCAAGTTGTTGAAGTGTTTTTTTAATTCCAGTATCTAAATCTATTTTTGGAGACCAGCCTAATTTTTTTATCCTACTAACATCTAATAGTTTTCTTGGAGTCCCATCAGGTTTTGATTTGTCCCAATTAATCTCTCCTTTAAATCCAACTATTTTTGAAATCTTATAAGATAAATCTTTTATCGAAATATCAATCCCCGTTCCAACATTTAAATGATTTAGTGAATTACCAAAATCATCTTTTGGAGAGTTAATGGAAGTAGGATCCCAGTTTTCAAGACAAAAAATTATTGCATCAGCAAGGTCTGCAACATGCATAAATTCTCGAAGTGCTGAACCAGTTCCCCAACAGATAACTTTTGATAAATTTTCTTTTTTTGCAATAACAAATTTTCTTATTAAAGCAGCTATTACATGGCTATTATCTGGGTGATAATTATCGTGGGGACCATATAAATTTGTTGGCATTAATGTAATAGCATCAAAACCATATTGTGATCTTAATGACTCACATAGTTTTAAACCAGCTATTTTTGCTATAGCGTAATTCTGATTAGTTTCTTCTAATGAGCTATTTAAAAGATACTCCTCCTTTATTGGTTGATCAGCAAACTTTGGATATATACAACTACTTCCTAAAAAAATTAATCTTCTTGAATTGTGCCTCCAGGCGGATTGAATTACATTAATTTGGATTTTTAAATTCTCTAGCAAAAATTCAGCAGGATAATGAGAGTTTGCATAAATACCACCAACTTTTGCGGCCGCTAATATCACCACTTCAGGTTTATTTTCTTTAAACCAATTATTAACAGAATTTTCTTCTAATAAGTTTAATTCTTTTTTTGAGGGAAAAAGTATTTGCCCATTATGAATCTTCATACCATAACCAGCTTTTTCGAGACTTTTTTTTACGGCATTCCCAACCATTCCAGATGAACCGGCTAAAAAGATTTTGTCACTAAAGCGTATTTTCTTAATCATTAATCAAATATTTTAATTAGTGGGAGGAGATTCAAAAGAACTTTTTATATTAAATCCTTTTTTCAAAAGTATTGATTCTTCAGATGCTTTGTTTTTATCTTCCTCAATCATTTCTTCAATCATCTCTTCTAATTCTATTTCTGGAACCCAACCTAATTTTTTAAATCCTTTTTCAGCATCTCCTACTAATTCTTCTACCTCTGTAGGTCTAAAGTATCTTTTATCAACTCTAATAACTATTTCTTTAGTATCGGCTCTTTTGCCTATCTCATTAAGGCCTTCACCTTCCCAAATTATTCCTTTTTTATATTGAGAGTTGTTCCATTTAAGCTTAACTGCACAAGTCTCAATAAATTCTCTTATGGTGTACATCTTTCCTGTAGCAATAACATAATCATCTGGATCATCTTGTTGAAGCATTAACCATTGCATTCTTACATAATCCTTTGCATGACCCCAATCTCTCTTTGCATTTAAATTACCTAGAAAAATACATTTATCTAAACCAGCATCAATCCTTGTCAATCCGCGTGTAATTTTTCTGGTCACAAAAGTTTCTCCTCTTCTAGGACTCTCATGATTAAATAAAATTCCATTACAAGCAAAAATTCCATAAGCCTCTCTATAATTGATTGTGATCCAATAGGCGTAAAGTTTAGCTACGCCATACGGACTCCTAGGATAGAAAGGTGTTGATTCTTTTTGAGGAGTTTCAAATACCTTCCCATAAAGTTCACTCGTGCTGGCCTGATAAAATTTTGTTTTTTTCGTAAGGTTTAATATTCTGATTGCCTCTAGAAGTCTTAAAGTTCCAATCGCATCACAATTAGCTGTGTATTCTGGAGTTTCAAAACTTACAGCAACATGACTTTGGGCACCTAAATTGTATATCTCATCAGGCTGCACATTTTGAAGTATCCTTATTAAATTAGTACTATCTGTTAAATCTCCGTAGTGCAATATTAAATTTGGGTTGTTTTCGTGAGGATCTTGATAAAGATGGTTTATCCTTTCTGTATTAAAACTACTTGATCTTCTTTTAATGCCATGAACTTCATAACCCTTATTAAGAAGAAATTCTGCTAGGTAACTTCCATCTTGCCCTGTAATCCCTGTTATTAAAGCTTTTTTTGCACTCATAAAGGTAAAGGATTATTTATTTTTTATTTGCCGTAATTCTATGATTACCTTGACCAATAATTATTTCTTTTTTTTGCGCTTCAGTAAGGTTTTTATCTAGTATTGTTTGCTCAGAAAAGTTAACATAATTTTGACTGATCTCATAACAAAGCTTGGATAAGCAATTTTCTAGTGGTGTGGTTGAAATATCTATCATTGCTTTGCAAACAATAAGCTGTTTTCTCAAATCATCTAAACTTTTTTCACAACTACTTTCATGATCAAAAGTTTCACCTTCCCATCTCTCTATATTCTCATAATTATTTAATTTAAGAAGTTCTATAATTTCTTTTTTTGATGTTAATTTTTGAATAGGTACTGTTAAATCGTCCCTAAAGTGATATTTATTATTTGCAGGTAAACCAGCTTCATCTATAGCATTACTTAAAAAATTATCTCCTAAATCGACTACTATTGGTCTTAAAGATTTAATTGCTTTCCATCTTAAGCCTCCACTTCCATAAATTAATAAAAATAATTTACCCCCAGATTTGTTTACTCTAGATAATTCTGATAATGCTTTGTTAAAGTCTGTCGTGTGATGTATAACTCCTGCTGACCAAACGAAATCAAATTCATTTGCTTGGAAAGGGATATCAAGAACAGATGCATTAACATATGAAATATTACTTATGTCTTTGGTTCTCTCAGATGCCTCCTTTATTCCAGTCTTAGATATATCCATTGCAATTATCTTTTTTGCACCATGAGCAGATAATGCAACAGAATATCTTCCTCCGCCACATCCTGCATCAAGGCAATACTTACCTTCAATCCACTTAAGATCAAAATTATTGGCTAAAGCTCTTTTAGTAAATAAATTAACAGATTCTTCATATTGTTTTTTTGTGAATTCTGGCCAGCAAGACCCAAAAAGTAAACCTGTTTGTTCTGCAATATTTCTCATAAAGATATTTTTATAAAGTTATTTATAATAATTTACTTTATAGAATTATATTATTAATTCTATTAAACAATATATGTAAGGTTTTTAATAAATAAAATTAATAATAATTTGTTTTTGTTTGATTAAACATTTTATTAAAAATAAAGTAATCATTAATTGTTGAAAAAAATTTTTTTAGTTCTCATATATATTAAAAAAGTTTACTTTTTAATTTTTAAAAGATGCATTATTATTTCTCTAAGGGGCCATAGCTCAGCTGGTAGAGCACCTGCATGGCATGCAGGGGGTCAGGGGTTCGAATCCCCTTGGCTCCATAAAATTTTATTTGTGATAGCAAAATATTTGGGTGATTATTATGAATCTAATGATTAGAATTAAATGGGTTGATAGTTGAGGATATAGCTAAATTTTGGAAAATTCTCTTAATGGAATTATTAATGAAAGCTATAATTTGTCAGCAAATCTCGATTACGTAAAAAAAAGAATAATTAACAATCAAGAATAGACACTTTTTTATAAGATAATTAAGGTGTGTTATTTTTAATTTTGGTTTGAATAATACAAATTTAATAAAATCTAAATACAGAAATGAAATAGACGGACTGAGGGCCTTTGCAGTAATTGCTGTTATTATTAATCACTTTAATAAGAATATTTTGCCTGGAGGATACTTAGGAGTAGATATTTTTTTTGTTATCTCTGGATATGTAATAACATCATCCTTGGCTTGGCGAAAGAATAAAAATTTCCAAGATTTCCTAATTAGTTTCTTTGAAAGACGTATTAAGAGACTTATTCCTGCCTTAATACCTTTCACACTTATTACTGGGGTGCTTATATGTTTTTTTAATCCATTTCCTTTAATAACATTGCGTACAGGAATAACTTCTTTATTTGGTCTTTCTAATTTTTACCTTCTTAAACAATCTACAGACTATTTTGCAGAATCAACCCAATTTAATGCTTTTACTCATACTTGGTCTCTTGACTTAGAGGAGCAATTTTACTTTTTATTTCCATTTTTAATATGGTTTTCAGGTTTTGGTAAACAATCTAAAAATGGTATCAAAAATCTTTTTATTACTATAATCTTTTTAATTTTTCTTTCTCTCTCAAGTTACATAATAATTAGCAGATTAAATCCAAGTGCTGCATATTTTTTAATGCCTACAAGGTTTTGGGAAATGGCAGCAGGTTGTCTTACGTTTCTAATCTTAAAAAGTAATAAAAAATTTACAAAAAAATTAACTAATTTGAATCCTTTAATCATTTTTTTATTAATTGTTATAGTACTAAGTCTGCCAATTAATTTCTCAGTTTTAGCAACAATCTCAATAGTATTTTTAACTTCATTACTAATTTGTTGTCTTAAGAGAGGGAGTAATATTTTTAATTTTTTTGTAAATAAAAAAGTTCTTCACATAGGTAAAATGTCATACTCTCTTTATCTGTGGCATTGGTCAGTTCTTTGTATAAGTAGATTTTCAATAGGAGTTCATTTTTGGAGTGTTCCTTTTCAATTGGCAATCATTTATTTGATTTCTCTAGCTTCATATAAGTGGATAGAGGAACCATTTAGAAATAAAGTATGGAGTTTATATAAGTGGAAAACAATATTAAAGGGGATTTTACTTTTAATCTTTTCTGGTAGCTTTCTTTTTATTTTTGAAAATCCTTTGAAGGGCAAACTCTATTTAGGTAGAGATAGCTTAGATAATGGTAATGAAATTACTAATAATTGGAGAGATAATATATATTCAGTTAAAAAAGAAATAAACGGAAAGGTTTGTCATGGAGAAAAAAGCTACTCAGAAAAAGATATGCTTAATATCTTTGAAAAATGTATAATTTATAATCCTCAAAATAAAAATGGTAGAACTGTTGCTTTTGTTGGAGATAGTCATAACTTAACTTTAATGAAGTCTCAAAAACTGGTATTTAATGAAGGCAATAATTTAATCAATTATTCATTTAATGGCTGTCCATTCCCTTATCCTGAAAATGGCCTAAAACCAAAAGAGTGTGATCGGTATTTAAAATTAGCTACTAATAAAATTTTGAAATTTCTTTCTAAAAATGATGTTGTGGTTATTTATAATTATCACCTTTCGCATCTTGGCGATAATTCTCTTAGAGATGTTAGACATAATTTGTATGATAAAAATGGTAATTTGCCTTCTGAAGGTGAAGCAAAATTTCAAATTTATAAAAATACATTAATTAACTTCTCAAAAAAAGCTGACCAAAAAGGTATAAAAATAATTTTTGTAGGCGCAACAATGAGGAATAACTTACTTAAAATATCAAGCAAAGAATGGTTTAGGCCTTTCCCACCTAAATATGTTTTAAAAGAAGAAAAAAGGAATGCGATTAATCTAAATAATAAATTCAAGGAAAGTCTTGAAAGTATTGATAATATAAAATTTATTGATCCTATTAATGAGATAAATTGTTGTAGAGATATAGAAGAATATAATATTTATTTTAGGCCTGGGGATACTGATCATTTATCTGAGTTAGGTGCTGAAACTTTAATGCGAAAAATTTTATATTTTATTACTAATGAAAATTATTTAGGTTCAGATAAATATAAAAAAAAATAAATAATCCTGCTAATAATAATCTAGTGTAGATAATCTTCTACTATGAGTTTAAATTCTTTTAAGAAAAGCTTTAGGCCAATATGTCACTCTATCTTTTATACTGCCCTCGTTAAATGGCCATTTAGGTTCCTCAATTATAAATTTATTATTAGATGTGATGAATTCATCTATTGCAGATAAAGGATTATTCCATTCCCAGTCTGGTCGTGTTCTTGGAGCGCCGCATACATCTTTCATTATTCCATCACAAGCAACAATATAACTATCGATTGATACCAGTTCAGAGTATAATTGTAACTCTTCATAAACGTGATCTTTAAGGTGATTACTATCTAAAATTACAAGTACTTTTTCTTTCTTATTGATATTCGACTTAACAGAATTAAAGATATTTTTATCAATAGAGCTTCCCTCAAAAAGAGTAATAAATTTGGAAAGATTATGTGATTCAATAGCTTCCCGATTATGTTTTCTAATTTCAATATCTATTCCTATAACTCTTCCTTTACCAAGAGCATTTAATATTGAAGCATAAAAAATTAATGAACCCCCATGAGCAATACCTGTTTCAATTATTACGTCTGGCTTTACTTCATAAATTACTTCTTGAATTCTTATGATGTCCTCAGGTAATTGAATTATTGGCCTTCCAAGCCATGAAAAGCTATATACATATTTCGTATCCCATCCACTTCTTATCCAAGCTTTACTTATGACTTCAAAAGCCTTTGGATCATTTAAAGGTAATTCAGTTCCATCTTTTAATATTATTTTTGAAAGATTAGATAAAAAAGTAAAATCTTGCGTCATATTAATAATTATTTTTCAACTTTATTATATAGAGATTGCCTTATTCAAACTTTTATTTTGTTTGCAACAATTGCTATCATCCTTTCTTTTATTAATTCATCTTTATTAAGTTTTTTCATCTCTGGTAATGCGCTATAAAAACTTATATTTTCAAAACCATTTATTTGAAGAGCATATTCTATTTCTAGAATTGTAAAAAGAGTAATTTTATGTGTGGATTGAAAGTTAATAATTTTGCCATTATTTTCACCCTCTATTTGATATTTAATAATTACTTCTTGGTTAATAAAATTATTAGCTGGAGTAGCAATTCTTTTTAAATTATATTTTTGATTTTTATCAACATAATTACGAATTACTTTTTTTGGAGGATCAATAATACATGGTATTGAGTGCCAAAATTCAATGTAAATTTTCGAAGATGGGTTTAAATTTTTATTTAGATGTTTAAAAAAACTTATTAAATCTGAAAGTGTTGATAAACAATTTATAACATTAAAGAGTGAATATGCAAAAGAAAATTTTTTTGAAGGATTGAAATCCTCCAAAGTTTTAGGAATGAAATAAATATTTTTAAAATTGTTTTTGCTTTTAGCTCTTTCAATCATATTTTTTGATGCATCAATTCCCACTATGGAAAAATCTTTATCAGCCAAAAGTAATTCATGAGTTCCAGTTCCACATCCAACACTTAAAATATTATCTTTATTTTTATCTATACCAATTTCGCTAAGAAATGTATGAAGTCTATTAGTCTCTATTTTATATTTTTTATGAGAACTAAGGATGTCATAAATTTCAGCATAATCAGTACCATAATCCATGTATTTAAATGAAATTATTTATTGCGGATATAATATAATCCAGTTCTTCTTCTGACATGTTTGAGTGTAACGGTAAAGATAATATTTGCTTAGCGATCTCTTCTGTAATACTAAGATCTCCTCTTTTTTCATTTTTAAGAAAAGAAAATTTGTGTCCTGGTTGCCAGTGAATTCCAGTATCAATTCCAAGGTTTTTAAGATATTCCCTAAGCTTATCTCTTTGATCATTTATTACTCTTATATAATATAAGAACGGGTTTATATTGTCGAATTCTCCACTAGGGGCTATAAGCCAGTTATTATGTTTAAGAGAATCATAATATTTTTTGCATATTCTTTGACGATTTGTTCTTATATTATCAAGTTTATTTAATTGGGCTAATCCAATGGCAGCATGAGTATTTGCCATATGATATCTAAATCCTATTTCATTCATATCATAAGTCCATGCTCTTGAATTTGTATACATTAAATTTGCAGATTGGGTCATACCAATAAGACGTTTAGCATGTATTCTCTTTATTTCAGCAGGATTTGAAGTCACAATAATTCCTCCATCTATACAAGTGATTGTTTTTACAGGATCAAAACTAAAAATTGTATATTGATGTTGATTTCCAATTGGTATGCCTTCATAATAAGCGCCAAAGGAATGAGCAGCATCATGCAAAATTGGAATATTATATTTTTTAGATATTTCTTTTAATCTATTATGGTCGCATAGATGAATATCATAATCCATAGCAATAATACATTTAGTTTTTGTATTTATTAATTCAACAACTTTATCGCAATCAATACATAAAGTATCTTTATTTACGTCTACAAAAACCGGATCTGCACCACAAGCTTTTATAGCTTGAAAATCAGCAGAATTATTAAAAGATGGAGTTATCACTTCATCCCCTGCTTTTACTCCAATCATTAATAAAGATAAATGAATTGCAGCATGTCCAGTGCTTACAGCTGCGAGGTCTCTTTTTTTTGAATTTTCAATGTCACATATTTTTCTTACCTCATTCTCAAATTTATTTACGTAACTACCCATTCCTAACCAACCTAATTCTAATGATTCTATGGCAGATTCTATTTCTTCATTTTCTATAAGTGGTTTGAAAACAGGAATAAATTTTTTATCTTCCAATTTAAATAATGAATTACTAATTCATAATAGTACAAACAATATTAAAAGAAATTCTTTTTTAAAATCAGTTTCTTAAAGTCTTATTATTAATAATTAACTTTAAAATTTAGATTTAAAAAAATTTGATATTTATAATTTTGAAAATTTTACAATTTAAATTAAATATTCTTTAAAATAAACCATCTTTTAAAATTAATTAGTTAATTAATTTGAAGAAATCATATTATAATTTTAAGTAAAAGGTATTTTTAAAAATTTTAAAAATAATTAGCTATTTATAAAAGTAAATATCACTCTAAAAAACATTGAATTCTTTTAATGAAGTAAAATAAAAGTAATTGGTTTAAGATGATTAACTTCTGGAAAAATAAAAAAGTATTAATCACTGGTGATACAGGCTTTAAGGGATCTTGGTTAACTTGTTGTCTTTTGAATTATGAAAGTCTCGTTAAGGGTATTGCTCTTAAGCCTGACTCAACAAACGTGCTTTACAATTCTTTGATCGAAGATAGTAATTTTAAAGAAAACATTGATAAAAATTTATATACTCATGATGATATTGATATACGAAGAAGTGATGAACTTAAGGATGCAATTTTAGAATTTAATCCAGATGTGATTTTTCATCTTGCAGCTCAACCACTCGTAAGAGAAAGTTATTCCAACCCTAAACTTACCTGGGAAACTAACGTAATTGGCTCTATAAATTTACTTGAATCTTTAAGATCTCTCAAAAATTGCTCAGTTATAATAGTAACTACAGATAAGGTTTATGAAAACATCTCAAAGATTAATGGTTTTAAAGAGGATGATAAGCTTGGGGGCCATGATCCTTATAGTTCGAGTAAAACAGCAGTAGAATTAGCTACTAAATCATGGCGTAAATCTTTCTTTGGAAATAATATAAAAATTGCTACAGTCAGAGCAGGAAATGTCATTGGCGGAGGTGATTGGGCTAAAGATCGTATTGTCCCAGATACTATTCGATCACTTATAAAAAGTGCACCTCTTAAACTTCGTTATCCTGAAGCAGTAAGACCATGGCAACATGTATTAGACCCCTTATGGGGATACATGACATTGGCGGAAAAACAGATGAATAAACAAACAAGCTTCGAATATAACTTTGGACCTAAATTGGATGATATTTTATCTGTTCAAGAATTAGTTTATTTAATTTCAGTTTATTGGGGAAACGATTTGGAAATAGAAATATTAGGTAATCAACCGTCAGAGTCGAAATATTTGGCGCTTTCTATAAATAAAGCTCAAAAAGAACTAAATTGGTCTCCAAAATGGGATATTAGAAAAACTTTATACCAAACAGTTAAATGGTACAAAGACGTGAATAATGGGAACTCTCCTTATGAGTGTATTAAAGAAAATATAAATTCTTTTTTATTGGAATAGAAAAGAATTTATATTAAAAATGGAATTATACTTTATCAAATTTTTAAAATAATTAACATTATTTGAATAATATTTATAATGTATTTTAAGGAGATCAATTTGATATGAAACTGGTTGTTTTGGCAGGGGGTTTTGGTACTAGATTAAGCGAGGAAACTCATCTAAAACCAAAGCCTATGGTTGAGATAGGAGGAAAGCCAATCCTTTGGCATATTTTAAAACTATACAGTTCTTATGGCATTAATGAATTTATTATTTGCTGCGGATATAAAAGTTATTTAGTAAAGGAATATTTCGCAAATTATTTTTTGCATAATTGCGATGTAACCTTTAATTTTCACGAAAATAACAAAATTCAGATTCATGAAAGGAAAACAGAACCATGGAAAGTTACTCTTATTGATACCGGTGAAAGTACGCAAACAGGTGGAAGACTAAAAAGAGTGCAAAATTTCCTTGAAGCTGACGAGTCATTTTGCTTTACTTACGGTGATGGATTATCAAATGTAAATATAGACAAGCTGATTAAATACCATAATAAAAAAAATAGATTAGCCACTATGACTGCTGTTCAGCCACCTGGAAGATATGGCGCTTTGAAGATAGAAGATGATTTGATAAGTAATTTTCAAGAAAAACCAGATGGAGATAATGCTTGGATAAATGGTGGATTTTTTGTTTTGAAGAATGAGGTTATTAACCTAATTAGTGGAGACAATACAAGTTGGGAGGAAGAAGTTTTGCCAGTTTTAGCAAAAAAAAATGAATTAGTTGCTTTTAAGCATAAAGATTTTTGGCAGCCGATGGATACTTTACGTGATAAAAATAAATTAGAAGAACTTTGGCAAAAAAAAGTGGCCCCATGGAAAAAATGGGATTAGTTTAAATTGCCTTTTTCTCTTTATTTATCAAGACATGTTATTTATTAAAATTTCGAATTTTAAGAAATTATCAATTCAAAAAATTTCGGAATCGTCTTACAAATTATAATTTTATTAAATGGAAACACCATACATAAAAGGGGTATTAGAAATTCAAACTCCAAAAATTGAAGATGAAAGAGGTTATTTCTTAAGTTGCTTTAAAGAAAATAATAAATTTACAAAAGATATATGGTCTGAAAAACAGATATCTCAAGTAAATATTTCATTTACTAAGCTGAAAGGCTCAGTAAGGGGATTACATTTTCAAAAAGTTCCTTTTTCAGAATATAAAATTATAAGATGTATTAAAGGTAAAGTATGGGATGTTGCAGTAGATTTGAGACCATATTCAGAAACATATAAGAAATGGATCGCATATGAATTATGCGAAAAAAAAAGTAATGCATTAATAATTCCAGATGGATGTGCGCATGGATTTCAAACCCTCTTAAATAATTGTGAGCTTTTGTATTTGCATTCAAAAAATTATGCCCCAAATTATGAATCTGGAATTCGCTGGAATGATCCTTCTTTAAATATAAATTGGCCACTAAATGTTACTGTAGTAAGCTCAAGGGATAAAACTTTACCTTTACTTAAAGATGATATTTAAATGTAGGCATTGTGATAATAATTTAGGAGAACCTGTCCTTGACTTAGGTAATCACCCCCCTAGTAATGCATATTTGATTAAAGAACAATTAGATATACAGGAAGTTACATATCCATTAAAGCTTTTTGTCTGTAATAAATGTTGGTTAGCGCAACTTCCAGAATATGCAAAAGCTAATGAGCTTTTTACGAGAGATTATGCTTATTTTTCTAGTACTTCCAGTAGCTGGTGTAATCATGCCAAAGATTATGTTGAGAAGGCAGCAAAAAGATTCAATTTAAACAAGAATAGTTTTGTAATTGAGATAGCAAGCAACGATGGATATCTTCTTCAATATGTTGAAAAACTTGGTATTAAATGTATTGGTGTTGAACCTACTCATGAAACCGCATTAGAGGCTGAAAAAAAAGGTATAAAAACAGTAAAAGAATTTTTTGGTGAAAAGTTAGCATATCGTTTGAAAAATGAGAATTTAATTCCAGAAACAGGAGTCGATTTAATTGTTGCAAATAATGTTTTAGCCCATGTCCCTGATATAAATGATTTTATAAAAGGCGCTAAATTTATACTTAAAGAAAGTGGGATTTTTAGTATTGAATTCCCACATTTATTAAATTTATTGATTAATAATCAGTTTGATACTATTTATCATGAGCATTATAGTTATTTAAGTCTTAGCTTTATTAGAAGGTTGTCTAGAAAATTTGGGTTAAATTTATTTGACGTTGAGAGCATCAATACTCATGGAGGTAGCTTAAGAGTTTGGCTATCAAAAGATAAAAAAAAGGATGTTTCTAAAAATGTATTTATGATTCTTGAAAAAGAAAAAGCCTTTAATATAGAAAGCATTGAAATTTTCAGGAATCTTCAATTAAATGCAGAAAAAATAAAAGATAATTTTTTACAATTTTTATTAAATTCGAAGATTGAAAATGATATAGTTTGTGGTTATGGAGCCGCTGCGAAAGCTAATACTTTATTGAACTTCGCAGGAGTAAAAAGAGATCTGATTAAATTTATAGTAGATAATTCACCAAGTAAGCAAAATAAATATATGCCCGGAAGTTTGATTCCAATTCTTAGTGCCGATAAATTAGAGAAAGAAAATATAAAAAAAATAATAATTTTCCCATGGAATATCGTAGAGGAAATTTCAACATCCCTTAAAAACAAAGATATTTATACATTTATTCCTAATTTTAAGAAATGGTAATCTTATGGAATTTTTTATTTCTATCTTTTAAGAAAAGATATCTAAATATTTTTAATTATATCCTTTAAGTTTATGTTAAAAATTAATATTATTTGGCTCTGTGCATACAATATAAAAAAATGTATTAATGATATTGAGGCTTTATATTCAATTAAGAAAAAAATAGATAAAAATATTAATCTTAATCTTTTTATTGCAGATAGAAGGAGGGAGGGATTGAATGTTGAAGTTTATCATAAAGATTTTAAGGGCAGATATAATATTTTTTATTCATCTAAAGTTAGAAGTCATCAAAAAGATTATTATTATCTGACTAAAAATTTTTATTCCAATTTTACTTTATCTTTAACTGATGATGACAAAATTCATATCGAATCATTAGTAAATTTTTTAAATATATTGCAGAAAAATCAAAAAGAGAAAATTGTTTTAGCTATTCCAAGTGATCCCAGCATTAAAACAAATAATAAATTAGAACCAAATAAAAAATATAATTTCTGGGAATATCAATTTCAAAGAGGACCAAATTTAGCTTATTATGCTGCAATATCATCAAATAATTTATTCAATACATGTAGTCAATTCGTTAAATATAAAACTGATATTTGGATTCATCCCATGTATGATCAATGCTTTATTTGGTCAATTTTAAAAAGAGGTAAATATAAAATAAAAACTGTTAAGTCATATTATATGAATTATGACAATTCAAATTGGGCTTCAAGAAAGAAATCTTTGGAAACAGTCGAAAAACATAAATTAAAATATAAAATCAATCAAACACAAGAAGTTTTAGCTTTTAGGGATGTCTTATATATATATTCTAATAATAAATTAGATTGCCAGATTTTAATTTGGTTTTTTTATTTAGTTTATAGAAATTTAAGATACTATAGAAATCCTTTTAAGACTATTAACTGTATATTCAACCTTGCATTTTATTTTCTAAATTTTAGGAAGTAAAAATATATCTATTGAAATCTAAATTTATTTTTAATTAAAAAATTACTAAAGAAAATTTTTCATATAAAGGAAATTTTTATCTTCATACTTGGTTAGATTAACAAAATTTAAAATTCTTCACAGAATATTTTTGAAATATTAATTACAAAAAATTTTAAATTTTTTATTTTACTTATAAGCTATTTAAAAATAAGAACAACCATAAGATAAGATAACTTTAAAAAATATTCCAGTATATAAATATATCTATTTATCTGCCCTTGAGAAAAATTTATAATTATAGTTATAATAAAAAATTAGAATTTATTTATAATCATAGACTCTGTCTCTAGAAAAAAAAACACTTATATTCCAGAAATTGATGGACTTAGAGCTTTTGCTGTAATTGCTGTAGTTTTAAATCACCTCTCTAAAGATTTTCTTCCGAGTGGATATTTAGGTGTAGATATATTTTTTGTGATTTCGGGATTTGTAATAACTTCTTCATTAATTAAAAGAAAATATAATAACTTTAAGGATTTTATAACCGGCTTTTATTTAAGAAGAATAAAAAGAATACTACCTTCATTGGCGTTATATGTGGTTATTATTACAGTCTTAATATGTTTATTTAATCCACACCCCTCTAACTTTTTAGCTTATGCAGAGAGAGCTTTATTAGGTATATCTAATATTACATTTTATAGAACTGCAACAGATTATTTCGCAGATTCAACCTTACTTAATCCTTTTACGCATACTTGGTCTTTGGGAGTTGAGGAACAATTTTATTTTATTTTCCCTTTAATATATTGGTTTACTGGATTTGGAAAAGGAATTTTAGGTCGTAAAAAAAATCTTTTTTATTGGATGAGTGGTTTTTTTGCGATCTCTTTTTTAAGCTTTATCTTCTTTTATCAAATCAATCAGCCAGCAGCTTATTTTTTAATGCCACTTCGATTTTGGGAGATTGCTGCAGGAGTATTAGTCTTCTTATTAGTTAATAAAAAAAGTGTTTTTTCGAAATTCTCAGAAATTCTGTCATCTGAATTTTCTTTATTACTAATTTGTTTAATTTTTTTATTACCTAATTCTTATGCTGTTATTTCTACACCATTAGTTGTTTTATTGACATCTTTATTATTGATTAACATTAGAAAATCTCAAATAGTAGGAGAAATTTTAAGTAGTAGATTAATGGTCTCAATAGGAAAAATTTCATATTCTTTATATTTATGGCATTGGGGTTGTTTAGTAATTTCTAGATGGATATGGGGTAATTCATTATTGGGGGGAGTTTTTGCTTTACTTATTTCAATATTAATTTCAATACTAAATTACCTCACTATTGAAAAATTCTTTAACAAGTTTATTTTGAATATAAAATCTTTAAAATTTTTAGTTTTTGGGTTTGTTTATTTTTTATGTATAATTTTCCCTAATCAATTTTTCTTTTTTAAAAACTATAAATATCCTTTTTTTCAAAAAGTTTTTAATTATGGGAATAAAATTTCTCCTTGGCAAAATCCATATTTTCAGTTATCAAATAAAGGATCAAAACAAGTTGAATGCGAAAATTTAATTAACTTAAAAGATTTATACCTTAAGAGTGATAATTCAATTTGCACTTCATTAAATTTAAATGCAAAAGCCAGGATTTTTGTTATTGGGGACAGTCATTCTGCTAATCATGTTCAAAGTATTTTATATGCGCTAGAAAAAAAATCTATAAAAAACCCTTTTAACTCACTTGTTGAATTCAGGATAAATCCATTAGCTGGAAGGAAAAGAGATATTTGGACAAACATAAGGGAGTATGAAGAAAAAAAAGAGTATGAGAGTTTGCTTAAATTTTTACAAAAAAATTTAAGGTCTGATGATATTGTTATTTTTTCAACTGAAAGAGATGATGTAATTAAAAATAAAGATAAAAATAAAAAATTACCTAGGGAAACTGATTTTTATTTACTTAATAATCTCGAAAAACAATTAAATAATCTAAAAAATATAACATTAGAAAACAAAACAGATTTGATATTAGTTGATGCTGTACCTAAACCATGCCAAAATTCTGAATATTATTTGATTAATGTAGTAAAAAATGGAAACTTTTCAGATTGCAAAGTTTCAAGAGAAGCATCCTTAATCGATAGAGAAAATCTCTCAAAAGTTTATAAGAAGATAGCAAAGTCAAGAAATGTAAAATATGTAGATTTTCATTCTTTCCTATGTCCAGATAATTTTTGTAGTCTTACAAATCCAAATCGAACTAATACATTACTTTACGTTGATACGAGTCCCCATTTTTATTTTAAAAGTAATAAAGTTTTATATAAAAATTGGAAAGAAATTTTGAAAAGATATATTGTTAAATAAAACATTCTAATAATTAGTTACCTACATAAATATAGATATGTGTTCTTCATTTCATAATCTAAACGCAGATAAAAAAATATCTTTTTTAAGTAAATTAATTTGGTTGATTTTAAATTTTTTAAATAATAATCTTTTCCCAAAATATCCTCATGATTATAAATTCTTAAAAATAAAAAATTTTGAGCCTCAAATTAATAAAAAAGATTGGGAAATAATGAGTAAAAGTAATACTCCTTCTAGGATGCTTGGAGATATTTTCTGGTTAAAACTTAGTTGGAAAATATTAAAAAATGAAGTTGGTCCCATAAACATTTTTGATACTGGGTGTGGAGATGGTAAATACGCAATAATGTTGAAAAATTTTTCTAATGGATACGAAAACTATACAGGAGTTGATTCATTTTATAATTTAAATTGGAATAAAATTTCTAGAGATAAATCTATAAATCTCAAAAAACTAAATTCTAATTCTATAGAAAAAATTATTCCCAAAAAAACAAATTTATTTATTACTCAATCAGCAATAGAACATTTTGAAAATGATTTATATTTTTTTGAGCAGATATCTAATTTTATTATTAAAACAAAAAAAAATATTGTTCAAATTCATCTATTTCCTTCTCCGCCTAGTTTATGGCTTTATCTAACGCATGGAGTAAGACAATATAATATGCGAAATATTAAGAAAATTATTGATATTTTTGAGGGTACTAATTCTTATGCAAGACTTTTCCCTATTGGAGGAAGATTTAGTAATAAATTACATTTTGATAAAATTACCAAAGAAGAACTATTTTTAGGGAAAAAAAATAATAATAGTTATAGATTTGTCTCCCAAAAAAAATATTTTAATGAATCAAAAAATGCTATTTTAAAAGACATAAAATATAGTAATATTAATTCAGCATGTTTTTATGCTCTCATAATACATTCAAATTACAGAAATATTATTTTTAATTGAAAATATATTTTCTTCAATTAAAAAACTAAATTCATATTTATTAATTTATATGGGGTAAATTTAACCGAGTTTTTTTACTAAAAAATGAAAAGAAAATTATTTATAGTAGCTAAGGAAGTAACTATCCCAATAGCAGCTGCAGTATATGATGTTATTTTAAAAGAAGAAAATAAATTCAAACCAGAAATCTTATTAATAACTCCTGTTGAAGAAATTATATCTAATAGTTTAATAAAGAAATACTTTAAAGGCAGAAGATATATATCTTGCTGGAGATCTGTTAGAAATATTATTGAGAAAAATAATTCTATTAATGAATTAAAAAAATTTGATCCAAATACCTTTAAATTGATTCTTAATGAACTTTGTGCTGAACCAAATCAATTATTTGACTTAAATAGAAGAATTCAAAATAAAAATAATTCACCAGAGTTACAAAAATTTGTTTTATGTTCTCAAGCAATATACTTTCACAATATTTTAGAAAATAATAAAGAATCCTTAATTATTGATTTCGATGTTTATGATGTCAGTAGAACTATTCTTTTAAGCGTATCTAATTTTTATGGAATTGAATACCGTTCTGTTATAAGAAGTCGCTTTGATAATTATTATTTGAGAACAAATGAGTTAGGTAAAAATTTAGCAAATAAAATGTATAGTCTAAAAATTGAAAATGAATATTTTTCGCAGGCAAAGAATGAATTAAAGAAATTTAGATCGAGTAAAGATATTACATCTGAGGTAGAAAAAACAGTTTTAATTCCAAAATTTTCTTTAAAAGCTTCTTTTTCATTATTAAAATCAATTTTAATTTATTTATATTTGATGATATATAGAGTTTTTATTGGAAACTTAAAATTTTATAAATATCCTTTAACTAAAAAATATAAGAAATACATTATTGGAAATACAGTTCCTTCTCACATAAATAATATTTTAGTTTTAATAAGAAACTTATTTAGGATATGGGAGCCATTTAAAGCCCTAGATGCATTACCTATTAATTATATTTATTTCCCAATGCCAAATACCGTTGAGAATTCAGAAACGAGATTTAATGGGAATATCTTATCTGAAAGATTAGTAATAGATTTATTTAGACCAAGTATTGGATTAATCCCAATGATTTGTAAAGATCATAGATCAATGATTCAAGATAGGACTACAGACTTCATCAGAGAAACATCCATGATAAATAACATAATTTATTTATCAGAATGGACTCATAAATGGAATATTGTTAACCCACTAAATTTACTAAAAAATTCGCTTCTTAATATAACAATAGCTGGCACTGCTGGTCTTGAGTCTGCGATGTTAGGAAAATCTACTTTAATATTGGGCAATCCAATTTATGGAGAATTCTTTAAAGTATCTGGTTTTAATTTATTTAATATGGAAGAAATCTCTGAGGCTCTTAAAAACGATAATTTTATCAGTGAAAATTTTGTTGTTGATGAAAAAATTATTATCCACTATTTAGCCGCAACTATAAGTTTAGGAAAGAAAATTAATTTATTTTTTTTAATAAAAGATCCATTTAATAAAAAATATAAAAATGAAATAATTAAATTAACAAATTTTTTAATTAAATAATTTTTTAATTATCTAAAAAAGTTCTAGCCCAAATTTCTAGAGACATCCACTGCCATATATAAAATGAATTTTCTTTGCTTGAGTTTAAATATAAATTATATTCCTCTTTTATGACTTCAGGTTTGATCCATCCTCTACTATAAAACGAATCTGAAAAAATATAATTCTTTAGCATATCTCTGAATTCTTTCGCTAACCACTCATTTTGTGGACTTTGAACATATCTCTTTGGAGCATAAGCAACCATTGGTAACCCTTTTTTTGCTAATAAATCTCTAATTGGTAATTTCGTTCCTTTATCTGATATTAATAAGTTCGATTCAATGGACATACCAAGGTGGATAATTTTATGGGAAAGAAAGGGAGATCGAAGTTCTAATGAAAATCTACTTGAAGAATGATCTGTGAATCTTGTAGTTCTAGGAATCTTATAATGTGCTATATCATTCATACTCATTAACCTTGCGTGGTCTACCCCATCTAATTCATCAATGCTGCTATTAATTAAATTTCCTTTTTTTAATAGATTTGTATTAATTGCATTTGGACGAATTCCTCTATGATCGGTTGGACCAGAAGATCCAATAATTGAATTTTTCCAAAAATTATTAGTAAAGTTCTTACTTGCATATCGTGGATAACCTAGAAAAGCTTCATCCAGTCCAGTTCCATCAAAAATTACCTTACAATTTTGTTTATTAGCATTTATATAAAGTGGAGTATATCCAGGAACAGTTACCCCTCCAAATGGTTGACCTTGATATATAAAAGTGCTTTTTAAGTCTTCTAAAATAAAATCTGGTTCTATCAAATGGTAAATAGGTTTTATATTTAATTTTTTAGAATATTCTTCTATCCATTTTTTTTCGCTATATGGAATTTTATAATCTTGGTTCTGAACTAAAATATTTTTTTTGAAACTAAAAATCTCGTTTATTAATAATGATGAATCTACTCCTCCAGAAGCATTTATACAACATTCTACCTCATCAGGAAGATAATCTAATATAACTCTAGATATTGTCTCATCAATTTCCTCCAACAAGGAATTATAGCTTTCCCTATTTCTTATATTTGTAAATTCCTTGATATCATACCAATTTTCATTCCTAATTCGTTTTGTTTCTAAATCAAATTCAATTATGGAACCAGGATTGACTGAATATATATCTTTAAAAAAAGTATTGTTTGAATGATCATAAAGACCTGTATATAAATAGGTTAAAATAGCATCTGAATTGGGGGCAATAGATTCATGGATATCTATTATTGGTTTAATATGACTTCCAAAAATAATATTATTATTTTGAATGCAATAATAAAGTGGTTTAATTCCATATCTATCTCTTATTAGTTGAACTTTCCCTAATTCCTCGAATACAATGGCGATTGAAAACATTCCATCAAGCCATTCTAGACATCGCAAACCATAAATTTCTATTAATTTCGCTAACACAAGAGTATCCGACTCAAGAATTTCTTTTTCGAAATTAAATTTATTAAGCCATTGATTTGCTAGTTCCTTGAAGTTAAAAATTTCCCCATTGAACATGAGGTAAAAATTTTTATCTTTGGAATAATACGGTTGATTTGCTTTTTTATTATCAACCCCCACAATAGAAAGTCTGTGGAATCCTATAAAAAATTTTTCTAAATTAAAGAATTTACTCTGATCTGGCCCTCTATGCTTAAGCCATTCAAAAGAAGAGAAAATTAAATTATGTTTTTGCTCCTTATATTTTTTTCCACCAATTCCTAAAAACCCACACATAGTTTCGCGATGTTAAATCAATTAAGTAAGAAAAAACATGTTAGCATTCTAAACCAATTGTCTGTATTTTCAGGATTATTTTTTGTCATATCATTCTGATATAGATCTGATATTCTTGAAATTTTGGATATATTTAATTCTTTGTAGAAGGATGAGTTAATAAAACTTTTAATTGCATTTTGAGCTTTAACTGAATAAACTAAATTTCTTGTATCGGCGGGTCTTGGATATTTTCTTTGTAAATTTATTATGTGGGCAGGTAAATCTTTATAAGCTTGCCTAAGTTGAAATTTATTTTTACCTTTTAAGTATAAAGAATTGATATCTTGAAATTTAGACCTAAAAACAATTCTTTGATCAAGAAAAGGAACTCTTGTCTCAATTTGATTTTTTAAACTGACAACATCTTCGGTTGAAAGCCAATAAGGCATGGGGTGCATATAAAGTCTGAAATTCATATATTCATATAAATTTTTTGGTTCTAAGGGCAATTTATTACTTTTATAAGTAAATAAGTTTATCCAATTATTTGAAAGTTTAAATACTTTGCATTTTTCTTCAATAGAAGATAAGACTTCCTCTAAATTAAGTTTATTTTTGGCATTAAGAAAATCTTGAAATTCATTTAAATTAACTTTTGAAAAATTATCTTTTAAAAAATAATAAAATCCTTGTACATATCCACCAAAAATTTCATCAGCTCCATCTCCTGTAAAGAAAACTTTGGAACCTAGTTCATTTGCTCTTTTTCTAAGAAAAGATTGATAAACAGGTTGGCTAGATCTCATAGGGATCCCAAGCTTTTGGATAATATCATTACATTCATTAAAAACATCATCTGAATCTACTTTAATAAATTCATGATTTATTTTTAGGTCTTTTATAGTTTGCTTAATATAGTTATATTCTGGAGCAGAGTCTTGCAATTCCAATGATAAAGCACTGAAGTTTTTGTTTTTTTTAGCAATAGTATAAGCTAATATATTGCTATCTAAACCTCCGCTTAATGCAATGGAAAAATCAACTTCTTCAGGTATTTGATTTTCAATAACTGAATCTAAAACCGTTCTTATATCATTAAATTTAATATTTCTTTCTTCAAATTTATTTTCTTCTATTTTTAATGGGGAGTCTTTTTTTAAAGTATATGTAAAACCTGGTTTCGCGCATGAGATATCTTTATATAAAGGGACGTTGATTTGATCAAGAAAACCATATACTATAAATGTTTTTAAAGATTCTTTACTGAAATCATTAATTTTTAAATCCTTTAATTGAACTAAAGCAGGTAAAGACGATGAAAGACTAATATTTTTATTTTTTAATACAAAATATAGTGGCTTTATTCCATATTCATCTCTACCCCAAAAGATATTTGATTCCTTATCTTCAATGACATATGCCCACATACCAATTGCTTTCTTGAAGAATATTTTGGGACCAAATGTTATGAAGCCTTTTAAGAAAACTTCTACATCTGATTTACCAGTAAATTTAATGCCATATTTATTTATTAATTCATCTTTTAAGTCTTTATAGTTATAAAGCTCTCCATTAAAGACAATAGAAATATCTTGCCATATATAAGGTTGGTTTGAATAATTCGATACGTCTACAATTGGTAATCTGCTAAATACAAAGTGAGAGTATCTTGATGTTTTTATTAAAGGTTTGATTGACCCTCTATATGAAATATGATTTTCTGATATTTCTTTTAATGTATTGATTGAAAAATTTTTACTAGTAACTATAAAACCACACATTTCTCATTCTTAGCTAATTTTTTTGCAATTTCAAAATCAATAGGTTCATCAATGTTGCAAAATCTATTACTAGATTCTTCAAGACCTATAGGATTTTGACCAATGAAAGAATTATTTAATTTGAGATTTTTAATAGAAGTGATATAGAAAGTTCCAGATATTACAAAAAAGCTTTCTCTTTTATTATTATCGACATTATCACTATTATGATTCATTATTGGGACAAAATTAATATCATTTTGTAATCTTCCTATTTTGGTTGGATGAAAGAATGTACATTTTAATAATGAGACTGCTGAACTTGCTTCTGGGTTATTTTCATATATTTCTAAGAGATTTCTAAAATAATTAATACTTCTAAAGGGAGAAGTTGGTTGGAGTAGTACTATATGTAAATCTTCATCAATATTTTTTGAAGATAAAAAATCTAAAACGGTCTCTAACATACTTGTATCATCTCGAGAATATTCTTTAGGTCTAAAATAAACAATGGCAGATTCTTTTTTTGATATCTCGGCGGCTTTTGAAGAGTCTGTTAATACAAATATATTTTCAGATGAAATAAAATTCTTAGCAAAATCAATACTATGTACTAATAAAGGTTTTGAATTGAGTGTCTTAATATTTTTATTTGGAATGCGTTTAGAACCAGCTCTTGCAGGTATTAAATATATATATTTATTCATCTTTTAAAACCTTGTAAAAAATGACATCTTGATAAGTTAGTAGAACAATTAAAGAAACAATCATTTCTTGATAAAACTTTCAAAAAAATTAAAATTAAATTATAGGTATTTACAAGAATCTTTTCCAAAAATTTATTTAAAGGTCTAATTGTAGGGAAAGGATTTGATTCAATAGCTAAAACTTCTTTATAACCACATTTCTCTAGTTTATTTTTATAGAAATTCTTATTTTTAAATGATCTATATACATCATCAGTTTTAGATAAGGTTTTTCTATCTAAATGTTTTAAATTAAGTTCTTTTTTTTCTCTACGATTAATTTTCACAAGAATTCTGTTTAAAGGTGAAAAGAAATCTTGAATAGATTTTTTTTCTGGTACTATCATCGCTACAAATAGACCATTTTTATTCATTAAGTTAAAGTGAATTTTGAAACAATTATCTATATCTTCAATATGTTCTAATACGCCAAGGCTGATAATTATATCAAATTTTTTTGATTCTAAATTTGAATCTTTGAGAATTTTTTCAGGTTCAAAAATATCGCCTTTTATAAAACGTGCATTTGAACTGTATTTACTTGCGTTGTTTTTTGCAATTTGAATACTTTCAGAACTGAAGTCTACACCAATAACTTTCAAATTAAGTTTCTTTTCAAGAAAAATACTTGCTGTTCCTCTTCCACAACCAAGTTCAAGAAGATTTAATTTTTTGATATCTTTTGATTTAAAGTTTTTTTTGATAATACTGTATATAAATTCACAATATTTTTTATAGAAAAATTTAACTTGAGTATCTGGATATCCAAAACAAATAATATCATCGTCACCACTTTTAAGTGCATTCAGCCATCTTTTTTGATAAGTTTCTAAAAATTTCCCTTTCAAATCGTATGAATTAATTATTATTTACTTTATAGCGAGAAAGCCCTCAAAGCAAATATACTTTTGAATTGTCTCAATATCAATAAAGCCCGATCTTTTAAGAATATCTATATTGCCTTGCCTAGAAAATGGTTCTAAAACTGATTTTAACGACTGTTGCTTACTTATTATATTTTCAGCACTATATCCTTTTTTTAACTTGTAATCAAGATAACAAGAACTTAATATATCCTGAAATCTTGCATCTGATCCTCTCACTTTTTCAAACATAATGAATGCACCGCCCCATTTTAGACTTTTATAAATTTTATTAATTAATAATTGCCTTTGGCTAGGATGAATAAATTGTATTGAATAATAAGCAATAATTAGATTTGCTGATTCATTTTCAATTTCATAAGAATTTATATCTTCACAAATAAATTGTATTGATTTTTGATTGTTTTTAAGATTTGCTTCTGCAATCATATCCTCTTCTATATCAATTGCCAGAATAGAATTATTTTTGTTTTTAAGATGATTTGCTAATTTACCTGTTAATACTCCAGTGCTACAACCAATCTGAATAATTTTTCCTTCATTAGGAACAAAAAAATCAGATAATTGGCATATTAATTCATGACCTTCTTTATATAGAGGTACAGATTTTTCTACATGTTTATCGAAGGACTTTACCATTTCACCATTAAATGCCCACATGCCTGTCCTAGCCTCTATGTTATCCCCAGTATCACCTTTCATAATAAAAAATACTATTAATTATATTATTGAATTATTTCTTTTACAAGTAAATACTATAGCGCTTGAACATTTCATATTAATCCCTTTGAAAATAGATCATTAAATTCATTCTTGTTAAAAATAGTTTGTATTAAGCCTTTATCTAATTTTATTACTTTATCACAATTTTTTAATGTATTTAATCTATGAGCTACCATTATTATCGTTAAATTTTTGCGAAAATTATTTATGTTTTTAATTATTTTTGATTCTGTTTTAAAGTCTAGTGCTGATGTCGCTTCATCAAAGATTAAAACTTCTGAATTTCTGTATAATGCACGAGCAATTCCTAACCTTTGTCTTTGACCTCCGCTAAGAATAGAACCTCTTTCTCCAATGAGAGTTTCAATATTTTTTTCTTTGGAAGCTATAAAATTTTTTAACATTGCAATTTCTAAGACTTCATTAAAGTAATCTTTTTGAAATTCTTTTTTTAAAGAGGTGCAAGTAATATTATTCTTAATAGAGGAATCAAATAGATAAATTTCTTGAGGCACATGTGAAATAGATTTCTGCCAAGTTTCTAAAAACTTTTCACTTGAAAATATATCTTTACCATTTACAAAAATGTTACCTTTATTTGGGATTAAAAGACCCATAATTAAGTCTATTAATGTTGATTTACCGCTACCTGTTGATCCAATAATTCCAATTGTTTCTCCTTTTTTTATTTTGATATTTTTGATATCTAAAATATTTTTCTCATTTTTGCTGTAACGATATTGAAGATTTTTAATTTCGATAAAATTATTATCGTGATTTTTAAAAGGAAGTTTTTGTTTTTTATAAATATTTCTTTTGATTGGTAAATTTAGAACTTCTAAAACGGCTTTTAATCCTGCCTCTCTTGATTTAATGAATGCCCAATTATTATAAATTTGCTGTATTGGTGAAATTACTTTTAAAGAACCAAATGCTAAAACTCCAAGTATGGGTGCAAAGTTTTTATTCCCTGAATCATCTAATAATAAATAACAAGTAATTGCTGAAATGATGATTATTCCAATTGATTCAATAAGATATTTTGTGAAAAGTCCTAAGAATCTGTTTTGAGCCTCTCTATTTCTTAATTTTTTTTCAATCAAAGAAAAATCTTCTAAGAAATTCTTTTGATTTGAATATAAAATTATATCCTTGATATTTCCAAAAGATTCCTGTAGTTTTTTAATTAACATCTTATTTGAAAAGGTTATTAGCCTACTATTTCTAAGAAGGGAATTATTAACAAAATATCCAGTAAAAAAGTAAAAAACTAATACAAAAAATATTGAGTATATTGTTAATCTGAAGCTTAATAATAATAAAGTTGCAAAAACTGCAAACAATAATAAAAAAGCAGAAATCACTCTTAAGGTACAGAATATTACAGTTTGAGTTTCTCTTATTTCGTTTATTATTGTTGAAGAAAAATAACTACTGTTTTTTTTAGAAAAATTTATATAAGACTGACTTATAACTTTTTTAAAGCATTCTTTGCTGATATCTGAGGTGATTAAGGCAGTAAGATGCTCTGTGAACCAAATTTTAAATATATTTATTAAACCTGAAAAAGCACTTGATGATCCAAGTATTATTGTTAACGGTAAAATAAAGTAATTTGGATTATTAATATTAAAGAATAAGTTAAGTGAATATACATATTGGTTATCTATTAATGTGTTCGGATCTGATAAGGCTTGAATAAAAGGAAAAATTAATGCGACTGTTAGGCTTTCTAATATCGCAGATAATAAAGTACAAAATATTAAAAAAGTAAATTGTCTTTTTCTTTTTTTAGAAATGTGAAACCATATTTCTAGAATAAGATTTAATGATATTGCCTGCAATTGATTTAAATCACTTTATATAGAATCAATATAACTAATAATTTATGCAAGAATACATAAATTTTTAAATTATGAATTAATCAGTATTTATATTTTCATTTTTTATATATAAAAATAAGGTTCTTATCACATGATTTGGTGAAAAGTTTTCCATATAGTTTTCCCTAATAAATTTAGATAATTTATTTCTTAATTCTAAGTCTTGCAGTCTTTTTGCAGCATAATAAAGTTGATAATTATTTTCAATAAATAGAAAAGATGGATATCCTTTATATTCCTTCAAAACATCTTCTATTGGAGATGTAATGAATGGGATAGAAAGAGAAGATAAAAGATGATTTCTTCCGCTATTACAAGAAAATTTTTCGCTTTTTGTAACATCATTTGGTTGTGATATAAAAGGGTTAATTCTATTTTTTATCTGCCCCTCGTAATTGGTTCTAATTGTTTGATGCGGAACTATTGCAAATACAACGTTTTTTAATTGATTATTTAGGATATCAATGTCCATTGAAGGGTTCCCCCATAATATTCTGTCTTTTCCTATTTTCTTTTCTATTTTTTTTCTTGAAACTGCTCCGAAGCTTATTATTTTTAGTTTATATTTTTTGAATTGTTTTTTGTTTAGTAAATATTTAATCCCATCTATCCATTCAATAAGATGAGTTATTTCTCCAATAAAAGCTATTTCAGGCTGCTCAATAGAACTAATTTGTAAATTTTTTTTGCTTATAATTTTACTATTGTAAGTTAGTGGTAAATATAAAGTTTTCCAATTATCAGACATAAAATGTCGCTCCAACCTACTGTTATCACATATAAAAGTAGTATCTAAATCTCTTAATATTTTAGGAAAGTGAAAATCCCTTTCAGATTTAAAAAATCGATTAAATAGGCTTTTAAAAATATCTAAATTATTTTTGTAAGTAAGTCTTATATCAATTTCTTTGTGTGGCTTAACTATTATTATCTTTATGCCTTTCCTCTTAATAATTGAGTTAACTTCTGAATTGGTTAAGAATCTTAGTTGCTTCTGCGTGTGAGGAATAATTATAATGTCAGCATTTTTAAAATTTCTTGTAAACGTTACTTTGTATTTTTTTATTAAAGGTAATTGTCTCTCAAAAAAAATAGATTGGCTAGGGGTATTTTTATCATAGTTGAAGAAAATTTTCATTTTGTATTGGGATTGGCCCCTGATGCTGTTAGAACCCTCCTTACTGTTTTTAATATAATCAATAAATCAAGTAGAAAGGATTGGTTCTTTATATAAAATAGGTCGTAGCTCAACTTTTCCTTAGAATCATATGTAGATGAACCGTATGGATAGTTTACTTGTGCCCAGCCACTTATTCCAGGTAATACTTTATATCTAAGGTCGTATAGATGAATTTTTTCTTTTAAAAATTCATCAATTTCTGGCCTCTCTGGCCTAGGACCAACAAGACTCATTTCACCCTTTAAAACAAGTAATAATTGCGGTATTTCATCTATTCTTAGTAATCTAATATATTTCCCAATTTTGGTTACTCTGATATCATCTTTTTTTGCCCAAGTTGGACCATTGATTTCTGCAGTTTTTAACATGCTTCTGAATTTCGGAAGTTTTATAATTTTATTATCGATACCATGTCTTTTTTGGATATAAAAAATAGGGAAACCATCTTCTATAAAAATCAAAAAAATGGTTAATATTACTATTGGGAAAGTAGATAAAAGTAAAAATATGCTTATAAAAATATCAAAAGTTCTTTTGAGCTGAAAAGATCTATTTTTTGTAGACCTTAAAATTGCAGAAACCTCTATTTCATCTTTTAATAAATATTCAGATGGAATTTTTTCAAGTTTTGCAGCGCACCATTCTGTTTTTGTGAGTATTGGTATATTGTATTTGTTTATATCAATTAAAGAATAAACTTTATTTAAGTTTTTAATATTTGAATCTGGAATTAGAATATATGAATATTTAGAAAATTCTTTTATTTCAGGAGAATAAATTTCAAAAAAATTATTTTTCAAATCATTCACTTTACATAAACTTTTTAGTTCTTCAAGTTCGCTTGAGTTGCCAAAATATAAGTAAATTAATTTATCATAGATAATTTTATTAAATAATAGTTCTTTAAAAAATTGTATAATTAGGCTAAGAAATGAAACTAGGATAAGTTCTTGCAGAGGAAATTCAAAAAAATCTATTTGATCAATTTTTAAATAATTTAATAGGTTTAAGCATAGTAAATTTAGAATTATAATAATACAGCAAACTATAAAAGTTTTTTTCAGATAGTTTAAAAATTCTAATGAGTTTAGAGATATTTTTCTCCTAATATATCTCCCAACAACATAACTAAATAAGCACCAAACAATTGGTTGAAATATGTTGTTCCAAAAATAAATTTTCGATATAAAATTATTAAAAAAACTGAAGACAAAATAAATTATTAAGATGTCAATTACTATTGAGATTATTACTGGCAACCTTTTGATAAACCAATTATTCTGAATATGTAATAAATTAAATCTGCTCATATAATTTTTAGCCCCCATTTTAAAGAGTAGAATATGAATGATCGAATCGCATGGATTTTTAAAAATAAATATTTTTTACTACCTTTTTCCCAAAGATGCTCTACTTTAACAAGTGGATAATGAATACATTTACCAAATTTGTTAAAACTTCTTGTTAAGTCCGCATCTTCTAAATACATAAAATATCTTGAGTCCATCCAGTTATTTATATCAAGATATTTTCTTCTACAAAGCATGAAAGAGCCAGACAAATAAGTACTCTCTACTGGTTTATTTTTATAAGCTGATTCACGCATTTCATACCAATGATTATATTTTTTGAAAAAGTTTAAAATTTTGGGATTAGAAAAACCTCTAAGAAACTGAATAAATAGAGTAGGATTTCTTTTACATAAATATTGAATTTTTTCTGAACCTTCATCGCAAATTAATGGTTGTATCATATGAACATCAGTATCTTTTTCCATAAAAGAAATTAGTCTTGATAATACATTTTCAGAAGTTTGTTTTGCAAAAATTATATCTGGATTTATTATTAGATGATATTTTAAATATTTGAGATAATCTCGACTTATATTATGACCTTTAGCATATCCATAATTTGATTTATTATGGACATAAATTACTTTAGGGATTGATTTGAATTGGGCTACAAATTTTGAATCTAAACTATTGTCAGAGATGAAAATATTTTGAACTAAATAATTTTCACTCAATTCTATTAAGAGATTTTTAAGTACATTTATTTTTTTTATTAATTTAGCTGTTCTTTCTGTGTAAAATGTGACTATACTTACCGATATTTGCGCATTCATATTTTTTCTAATGTGAGTATGAAGCAACTTTATGTGATCCTACCATCTCCTAACGCAACAGGTCCTATAAAAGGGGCTTTCGCAGTTATTAATAAATTAACTCAGGAATTTGACATAACAGTTGTTTTTTTAAAGTCAGGTATAGGAATTAATACATTTGTTGATAAGAAAATAAAAGTTTTAAATTTAAATGAATATGGAACCTTTTTTAGAAAATATATTTTTCTAAAGAATTATCTAAAAAATAAAAAAACTTCTCAAAAATTAATAATTTTTTCAATGTGTTTTTCAGGGGATTTGATGAATGTATTACTAAATTTTGGTGGGAAATATTTATCTTTTACTTCTGTTAGAGGGAATTTGCTGATGAATTATTTTTATAGTTATGGGATTATGGGCATTTTTCTAGCTTGTTTTCATTTATTTATACAAAGATTTACTAGTTATCCATTATCTTTAAATCATTCAATTTCAAAGCAAATTAGTTTTTTCTCTGGTAAAGAATCTATAATAATTCCTAATTGTGTTGATGAAGAATTTCTTGAGAAGTTTAGAAAGACAATAGAGCATAAAGATTCTCCTCTAACTTTTGTATTCATTGGAGATTTAAGTGTTCGAAAAAATCCAATATTATTAATAAATCAATTTTCAAAACTTAAATATAATAAAGTTTTCCTGCACATAATTGGCGATGGTCCACTCTTTAATAAAGTCAAAGAAAAGATAATTAAATTGGGAATATCTGATAAAACTTTAATTCATGGAAAATTAAGCGAACCCTATGAAATTCTTCAAAAAGCTGATGTTTTTGTCTTGCCATCATATTCAGAGGGTACCTCCCGAGCAATGCTCGAAGCTCTATTCTTTGGTATTCCATGTTTAGTTAGAGATGTTGATTGCAACAAGCAAATTTTTAATGAAGAAAAATTTATTGGTGATCTTTTTGAGAAAGATGATGAGTTGTATTCCAAAATGCTATCAACTGCCTTAAGATCTAGGAAAATAAAAAATAAACAATCTTTGCTACCAAAAAGATTTACCCAAACTAATGTTGTAGAGAAATTCAAAGAAATCTTTAATTATGAATGATTTTGAATACCACAAGTATCTTTTAACAAGATCTTTAATAGGTAAAACTTATAGAAATTTCTATCTTTACCCACGTATAAATAAATATACAAAGGGGAAAATATTAGATGTTGGGTGCGGGATCGGAGATTACCTTTCATTCAACAAAAATGCAATTGGAACAGATATTAATAAATACAATATTGATTATTTAAGAAATAAAAAGATGCATGTTATCTTAATGGAAAAAGATAAATTACCATTTAACAATAATAAATTTGATTCAATTCTTTTAGATAATGTTATCGAACATATCATTTCCCCTGAAAAGTTAATTAGTGAATTAGTAAGGGTATCAAAGAATAATGCTTATCTAATTGTTGGAGTTCCAGGTTTGAAAGGCTATAAGAGAGATCCTGATCATAAAGTTTTTTATACAAGAGATAATTTAAATAATTTATTCAAAAACTATGGTTATGCTTCGACAAAAACTCTTTATTTTCCTTTTAGATTTCCATTCTTATCTGCAAATTTAAGTTCTTATTCAATTTTTTGCGTATACAAGCTGAATAAAAATCCAAATACTATTTAAATCAGTTATTCAAATTAATTTAATTTTAGGGTTGTATAAAGTGATAGAACAAAAACCATTAAAGATGCTAATTTTAAATTTGATAGTTTAAGTTGGTTTATGGGCATATTAAATAAAACATAAAATATAAGAGGATAAATTATAGTCTTCATTCTCCCAAGAGAGTAGAAATCACTAAAATATTCAATAACTGATATGAAAATAATTATTGTGCTTAGGGAGTTAATATTTTTGAAAACCATCTCTCTTTTTTTATTTAAAAAAGAAACTAAGTTTGAAAAAGGTAATGTATTAGTCATTATTAGGATTGGTAATAAAAATAATATTGGTAAAATAAATCCTATACTAGATTTTTCATAAGGACTAACTCCTAAATCTCCTGGAACTAAGTACCCACCACTAAATTGTTTAGGAGCTAAATTATTAACTAGGAATATAAAAATTGGCTCATAATAGTTTGCAAAAATATAAACTAGGATTAGAAAAACTGATAGAAATAGACATTTTGATTCTATATTTGATTTGAAATTATAATTTATAAATTTAATTCGTTTTATAAAAGACCTATTAAACATAATTAAATTTATTATTAAAAAAGAAGGTATATTTGCTAAGTGAATTGATACGCCTAAGCAATTTAATGTAAAATTTTTAATTGTAAATATTTTTTTGGGAAATTTAGTTTTTGATATTATGTAGAATAAAAAGATAAATAATGCGCAACTCCAATACTGTCTAATATGATAAGTATAAAGTTTAGATAGTAATATTATTAAATAATTTAGAATAATAAATACATAATGATCAAACTTTTTTTTTTCTAAATTATCTTTAGTTTTTTTTTCTTTTAATATACTAAAAAAAACATTTATAAGAAGTAATCCTGAGATTAATTGCATTATAAAATTTAATAGATATATATTTGGTATTAATTTAAATAATATATTTAGAAATAAATATCTTGGGTCAGAGAAATTATTATCCTCTTGCCAAACTAACCATAAATCTTCAAATTTAATTACAAAAGGTATTAAACACGTTAAGAAAAGAAAAGACGAAGAAAAAAAATATATTTTGAAATTATCTTTTACTTTAAAAAATAGTATTAAAGGACTAATGTTAGTTAAAAAATATAAAATTAAAAAACTAGAATCAATATATGACATAACATTTTAAATATATCAAATAAATTAGTTTTAGATCTTAAGTCAATTTAAGAAAATTGGCATAAAGTTTCTAAAATAAATTTTTATTCTGTTAAGAAGGGTAACAAGTTATCATTGATAATTATTCTATTATTATTTTAATCATTTAAATTATAAGATTAAGAATAATTTATACGTGGAATATTCTTTGAAAAATAAATCTTTTAATCTACCTAATTTGGATAAAGATATAAATATTGCTGTCATAGGGTTAGGCTATGTAGGATTACCTTTAGCATTGTTAATTGATAAAAGAATTTCCAAATCTAGAATAATTGGTTTTGATATTCAAAAAGAAAGAATTGATCAATTAAATAATAAAATAGACAAAACGGGTTTAGTAAAAGAAAAAGAGATTAATAATTTTTTCAAGAAGTCTTTTTTTACTTATTACGAAAATGAACTCGAAAAATGTTCTATCTTTATTGTGTGCGTTCCTACCCCTGTCGATGAACATAAAGTACCTAATTTAAATCCATTAAAAAATGCTAGTGAAATAATTTCTAAAGCAATAAAACGATCAGAAATAAAGGGAATCAATCAAAATATTAGAAAAGTTATTATATATGAATCTACGGTTTATCCAGGAGTTACAGAGGAAATATGTGGCTCATTACTAGAAAAAAAATTAAATTGCAAAATTGGTGAAAAGTTTTCTCTTGGATATAGTCCAGAGAGAGTTAGCCCAAGTTTGGATAATCAAATTTCTTTGGAATCAATAGTTAAATTAACAAGCGGTAGTGATGAAGAGACTAGGAAATTGGTAGATAAATTCTATTCCTTAATTCTTAATTCGAAAACATTTTCTACTTCTTCAATCAAAATTGCTGAGGCTGCAAAAGTAGTTGAGAATATTCAAAGAGATATAAATATTGCATTAATGAATGAATTATCGTTGATTTTTAGAAATATGGAATTAGATACATATGACGTAATTGAGGCAGCCTCTACAAAATGGAATTTTATTCCATTTAATCCTGGCTTGGTGGGAGGACATTGTATTGGAGTTGACCCCTACTATCTTGCATATGCCGCTGAAAAATATAATGTACATACTGAATTGATTAAAAGTGGAAGAAGAATTAATGATAATATGGCGGGTTGGATTGCAAGAACAGTTTCGAAAATCTTTAATGCAAATTCAAAAAGTATTTCAATGAATTCAGTTTTAATTGTTGGAGCTTGCTTCAAGAGAGACTGTCCAGATTTACGAAATAGCCAATCAATAATTTTAGCAAAATTACTTGAAAAATACGGATTTGAAGTTGAAGTTATTGATTACTTAGCTAGTGCATTTGATTTGACTTCTCATAAAGGAATATGTATTAATTCAAAACCTCAAAAACCAAATGGTTATGGAATTATAATTTGTACAGTCGCACATAAGAAATATACTGAATGGGAAGAAAAAGATTGGGTAAATTTAAAAGTAAATGAACAATCCTTAATTTTTGATATTGAGAATGTAGTCCCAAGAAATCTCAATCCTATTAGGTTTTAAATAATGGACTCAATTAGAGTTATTCCTGAAATTGCCCAAGCCCATGATGGAAGCCTTGGGATGGCTTATTCTTATGTAAAAGCTCTTAAAGATGCAGGTGCAAAAGAAATAAAATTTCAGATGCATTTTGCTGATGAAGAGTCTACAAAGAAAGATAGGTTTAGAAAAAATATATTTCCTCAAGATATTGATAGATATTCTTATTGGAAAAGAATAGAGTTTTCTAATAAAGAGTGGGCAGAACTAATTAATTACTGTAGACAGTTAAAAATCAATCCTATTGTTAGTCCTTTTTCATATAAAGCTATAGATCTCTGTGAAAAGCTTGATATTAAAACATTAAAAATTGGTTCAGGAGAATTGAATAATGAACCACTTTTAATATATGCGTCTCAAAGATGTGACGAAATTGTTCTATCAACTGGAATGTCTACTTGGAATGAAATAGATAAATCAATAAAAATTTTAAAAAAAAATATTGATAACATTTATGTACTTCAATGTACAAGTAAATATCCAACAAATCTTTCCGAAATAGGGATAGAAAATATAGTTACAATTGTTAATCGATATGGAGTTAAGTCAGGATTATCCGATCATTCTGGCAAATTATCTCCTAGTCTTGCCGCGGCAGCATGTGAATCAACTTCTATGCTTGAAACACATGTAATTTTTAATAAATCATGCTTTGGACCAGACGCAAGTTCTTCTATACTTATCAGCGAATTTGCGATGTTAAAAAACTTTGTTGAAGAAATACAATTAATAACTAATTCTAAAGTAGATAAAAGTTTTGTTTCGCCAGAAATTAATAATATGAAAAATCTTTTTGGTAGGAGTATGGTAGCTTCAGTAGATATTTTGAAAGGAACTAAGATTGAAAAAAACATGATTAAATATAAAAAACCAGGAGGGGGTTTAACTTTTGCAGATGAGGACAAAATAATAGGAAAATTATCTAAAAGAGATATTTTGTTCGATGAGTTAATAAATGAGGATGATTTTAAATGAAATATAAACTGCTAATTAATCTTGTAGATAGAGCAAATTATGGCAGACTTTTCCCTCTAATATTAGAAGGCTATCAAGATGAAAGATTTGAAATTTATACCTGTTTTTCAGGGACTACTTTATTAGAAGAATATGGAATTATTGTTGATAAAGTATCTATAGATGGAATTAAGGTTGACTATAAAGTTAATACTGAAGTAAAGAGTAGAAATCATTCAGCAATGTTAGATACAATTTCAAATACTATTAATAAGATGAAAAAATTATATGAAAAAGTTAATCCAGATGCAATATTATTAATTGGAGATCGGTATGAGGCACTAGGATGTGCAATCGCTGCTTCTTATGCTAATAGGTTCTTAGTTCATATCCAAGGAGGAGAACAGTCTTCATCAATAGACGAAACTACTAGACATTTAATTACCAAGATGGCACATTTTCATTTCCCCTCTACTGATAAGGCGGCTAAAATCATAAATCTATTGGGAGAATATAAGGAAAATATAGTAAATTCTGGCTGTCCTGTAGGCGATTATATCCTTTCTAATAATTCAAATTTAGATTCTCTACAAGAAATAATTGATGAAAATAATAAAAAAATAAGTCTAGATATTTTGAAAAAAGGTTATTTATTAATTTGCGTACATCCAATTACTACTGGAATTGAAGACTCAAAAATTTTAATTAAAAATCTTTTAAAAGTTTTAGAAAATTATCAAGGTACTATCTTATGGATAAGGCCCAATGCAGATCCTGGTTCAAATGAGATATTAGATTCAAATAGAGAAATAAAACATATTAGATTTATAACTAATATTATGCCAAGAGACTTTCAATCTTTACTAAAAAATTCGCAAGTCGCACTAGGGAATTCTTCTTCATTTGTAAGAGACTCAAGCTTTAGTGGAACACCAGTAGTATTAATTGGAGAAAGACAAAAAAATAGAGAAGTCTCTAAAAATGTAATCTTAGTTAATTCTTTTGATTATGAATCTATTAAAGATGCTTTTGATGTCCAATTGAAGAAAGGAAAATATCCATCATCAAGAATTTATGGGAATGGAAAAGCATCAAAAATTATATTAGATTCAATAGCAAATAAATTAACAAATAAAATTAATCTTCAAAAGCAGTTGTCTTACAAAATATGAGCAATCCAAATATATTTTTTCTAGAGAATGATTCTTATTCAAAATCTGTCCAAAAAAAAATAAAATTAAATTTTCTTATTCAAGAACAAATTGATGAAAAAACAGAAATTATTGTTTGTAGATTAGCTCATTACTTAGGCATCAATCTATTGAAAAAAGCAAAATCATTAAAATATATAGTTTCTCCTACAACTGGCCTAGGACATATAGATTTAGAATATTGTAAAACTAAAAAAATACAAGTTTTATCTTTGAGAGATACTTTAGATGAAATAGCAAATATAAGATCAACAAGTGAATTAACTTTATTTTTAATAATAGGATTGATACGTAATGTTTTTTTAGCTGAATCATCTTGGGAAAATATTGGACCAAAAGATAGAATGAAATTTAGAGGAAGAGAATTGAGTAAAATGAAAGTAGGTATAGTAGGTCTTGGAAGAATAGGAAATCATCTAAGGGAATATTTGGAAAGTTTTAAAGCAAAAGTTTTTTTTTATGATATTAAGAATAACTTTTTTGATAATAATTCCTTTTGTGAATCACTTGAAGAATTGATTATTAATTCAGACATTATTTCTATAAATGCTGATTTAAATCATACAAGTTCCAAACTTTTTTCAAAAAAAGAATTTGATTTGATGAAAAATAAATTTCTAATTAATACTGCTAGAGCAGAAATTATAGAAAAAAGATATTTAATAGAATCTCTTAAAAATAATTCTTTAAAAGGTTATGCTACTGATGTTTATTGGGAAGAACAAGAATTAAGTAATTATGATAAGACGCTGGCAGACTTAAAAAAACAAGGTAAAAATATTATACTTACGCCTCATATTGGAGGATGTACAATTGATGCGATGGAAGCTACAGAGAAAATAATTTTTACATTACTAGACAAAGTTTTGAAAAATTATTAGATTTTATTTTCAGAAATATAAAATTTTTTAATTTAAAAATTTTAATTTTGTTTAATATAATTTTTAATTATTTTTTTGCAATAAAATTCATCATCGAGTTTAGGAAAGTGATTATATAAATTTAAAATATTAATTTCCCATTCTTCTTCGTTAGAGTTAAAAAAAGAATATTCTATATCAGTTGAAATTTTTAATTCTTGCATCATCAAATTAATTATATTTTCTGCTTTTATTCCAAACTTAGGTCTAAAGTCTATTATTCTAGCTTTGTCACCAATTTCATTTAATATTTCAAATCCTTTAATTACATCTTCTGAGGATATTGGATACCTAATTTTTCCATAATGGATATTTATTTTTGATTTCAATAATATTTTATTTTTGAAGTAATTTAATAGAGCTGTCTCAGAATTTAGATTCCCAACAATTTGTGATATTCTAATTACTCTTGCGTAGGGGGTAGATAAAACAAGTGATTCACAATTCTTTTTATGCTTTAGATAATCTGTTTTATCATGTTTCTTATTTGAAAGATCTGAACTTGAAATATAGTAGAAGAGTTGATCTTGTTTTTTGATAAGCTCTTCCAATAATTTGATATCTCTTTTGTATTCCTTTTGAGAGGCATCAACTGAATTTGAAATTCCTTTTGCGTAAATATCAAATGAAAAATTGATACTACTATTTTTAAGTAAGTTTGCTACATATCCATTTCCAAATATCGTCATAAAATTTAATTGCCAATTCGCTCAAGCTGATATCCTGAATCTTTAATTTTTTTTTCACACCAATTTTGATTATTTATATACCAATCTATAGTTTTAAAAAGTGCTGTATCAAAATTGTGCTCAGGTATCCAACCAAGATTTTTTTTGATTAATGATGAATCAATAGAATATCTATAATCGTGACCTGGTCTATCAGCAACATAATCTATTTGTGTTAAATAAGAATTAGTTGGATTTAGTTTTAAATCTAAGTATTTACATATCTTTTTAACAATATCTATATTGGTTTTTTCTTCGCCTCCTCCAACACAATACGTTTCGCCAGCATTGCCAAATATGATTACTAAAAGTAATGCATCAATATGATCTTCAACAAATAACCAGTCTCTAATATTTAGTCCATCACCATATATGGGAATTTTTTCTTTCAAGATAGCTTTTCTTATTACTAAAGGAATAAGTTTTTCAGGAAATTGCCAAGGTCCAAAATTATTACTACAGTTTGTAATTATGATGGGAAGATTAAAGGTATGGTACCAAGATCTTACTAAATGATCACTTGACGCTTTAGTTGCCGAATATGGGCTCCTAGGATTATAGTTTGTTTCTTCATTAAATTTTCCTGAATCACCTAAAGTACCAAAAACTTCATCGGTGCTAATGTGATGAAAAATAAATTTATTTTTTTTTTCATTTTTCAAAGATGAATAATATTTTTTAACTGCCTCTAATAAATTATAAGTACCAATTACATTACTTTTAAGAAATAAATCAGCATTATCAATTGATCTATCTACATGGCTTTCTGCTGCTAAATGCATAATTATATCTGGCTTTATATTGCATATTATTTCTAATAATTCTTTTTGATTAAATAAATCTATCTTGTAAAAACTATACCTATTATTTTTATTTTTGCTATTTTTTAATAATTGATTGATTGATTGTAAGTCACTGCAATATGTTAATTTATCTAGATTGTAGATTTTAGCTTCACTTTTTTTTAATAATCTTCTAATTAAAGTCCCACCGATAAAACCTGCACCGCCAGTAATCAGTATTTTTTTATTCTCTAATAACTCAACTAGATTATTTTGGATTAATTTAAGATTCTTTTTCATACTATCTCTTTCAGATTTACATTTTAAATAATGGGTGTTTGATAATTTCCTTTAAAGCAACACGCCAATGCATTCCTTCTAAATTTAATATCTTCTTGGTGGTAGTACAATCTAACACCGAATAAGGAGGTCTTTTTGCCAGGCTATCATAGTTAGAGGAAGAGATAGGAATGACTTTTGCAGCTTTGGTAAATAAGCTATATTCTTCACCTAATTGTCCAAGTCTATATGCTATCTCATACCAACTGGTTACTCCTTCATCGCTCCAATGCATAATTTCTGGATAATTTTTTAAGTTTGGATCTAAAAAAGAATTTTGAATTAATGCCCAACAAACTTTTGCTAGATTAATAGTGCTAGTTGGCTTACCAAATTGATCTGAAACGACTGAAATCTCATCTTTGTTTTTATGAAGATTGAGGATCTTTAAAACAAAATTATTACCTATTGGTCCAGATAACCAACTTGTTCTAATAATAAAACACTTGTTTTTTATTCCTAAAATATTACTAATATATTTTTCACCAAGTGCTTTGGAATTCCCATAGATTCCTATAGGTGAGACTGGCTGATTAGTGGTATAGGGATGATTTTGTTCCCCATTAAAAACATAATCGGTACTTATATGTAAAAGACGTCCTTTTGTTTCTTCAAGCGCCTCAGCAATAGCCTTAGGACCTAATGCGTTTATTGAATAAGCAATTTCTTTTTCTTTTTCTGCCATGTCAACGTTTGTATAAGCAGCAGTATTAATAACCCAATCAGGTTTATATTTCTTTATAAATCGTTTACAATTTTCATGATTATTTAGGTTGAAATTTTGTCTATTATTGTAAATTAAATTTACATTTTCAGGCTTTGTTAATTTTATTATTTTTCCAAGCTGACCAGATTCTCCAGTAAGTAAAACTTTCATAAGAAATTAAATATCATTTTTAAATAATTTTTTAATGGAAATTTCATTTAGATTTTCAGCATTTTTGTCTTTATCAGACTGTATTGGCAAGTTCCCATTCAAGGGCCATTCAATATTAATAGAGTTGTCATCCCATTTTATAGTATGTTCATGATCTTTAGACCAATAATTTGTTGTCTTATAAAGTACTTCTGCGGTATCTGTGATAGTTAGAAAACCATGGGCAAATCCAGAGGGGATCCATAATTGACTTTTATTTTTGTCATTAAGATATTCCCCAGCCCATAATAAAAAGGTTTCTGAATTAATCCTTAAGTCAACGAAGACATCAAATATCTCGCCTTTGATGCACCTTACTAATTTACCTTGATCATATGGAGGCATTTGATAATGTAACCCTCTTAGTACATTTTTTTTGGATTTTGAATGGTTGTCTTGTACGAAAATAATATCTCTAATGATTTTTTGGTTAAATGCTCTCATATTCCAACTTTCCATGAAGTACCCTCTTTCATCCTCGTAAACATTTGGACTGATCAATAAGGGACCATTTATATTTACTCCTTTTTTAGTTTTACACTTTTGTACATCCATATAAAAATCAACTAAATTTTTTCATTGATTAAATCTAAAAAGTAATTACCGTATCCACTTTTCTCGAATTTAACTGCAGATTCTTTAAATTTTTCATCACTTATCCAATTATTTCTCCATGCGACTTCATATGGACAACCTATTTTAAGACCTTGTCTTTTTTCTAAAATTCTTATATAGTTTGACGCTTGATTTAGAGAATCAAAAGTACCAGTGTCTAGCCATGCCATACCCCTGTTCATAATTTCTACATTAAGATTATTTTCCGCTAAATAAAGCTTATTTAATGAGGTTATTTCCAATTCGCCCCTTGATGATGGAACTATTTTATGTGCTTTTTCAACAACGCTTTTATCATAGAAATATAGACCTGTAATTGCATATCTACTTTTTGCCTTTTTCGGTTTCTCTTCAATATTTATAACCTTTGAATTTTCATCAAATTCAACAACTCCATATCTTTCTGGATCATTTACTGGGAAGGCAAATATTGTATTTTTCGAATATTTTTTGTTAATTATCTTTAGTTTTTTAACTAAATCAGAACCATTAAAAAGATTATCTCCGAGTATTAAAGCTACAGGTGAATTATTAATAAAATTCTCTCCTATTATAAATGCCTGAGAAATTCCATCAGGATTTTCTTGAGTTTTATAATTTAATCTAATCCCTAAATCTTCACCATTTCCTAAAAGATTCATAAATGATTCTTTATGAAAAGGAGTTGTAATAACAAGAATTTCTCTTATGCCACAAAGCATTAAAGTTGAAAGAGGATAATAAATCATTGGTTTATTATAAATTGGCATTAACTGTTTACTTATTGCTTTTGTAATAGGAGCGAGTCTTGTGCCGCTGCCTCCCGCAAGAATTATTCCTTTCCTCTGCATTTATTTTTTTTATTTTTTTTTATTTTAGTAAATAAATGATATTAAAAATTATAAACTTTATAAAATAATTTTTTTAGAAGTCATTTTCTTGTTTTTTAGCATTTTTTAATTTCCAAAAATGAAATAATAATTTATGTAAATTAAAGTTAAAATGATTGAATGTTAATTATTATCCAATTTAAAATTTTTGTAAGCTTAATGATGTTTTTTCAGCATTTGGTAAAAATATAATATTAAAATTCGTCTATAGTAAGATCTTTAATGATTGGAACAAATATATTTAGTCGTTTGCCATTATTAATCAAACTTTATAATAGTTTTGATAATTATATAGCTATTAATAGTTTTAAAATTTACTTTAAAATTAATTTTAAAATAGCTAGTCTTGAGGCGTTAAATAAAGATAAAAAAAAAGTGAAGAAATATTTTTATTCAACTCAAAGAGGAGTATTTAATATTCGTAATTTTAGACTTACAAGATTCATGAATTTTGTAAAAATTTTTATTTATAAGATCAAAAACAAAGGAAGTAAAAATTTTAACAGTATTCAACTTTGTAATGCAATTATTGTTAGTGCCCCTTCTTCTAAATTAAAACAATGTTTCTATAATTGTTTATTAACTTCTACAAATAGGGGGGGTAATTTATTTGTGAAATCGTTAAAAAAATATTTTTAGATCTATGAAAACTATTCTTGTCACTGGAGGTGCTGGTTTTATAGGAAGTCATACTTGTCTTTGTTTAACTGAAAAAAATTATCAACTTATTGTGGTTGATTCAAATATTAATAGTACAAATAAATCTCTAGAGAAAATAAAATATATGAACCCTAATTCAAAAATAATTTTCGCAAAAGGAGATATTAGAGATCTTTCATTTATGAGAAAAGTATTTAATAATGCAAGGGAAAATAAAAGTCCTATTGAAGCTGTAATACATTTCGCTGGTTTAAAGTCAGTTGGTGAGTCAATTGCTAATCCTTTAATGTACTGGGATTCAAATGTATGTGGTTCAATTAATCTACTAAAAATTATGTGTGAATTTAAATGCCACACAATAATCTTTAGTAGTAGTGCAACAATCTATGGAAATACAAAAACCAATCCTATAACTGAGAACGAACCTATAAATCCAACAAATCCTTATGGTTTTACTAAAGCAGCTATCGAAACTATTTTAAAAGGGATTTTTGGAAGTTCAGAATCTAGTTGGCGCATTGCAAATTTAAGGTACTTTAATCCAATAGGTGCTCATAAAAGTGGCTTAATAGGAGAAGATCCATTGGGAGAACCAAATAATATTTTCCCCATTCTTTGCAAAGTTGTTCAAGGTAAACATAAAGAACTAAGAATTTTTGGAAATGACTGGCCGACTTTTGATGGTACAGGGGTGAGAGATTATATTCATGTTATGGATTTAGCTGAGGCACATATCTCTTCATTAGAGTTTTTAATAGAAAATAAACCTCAATATTTAGAATTAAATATTGGTACTGGAATCGGGACAAGCGTTTTAGAATTAGTTAAAACATTTGAGTCAGTAAATAAATGCAAAATCCCATATGTTTTTTGTAATAGACGTATTGGAGATGTTGCAAATGCGGTAGCAGATAATAAAAAAATAATCTCCTTATTAAACTGGGTACCAAAAAGAAATATCAAAGATATGTGCAAAGATGGATGGAAATGGCAATCTTTAAATCCAAAGGGATTTAATTAAATTTAGAAATTTTATCTATATCCTGCCGTAATCATCTGCAAATCTTTGTATATCGTCTTCCCCTACATAAGATCCGCTTTGTACTTCAATTATTTTTAGAGGCATCCTTCCAGGATTAGACAATCTATGCTTTGATCCAAGAGGAATATGAATACTTTCATTTTCACTTAAAAATTTTTCTTTTTCGTCAATTTTTACTTTCGCAGTCCCAGAAACAACCACCCAATGTTCTGAGCGGTGATGATGCATTTGTAAAGATAACTGTTGTCCAGGTTTTATTAAAATTAATTTTACTTGCCATCTTAAATCTTGAACCAATGATAGATATGATCCCCATGGTCTTTTGACTTCTTTGTGATACTGTCCTTCTATTATTTCTCTTTCTTTAAGCTTCTGAACAATATTTTTAACAATTTGAGATTGGTTTTTATCAGCTATTAATACTGCATCATTTGTTTCGACTACTATTAAATTATCTAGCCCAAGACCTACGATAAGTCTGTTTTCACTTCTTAAGTAAGAGTCTTTTGTCTTTTCTGCGATTACTTTCCCCTGAATATAATTTCCACAATTATCTTTTTTTGAGTTTTCCCAAATTGCTTTCCAACTACCAATATCATTCCAGCCGCAATTAAGAGGTATAACAATCCCTTTATCAGTTTTTTCCATTACGGCTATGTCAAATGATTTATTTGGACATTTTTCAAAATCAATTTTGTTTAATCTCTGGAAATCTAAGTCTTTGATACTGTTTTTTAAAGATCTTTTACAATATGTCAATATTTCAGGAGAAAATTTACTTATCTCATTTAATAAAGTTCTGGCTTTAAAAATAAATATTCCACTATTCCAAGAATAATGTTTGTTCTTAATAAGCTCTTGTGCTGTTTTAATATCAGGTTTTTCTAAAAACTGTTCTATCTTTTCTCCTTTAAGATTTTCCTCAGATAGAGGCTTCGATGCTTTTATATAGCCATAACCAGTCTCGGGAGAATTAGGAATTATACCGAAAGTAACTATTTGATCTTTTAAAGCATAATTAATCCCTTCATTTAATGCTTTAACAAAAATTTGATTATTTTTTATTTCATGGTCGGAAGCTAGAACTAGTAATATTGGATCGGGATCTTTTTCCAAAGCTTTTAGTGCTGCAACAGTTATTCCAGGTGCAGTATTCTTTCCAATAGGTTCTAATAAAATTGAAAATTCTTCTACTTCAATTTCTCTTATCTGTTCAGCCACTATAAATCTATGATCTTCATTGCAAATAAGAATAGGATCGCTAAGATTCTTTAAGTCTCTTATTCTTAATTGAGTTTTTTGGAGTAAAGACTTTTTTGTATCTGAATTTAGTGATATGAATTGTTTTGGAAAACTTGCTCTAGATAGTGGCCAAAGACGTGTTCCTGAACCACCACATAAAATAACAGGTATTATTTTTGAATCTTTAATTTTCAAATTATTTGCCATTAATACTGAATATTTTTTTCTAATTAAATCTTAGATTATCAGATATATTTGACTATAATCAAAATTTATTTTATTCAATAAAACTTTTTATCATTAACTCCTTTTAAAAGACTTTAAAAATCTTAAAATAAGAAATATATATTTATAAATACTGAGTTGAGTTAAATCTATTATTTGGAGTTGTTTCTAAAATGTTTTGCTGAAAGATTTTCTCATTCATATGATCTTTAGGGTGATATATAATTTAAATTGAATAATACATTTGGGTGTTAAATGGTTATATTAGTTACTGGCGCAGCTGGATTTATAGGATTTCATCTATGTATTAAATTAATAAAAAATGGATTTCAGGTTATAGGATTTGACAATATAAACAATTATTATGATCAAACTCTAAAAAAAGATCGAATCGAGAAAATTAAAAATATTTCTTTTAATGAAAAAGGAGAATTTAAATTCTTCAAAGGTGATCTTGCTAGCAAGAGTAATTTAAAAATGATATTTAACAATGTTTATAATGGATCAAAAATCAGAATTGTTATTAATTTAGCTGCACAGGCAGGTGTAAGATATTCAATAGAAAATCCCTCTGCATATGTGCAGTCAAATTTAGTTGGGTTTAGTAACATTCTAGAGGAATCGAGGATAAATAATGTTGATCATTTTATTTATGCAAGTAGTAGTTCAGTTTATGGAGGCAATAAAAAGTTACCTTTTAGCGAAACAGATTCAGTTGATCATCCGATAAGTCTTTATGCTGCAACTAAAAAATCTAACGAGCTAATAGCCCATACTTATAGCCATTTATTTAATCTTCCAACAACTGGGCTGAGATTTTTTACCGTTTACGGACCATGGGGTAGACCTGATATGGCTTTATTTAAATTTACAAAATTAATTTCAGAAAACAAACCTATCAGAGTTTTTAATCATGGCAAAATGATTAGAGACTTCACCTATATTGATGATGTAATAGAGTCTATTTTGCTTTTATTAGATAAACCTCCAAAAGCAGATGAATGCTTTAACTATGAAAATCCTTTACCTAATAAAAGTTGGTCACCATATAAAATTTTCAACATTGGGAATTCTAGTCCTACAAATTTAACTGACTACATAAATGCCATTGAGAAACATTTAGGCAAAAAACCAAAAATTATATTTGAAGACATACAACCTGGTGATGTAAAAGCAACTTATGCAGATACTTCATCTTTGGAAAATTGGATCAAATTTAAACCTAGTACCTCAATTGATGCAGGTATAAAGAAATTTATAGATTGGTATTTAGATTATTACGAAAAAAGTTAAATTAATTTTAAAATTTTTTATGATAATTAATAAATTGATTAGAAACTTTCTTTAGGGCATCTAATGTTCTAACAGGAGGTTCCCATCCAAGCAACTTTTTAGATTTATAATTGTTAATAACTAGTGATTCGTTAAGCTTTTTGTAAATTTGACCTTTACCAATCAAATAAGATAATAATAATAAAAATTTTGGAACATTGTAATTATAGTTTTTTTTATGCATTCCATAAGATAATTCTCTCAATAAATCTGCTGTAGAAATCTCAGTATCATCACTGCATACAAATATTTGATTTCCTGCTTTTGGATGTTGGATTAATATTTCTAAAAAATTGAGTAAATTGTCTAAATAAATTAAACTTCTTCTATTATCTACAAATGAACCAAATGGAAGAGGAATTCTTAGTTTGATAAGTTTTAAAATAGTTTTAAAATATCCTTTAACCCCATCACCGTATATTAATGGAGGCCGAACGATAACAACTTCCATTTTTGAATCTTTAACAATTTTTAGAAGTCCTAATTCCGCCTCATATTTTGATAAAGCATAATAGTCCTGAGGACTTGGAATATCTTCTTCATGAAAAGGGATTCGGTTTTTTGTTGATTCTCCATTTACTTTAATTGAACTCATAAATATAAATCTTTTAATAGATGCACTACTACATAATTCAGCGAATCTGAGGGTTTCTTCGACATTATCTTTAAAGTATTTAGAATAACAATTTTTCTTACTTCTATTTGTTTCATATGTTCTTCCTGCTAAATGAATTACACATTCAAATCCTTCTAGTAATTCAGGTTTAGAAAAAATATTTGATAGGCTTCCACCCCTGATTAATTTAATTTCTTGTGGGAAATTGCAATAAGTTCTGCTATGGGCGAAAACTTCATGCCCATTATCCTTTAGGTAAGTACAAGCTTTACTCCCAACAAATCCAGATGCACCAGTAATGAGAACACGCAAAGAATTAAGTAATCATATATTTATTGCCTAAATTATAAATCCAAATTTGAGATTGTTTGAAAATTAAATCATTTGTAATTCAAGAATATTTATATAAAAGATTTTATCAATATTATTTAATTTTAAAATTTGAAAGATGTCGATATAATTTAATATGACTTTCAACAACGCTTTTAATATCAAAAAATTTTTCAGCTCTTTTTCGTGCTTTTAAGCTCATACTATTTAAAAGTCCGGGATCACTTATAAGTTTTTCTATTGCGTTAGCGAGCTCTTTTGATTCTCTAGATTTTATAAGTAATCCCGTAACACCATTTTCAACTGAATCTTGGCAACCAGGCTCATATGTAGTAATTACTGGTCTTCCACAAGCTGCAGCTTCGCAAAGAATTTTTGGTAATCCCTCGGGATAATATGAGGGTAATACAACTATGTGACATTTTGGAATTATTTTATGAATGTCATCCCTATATCCAAGATATTCGATATAGCCTTTGGAAACCCAATTATCTATCTTAATTTTAGATATGGATAAAGGATTAGAAACGTCTGGTTTACCAGCAAGTTGGAATTTTATTTTTATACCTTTGCTTTTTAAGATTTTTGCAGCTTCAATAAATTCTTTTACTCCTTTAGAAACTAGAAGTCTAGACGCCATAAGAATTGTTGGCTCAGTGTCTGGGATTTTACTGAATAGATATTTATTTACATCAACACCCGATCCAGGTATAAGAACTACTTCAGAATCTGATAATGCGGATACTTTGCTAATTAAATTAAAATCTGATTTGTTTTGAAATACCACAACTCTTGGTTTATTAGAAAGCGCTAATCGATAAAGATTTATTACGATCCATCTACGGATTGAAGTAAAAAACGAATGCGATAAGAAAACATGTCCTAAGCCTGAAATTGAATAAACAACTTTTTTAGTTCGGCATAATTTAGCAGCAATTCCACCGAAAATTATAGGTTGCATTGTTATTAAGTGAAGAATATTTGGTTTTAGAAATATCAACAACTTGAGAATTGAAAGAGCTACTTTTATTAAGTTCGAAATATTCTTTCCAGTTCTATCGAAAGGTATTTCATGAATAACAAAACCATAATCTAGGAGTTCTTTCTTGATAGATAAATTCGTTATTTTAGTGCCAATATGTACATCATAACCCTGTCGTTTTGCCTCAATAATTATAGGTAATCTATGAGAATAAAGGAACCAATCAACATTTACAATAATAAGCAGTTTCAAAATTTAATTAAATATCCAATCTATCCCAATAATTATAAGTTAATCAATCAATTTCAAAATTTGATATTTTTGGTTTTTATATATAAGGTCATATTTATTAAAATTATTAAAAACTTAGAAATTAAAAATTTATAATCCTATTCATTATTTTTTAATCAATTTTGCCGTTTCATCAACCAAGATTGAAACATAAGAATAGTCCAAATTTGTTTTGACCAGTCCTTTCTTCCTGTTAAGTGTTCTTTCCATTTTTGTTGTATTGATTTTGAAGAAAAATATTGATGGGAATCTATTAATTTTTCATCAAGTAGTTCATTTGCCCAATTCTTTAGGGGACCTCTAAGCCATTCCCCAATTGGGACAGAAAACCCAGTTTTTGGCTTTTCGATTAAATTATTAGGTAAATATTTTTTAAGAACTTGCCTTAACAACCATTTGCTTTTTTTATCTTTTAGTTTCATTGAAAGAGGAATGCTCCAAGCGAATTCTATGATCCTGTGATCTAACAAGGGTAAACGAGTCTCAAGTGATGAAGACATCGCGGCCCTGTCAACTTTCACAAGAATATCATTTGGTAAATAAATTAAAGAGTCAAAATACATCATTTGATGATGTGGATCATTTAACTTGATATTAGAAACTTCATAATCATAAAATTCTTTAGAAGGATCATAATTTAAAATAATATCTTCAGGAGCTTTCCATGAAGATATTAGAGATATATAAACTTCGAAAAGGGAATCATTGTTTATTAAATCAGATATTTTATAAATCTTTAGCCCTGGGAAATTAATTCTGAGATGCTTAGGTAAAAAATATTCACAAAAAAAATAGAAACGATCCCAAGTGGTGGGAGGTAATGAATGGATAAAATTAACACAAATTTTTCTTATCGGTTTTGGAATCTTATTAAAGATACGCCAAATTTTTGGGCCTGCGATGTGTCTAGAATATCCGCAAAACAATTCATCACCACCATCACCAGATAAGCAAACTTTTACATTTTTAGAGGCAAATTTACTAATTAAAAAAGTTGGTATTTGTGAAACATCAGAGAAAGGCTCGTCATATATTTCTGGTAAATATGGAATTGTTTTCATCGCTTCAGCAGATGATAAAACTAAATCATTGTGGTTTGTTCCAATAAAAGATGAAATTGCTCTCGCTGATTTTGATTCATCATATCCAAATTCTTGAAAGCCTACTGTGAATGTATTTAAAGGATTTTTAGATTGACTTTGCATTATAGAAACAACTGTACTTGAATCAATACCTCCTGATAAAAAAGCACCTATGGGGACATCTCCTTGCATTTGTCCAGAGATTGTATCTTTTAAAAGACATTCAAGATAATCAATGGCATCGATATGTGTACCTAAAAAGGTATTAGATTGTTGTCTTTTAGTTATTGACTCCAAAGACCAATATTGCGTACTGCAAGGAATTAATCTTTCTTTTACATCTTCTATTGTGAATTCTACAAAACTTCCTGGAGGCAATTTATAAATCCCTTCATATATTGAATATGGAGAAGGTATATAGCCAAATCTCATATATAATCCAAGCGAATTTTTGTTGATTTTTAATGATTTTTCGGGAAATGTTTCAATTGCTTTAAGTTCAGAACTAAAAATCATTGTATTTCCTCTAAATCCATAATAAAGAGGCTTTTCGCCTAAACGGTCTCTCACAAGAGTTAATTTCTTTTTCTTTCTGTCCCAGATTGCAAAAGCAAACATTCCCACTAGTTCTCTTAAAGTATTTTTTAATCCCCAGCAAGAAATTCCATTTATTAATGTTTCTGTATCAGAATGCCCTTGCCAATTAATGGAATCAGGAAGTTTCTCTCTCAGTGATTTGTGATTATAAATTTCCCCATTGAAAACGATATAATATCTTTTACAGGAGGAGATCATAGGCTGATTGCCAGCTTCAGATAAATCAACTATTGAAAGCCTATTATGTCCGAGCGCAACTCCAGCATAGTAATCAAACCATATTCCCTTTCTGTCCGGCCCTCTATGGTCTATTTCATTAACCATGTTGTAAATAGTTTTTTTAAAACTATTTTGAGCAAAATCAGGAGAAATAAAGCCAGATATTCCGCACATTGGAAATAAAAATAATTATAAAATCAACATTTGTTTCTTATAACATTATACAAAAGACGTTCCCAAGAATTAGTTACCTCTTCATCAGAAAATTTTGCATCTATAAATGCTTTCCCCGCTTTACCTAGATTAGTTCTTAATTTATCATTCAAAATTAAACGAGTTAATCCTGAGGCTAAAGAGGATGACCTATCGCCTCCGCTATTAACTAGAAGTCCAGTTTTTTCATTAATAATTAGTTCATTTGTTCCTGGACAATCAGCAAAACCAACACAAGGTATACCAAAAGACATCGCTTCAGCTGTAACTAATCCAAAAGATTCATAAATTGAAGGAACTACAAACAAATCAGCTTTTATGTATTCTAATTCAATTTCCTTAGTAAAACTTTGTATAAAAACTCTATTAATTAGATTTAATGAAATAATCTTTTTTTCTATTTCCTTTTTTAGTGAGCCTTCTCCTACAATTCTAAGATCCCATTTTGGAAAAGAAACCGCAATTCTTGAAAAAGCTTTAATAAGGGTTAAATGATCTTTTTGATGTTCTAATCTTCCTATATTTAATAAAATTTTTCTTTTGGATTTTTGTTTTGCTAATTTATTAATTTTGATATCCCCAATAGGATTAGGGATTATTGTCATTTTCCTTTTTATCAAAAAAGGGTATCTTTTTTTAATAGAATCAGACAATACTGTGTATTCATTAATTAGGAATGAAGTAATAATTAAAAGTAAAAATTGCAAAGCCCTCTTTTGATAATGCTCAATAACAATATGTTCACTGGCTATTATAGGAATTGAAGTCCCTTGAAGTGCAAATGCAAGCAGAACATAAATTGAATTCATAAAACCAATAACTACTTTTGGCTTCTCTTCTTTGATTACTTTTCTAAGAGCGATTATTCTACAGAATGTTTCAAGAAAATTTGCTTTTGAAGAGCTATCTCCAATTTCAAGATTAAGCCTTCTAATTTTTGAGTCCAGATGATAGAAACTGGAAGATCCTATTGGATCAAAAGTTATTATTGTCACTTCATGACCTCGATTAGCCAAATTAGAAGCAATATTACATAGAACTTTTTCGGCACCCCCTACTGCTGTGGAAAGGTTTTTTATAGCAAAGACTATTTTCATTAGTAACTTAATTATTTGACAAATTCAAAAATAACTTTTCCCACTGATTAAAAATTAAATTAGGAGGGAATCTTTGAATTAAAAAACTTGCTTTTTTCCCTGCATTTTTTCTAAAATTTTTTTTCTTTATCATTTCTTCCATAGCAGATGCAAATGCGGTTTCGTTAGATTCCACTAATAAGCCATTTTGTTTGTTTTTTATTAATTGGTTAACTCCTGAAGTAGAGATTAAACCTATAGCTGGTAGACCCTCTCTGAGAGCCTCAACAAGGGCATTTGGGAATCCTTCCCATAAAGAGGGGAAAACAAAAAAAGAACTATTTTGATACCAATAATCTACTTTCTTAACTGCTCCAATTAATTCAATACGATTACTTAAACCTTTTTTGTTAATCAATATTTCTAATTTTTTACGATATTCTCCCTCCCCTACTAAAGTTAAATTCCAATTTGGATATTTAGAAGCAATTAAAGAAAAAGATTTAATTAAAAAAAGTTGATTTTTTTGAAATGAAAGACGCCCAACATTAAGTATTCTTTTTGAAGTTTTTTTAATTTCATTAGGAAAAGATGGATGAATGCAAGGGAAAACTGGATTTGAGATAGTAATTATTCGAGATCTTAAAAAAAAAGGATATTTCTTAATATAGCTATCAAATTGAACCGTGATAACATCGGAAAATAATAGTGCTAATGAAAATAAAAAACGTTTGTTTCTCCCATTTTTTGAGTATTTAAACAAATCTGGGGAATTACGTTCTGCAGCAATAGTAGGAATAAAAAGGCCTATTAAAGCAAGACGAATGGCAAGAAATGTACCTACTTGAAATCCAATTACTACCGAAGGATTTATTTCTTTTACAATTTGACGGATTTTTAATTGTCTTTTAAATCTTAATTTCCAACTTGCTTTTTCATTAGGTGATCCAAGATCAAGTTTGTGCCAACGAATTTTTGGATTGAGGTAGTAATGTGAGTTTGCATTTATTGGATCCCAAGTTAATAAAACTACTTTATGACCTCTTTTTATCATTTCGTTCATTATCAATGATGCCATGCGCTCTACACCTCCTGCCATGTTGTTGAAATTACGACAAGCGAAGAGAATCGTAATCATTTCTTCTCACAAGTATAAAAATAATAAAACATAAGAATTAATATTTGGTAACGTCAATTAGAAAACTTTCATTAGTCTTAGTACTGTGAGTATACTGCTTTCTTTTAGAAAAAATATTTAGAAGTTTCCAGAAAAAAGTGTTATTCCTTTTTTTGATTATTTTGGGAGATTGAAGATTTATTCCTTTTTCGCAAATTTTTTCTAATCTAGCAAGTCCTGTTGAACCTTTAAATATTTCAAGGTTAACAATATTTATGTTAGATAAAAAAATAGATTCTATTAGTTCAAGGATTTTTCTATTTGATATTTCAATTCCTACATTATCTTTTCTTTGACCTTTTAAATAAGGATTGGAATCTATGTCATCAAAAAAAATAACACCACCTTTTTTTAAAAAAGGGAACCATCCGTAAACTTCTTTATAAACATGTTTGGGTGTATGAAGAGAGTCTATATAAATAACATCTATACCATCATTGAGAACAGGAGCCTCTTTAATAATATCGTTGACTTTACTTGAATCCATCTTTACAAATGTCCAAAGATTTGAGTCTGCGACCTCAGAACAATCTCGAATATCGACCGAAATTAAATGTGATTCTTGTTTGTTATGAATAGCATTTAGAAAAACTTTCGTACTTTGACCCCTATCTACCCCTAATTCCAAAACAACTGGGGATTCCCTTTTGCAAATCTCACTATGCATCCGCAATAGCTGATTTGCAACTAAGCGAGTTTCATTAGGTTGCTTTGAGTAAATTTTAAGATCATTTATATAATTTTCATATAAAGATGAATTTTTATTCATGGTTGAAAATATTAATCAGATAATTTAAAAATTTAACACAATTCCTTTTTATCATAAGTCTTTTGGGAGTAGAATTTATAAATTGCTCATGTAAAAACCTGTTAAAACTTGATCTAGAAAAATGTTTAACAGTTCTAATAGGATATGAAAAAAAGATTGCTAAAAGAACAAAAAAAGCTACAAAATCATTTTTGCTTAAATGAAAAAATTTTATTTTAACCCATAATTTCATGTAATTATATAATCTTTTAGATACTAGATAATCCTTATTTTTTTCTATCACTAAAAGTGAACTCTTATACTCTATTAGAGCGCTTTTATCATTTGTAAAAGATACATATTGCTTAATCACTTGTTCTTTTATTCCAATAAAATGACATCCATTTTTTGCAAGCCTAATAGCAAAGTCAATATCTTCTTGACGTCTAATCTTTGAATCAAACCCTCCTGCATTTTTTAAAACGATAGTTCGTGCAAGTAGTGAGCAAGTCGGTACTCCTGCTCCATAATCAATACCTTTCATACGCTCATTAAATAAAAGATAATTAACCATTTGAAATCCAATTGGCGGCTGACCAAAAGCTCCTACTGCTAAGATATTTTTTTTATAACTATTTGGATAAATTCTAAAACCAGATGCAAAGCAAGCAACAAATTTCGTAGCTTGAACCTTTTCATAATTTATAAGATGTTCATATTGCAACCTTATCCGTTTAGAACTACTGAAATCATCGTCATCAAAGAAGGCAATAAAATCTCCATTAGCATTTGCAATAAGTTGGTTTCTTGAATAGGCACAACCTTTATTTTTAAATTGATAAATAACATTTATATTTATATATTTTGATTCATATTTTTTTAGTATTTCTTTTGAAGAGTCTGTAGATGCATCGTCAACAACAATGATTTCAAAATTCGTCCAATCTTGATTTATAGCACTTAAAAGAGCTCTCTCTATAGTTTTTTCTGCATTAAAACAGGTTATTGCAATAGTAATTAGGGGCTTTTTTTTCATAATAAAAAATTTTATTTTTCAATCATTTTCGCAATATGAAGTAGTATTATTTTTCTAGCAAAACATAAGATGTACGATTTATTAATTCTGAATCAGAAAATATATCAAATTCTCTGTGCATGCTTGATCTTTTGGTAGGAAGTCTTGGCCATTTGCCTAATGATTTGTGTTTTATTTTAAAACCGATTTTTTCGAAGATAGAGTGCATTTTTAAAGCAGGTATTCTATTCGTATAAAATCCAGCATTTGCAAAAAAACTTGACTCCCAAATTTCTTCGGAAAATCTTAGATTATTTAGACCATAATCAAGATGATCTTGGAAATCTATACTATGTGAAGCAAGACCAGATGGCTTTAATAATCGTTTCAATTCTTTTTGGACTTCAAAAAACTGATATTTGCGTATATGTTCTAATACTGAATGAGACCATACATAATCGATACTATTTTTTCTTAACGTTTTTAAGCTGGCTAAGCCATTTGTAAGATAAATACAATTACAAGTAGTTAGTATATCTTCTATTGAATTTGCTTCAGAAATATTAGGTGTTTTTAATCCTTTAGACTTTAAAGTAGAAATAAGTCGTTTATAAAAATTCAAATCCTTAGTCACATAATTATCAACATCAACTAAATAGATACATGAAGCACCATGACAAAACCCAATAATTGCAGAAGCTATACTATCGCCAGGTCCTAATTCTAGTATCTTTAAATTCATAGGAACTTTTTTCGGGAAAGCTCTATTAAAGTGCAAGTTGAATATTTTAATGGCATATTCACACGAATCCATTTTTCCATGTTTAAAAAATCCAATAGTTTTCCAAAATGAGTATGGAATTGGTAGCCGACTAATTAAAATTTTCAATACAATTTTTAGAAACCAATTCATTATTAATTTGGGATTTTAGTGATTGAAACAAATCTATTTGTGAAATAGTGAGTAATCAATGTTTAGTTGGATACTTCTTAATGATTGAAATAAACGCAGCAAAGTTTCTTTGGGATATCTCATTATCAAAACCAACAAAGAAGCAATAAACTTTTTTAGGTCTCTTTTGTAAAAACAATATTTAATTTTTTGCCAATCAAAACAGAACTCATATTTTCCGTATTTGGCAATAAAGTTTTTATGTTTTTTAAGAAGCATTTTCGCAAATTTAAACTCAATATCTATATTCTTTTCAGGAGTTTTAGTCATCTTTTGTAAGACAAGTGGTTGGTTTATTCCTACAAAATGAGCTCCTTTTATTGCAAGCCTAATGCATAAATCTGTATCTTCTGAGCGTCGAAATTTTTCGTCAAATCCATCTACTGCATGATAAGTTGAAATCCTCGCCATTTGACTACAAGTAGGACAAGCTCCATAACCGTTTTTTAGAGGTTTTCCTAAAAGAATTCTTTTGGCAACTGATTTTCCAAAAGGTATTAGATGAGTATTTTTTGACCCTAACGCTTTTTCTAATCTTATTTTCCCATTTGGATAAATTACATTGCGACTACTATGACAAATTACAAGAGATGAAGAGTTAAGATGTTTTTCATATTCTACTATTTTTTTATATTGTAATTTTAATCTATCTGGCATACTTTCATCATCATCATCAAAAAAAGCTAAGAATTTTCCACGCGATTTTTTTATGATTAAATTACGTACGAATCCTATTCCATAATTTTTATTATTTTTAAAAACTCTAATATCTTTATATTTTGATGACATTTTTAATAGCTTCTCATATGTTCCATCGTTAGAACAATCATCAACTATTATTATTTCTATTGGTCTCCATGATTGAGATAATGCTGAACAAACTGATCTCTCTATTGTTCTAGAAGCATTATAGGATGATATGCCAATTGTTATTAAAGGTAATTCCATAAATTATGTTTTTAAAGTTTTAAATTTTTAAATTTTCTCTTTAAAAAGTTTTTCAATAAATTTAGAGAACATATAAAGGCAAATAACCTATAAATAATTCCTATTATTCGGTTTTTTTTATTAAGGTAAAAGTTAGAATATGCTATCAGGATCGAAGCAAAATAAAAATTACGAGATTTGAGATAATCAATATATTTTTTGCGAAGTTTAAGAGAGTAAATAAGTGGTATATTTCCCGCTTTATCTGAACCTTTTGTTTTATGCATTCCAATTAATGGTTTGTTAACAGATATAAAATAAGTTCCTTTAAATGCAGCACGTATTGCAAAATCTAACTCTGCGGATCTTCGAAATGATTCGTCAAAGTTTCCTATTTCCTCAAAAACACTTTTACGGGCCATTAAAGTGCAGCTTCCAAACATGCCCCATGTTTTTTTATCGTCTACTGGAAATCCAAAAAGATAATCTGCAACTTCTTCTCCAAATGGTTCAGGTGGTTTTCTTCCAATAGCGTAAGCTACATGGTCGTAAACTGATTTGCCGGGTTTAAAAACATTTCTATTTGAATAACATAGTGTAAGAGGGTAAGAGTGATTATTTTCAAATTCTAAAATACGCTCTACTTGTAAAGAAATTCTATTTGATACATTATCATCATCATCATCAAAAATCGCTATATATTCTCCTTTAGCTTGCTTTATGGCTTTATTTAATGATGCTGGATATCCTAAATTTGAATTATTCCTTAATAAAGAAATGCGAGATTCTCGTGATGCTATTTCCCTTAAAATATTAAAAGATAAATCTTTGGAATAATCATCAATTACTATTATTTCTGTATTGGACCAGTCTTGTTCTAATGCACTATTAATAGCTCTTTTAATTGTGTCTTGAGAATTAAAGCAGGTAATAATGATAGATACTAATTTCATTTGAAAAGTAAAAAAATTATTTTGTGATAAGTTTTAAATCCTTTTAAGATCGGCCATTCTTTTAGCACGATAAAAATCGCCTTCATCTAATGCAGATCCCACAAGACGCAATTTCCAAGAAAGGTTGTAAAAATTTTTAATTGGATCTTCATATTTTGGTGAAAGAACCTTATCTCTAAAAAATGAATTGCGTTCGTCTAATAGCCAACCTTTGCCGGCTCCTATTAACTCATTATCAACAATATAAATATTTTCATTAGGACATAAGATAATATTAGATAGCGAAAGATCAGGATGAGAAATTCTTGTTTGAATGATTTTTTCTGTTTCCGAATCTGATTTAATCCATTCATTTATCAAATTTTCAACTGGAAACCATTTTTGCCAAGGTTTTAATCTCATCATTAAATAATCTGATAAATAACAGAAAGAGTCTCTATGGGCTTTTGCGATTTCATTAAAAGAGGAGTCATAATGGATTTCTTTTATAAAATTTATTAATCTTTCTGAATATTTATCCAAGATATTTGGCTTTATTTCCGATAATCTTTTACCTGAGATCCATTTTTCAACTATAAAATTTTCATCAGATGCCAAAATAGGAGGAAATAAAGTATCTTCTTTTTCTAGTTTATCTCCTAATATCTTCCTAAGATTAATTTGACTCGAACTAAATGATTCATATACTTTAACCTTAGTCCCATCATTTAGATTACCCGAGAGTGATATTCTTCCCGCTTTAGTTACTCCTTTCTTAAACATTCCACCTAAGGGATTTAAATTATTAATAACTACTTCCCCTACTCTAAAAGAGGAAGGGATCTCGTTCTTCCTATCTTTTGTAGATAGATTTAATGATTTGAAAAAATGCAAATTTTTATTGATTTATTTAGAGATTAAGTCTTTTCTTCTCTGACGTGAAGTTAATTATCCAAAGTGACAATAATTTTAACCATTCAAAACGACCAATTTTTTTTCTTCTCTCTTTTCGTCTTTGCTTGATTTTCTCTTTTATATTTAATTTATTAAGACTAGTAAGATCTGCTATCTTCAAAAGTTCTTTTTCTATAACAAAAGAAATTCTGTTTGTGTAATGAAAAATAATTGGTTTTCTTATTTTACCTCTAAAGAAATTTAGATCTGGGAAATAGTTCCATTCAGCAGTTAATGGAAGTATTCTTACTTTGGACTTAAATAATGATTCATTAAGACTTATTTGATCATAAGGTAAATCAAATTTCTTAAAACTTTCATTCCACATTCGAAAAAAATCAATAGTTACTTTTGACTTTTTAAAGAAGAATAAACCTCCATTAAAATGAGGTAATTGTTGGACTTTATATTTTTTATCAAGTATTAAAATGTCACCTTTCCCCTGTTTTTTTTGTCTTACAGGGTTAAATTTAAAACAAATATCAAAATAATCTAGAAAATTCCATGCCATAGAAAAGTCGGATAAAACAATCGTATCGCTGTCTATGTAAGCAACTTTCTCTGCATTTACATATTTGTCAATATTTGTTTTGTAATTTCTATTTTTGGTGAGAGATTCCGGAAATAAAAGTATTTCATCTTTGCTTTTATCCCAAAACTCAATCAAATCTAGATTGAATTTTATATTAGTTATCAAAACTATTTTTGTTTGATTATCTATTTTCTTTAAAGACTTTATTGATAATAAAGCTTGTGCTATATAAAGTTCACCAAAAGCTACATAGCAAATTGCATGATTACTTATAGTTCTATCCATAGATTTGCTATTTCCTTAATTTTAAAATATCACAATTAAATAAAATTTTTTACTTTATAAATAAACTAGACAGATAAAAAAAGATTTAAAGATTCATAATTAGAAAGTTAATTATTTATCTTAATTTTAAGATTTGAGTAGTTTCATTTTTTTGCGAAGAGAGGATATTTTTAATAAAAATTATAAAAATTATTTATTTCAAAATTTTTAATTTTAAAACTCTTAGTCTTTTCGGCGTCCCAAAAAAACTACTAAAATTTTAAAATAATTTCTAAGGATTTTAGGATTATTAATCTAAATTATTAAATTCAATTTTTATTAAATCTTTATTTGTCTCATGAATTGAGAAAAAAAGTTCTGGATAAATTAATTCTAAAAAATATTTGCACTCCAGTAGTTTAATTCCATCTTGCATTTTATTTTTTTTAGGCAATTTAGGAACATAGTCTTTTTTTCTAAAGATTTTATTCTTTAATTTATAAAAAAATATTTTTATTTTAGATTTAGTTGATTTTTTAATATTCAAATCGGAGGGGAAAACTTTTTCTCCCGATAATGAGGATAAGTCTTGAGCAATTTCTTCAGCAGCTTTTTTGTTTGAAAAATTTATATGATCTTTTAGCAAAGGATAAAAACTTGAATTTTCTATTTTTTCTTCATATCTTTGTTTCAGCCAGATTTTTAATGTATCCAGACTCTTTATTTCTGTTGAAATCACAGAAGCTATTGATCCACTATTTTTAATTGCAAAATTTGAAAGAATTGCAAATTTCTTTCTTGAAATTGCGGCTTCAATAGCTGAAGTACATCCTCGATGTAGAACTCCTTCACTACTTAATATCCAAGGGCTAATAGTGCCCTCATAAACAACATGTATTTTTGAAAGATGCCGAACATCTTCTTCCCAACATGAATGATCTTCTGATGGGTGAGGTCTAATAATGATTGTTGGAATATCTTCGTCAGCGTCTAGCAAGGGCAAAAAATTAATAAATTCAAGATATTTTTTGTGGTGATTCCTATACAAATTCTTGAACCAACTTATATCTTTTGCTGTCTTGCGGCGACCCCTTTTTTCTAGCGCTAGGCATCTTTCTGCAAGAAGTTTTTCTGAATTACAACCAAAATCAGATGTAAATAAGAGAAATGGTTGGGGAAATTTTTTCTTAATATCTCTTATTTGATCTTTCCAAATATGATGAAGTGATGGTTGCCATATATCAACTCTAGGCCATCCATAGGCTTTTATTAGGCTGGCGTCAATATCCTCTAAAACTTCAGATGCTTTCTTTTTTGTTTCTGGACCAACATAATACAACCTAGACACATATTTAAGACATCCTTTTACAAATCTATTTTTTATAGTAACCCCTGAGTCAATTAGGCAAGGACTTATCTCCTGATCAAGCACAGCTATAGAACTGACGAGTTTTGATAATTTTTTAAACTTGTTGATAGTTCCGCCTCCACCTTTATATAAATAGGTACCCTGTTTATTTTTCTTATTCTCTACTAAATCATCAATTGATTTTTTTGAACCAAGATAAACCCTCAAACCTATTTTTGCTAATTCAGCACTTAGTAATAACTGAGATATAAATTCTCGTGGCTTTATTTCTATTGGTATGTATACTTCTTTTCTTTGAGAGTTAATCATTTAAAAAAAATTAGAAGACATTTTTTTAAAAAGTGCATCAGACTTTTGTAACTCTACAAATGTCCCAAAACTTCTTAATTCTCCACTTTCCAGGTGAAAAATTTTATCGCAATTTTTTATAGTTGATAACCTATGAGCGATCATAATTAAGGTTATGGAATTTTTTAAATTATTAATACTATCAATAATAGCTTTTTCTGTAAGATTATCTAAAGCGCTAGTAGCTTCATCAAATATTAGAACTTTTGGGTTACTATAAAGTGCTCTGGCAATCCCAAGTCTTTGTCTTTGACCTCCCGATAATTTAACGCCTGCCTCTCCAACTTTAGTTTCGTAAGAGAATGGGAGATCATTTTCTATGAATTTATCAAGATTCGCAAGACTTGCAACTTTTCTTATTTGATCATAATCAAGTCTCTTTGAATTTGATCCTAAAGCAATATTTCTTGCGATTGTATCGTCCGCAATAAAGATACTCTGGGGAACGTAGCCGATCGACTTTTGCCAACTTTTTATATTTTTTCTAGTGAGTGGGATATTATCTACTTTGATACAACCATTATCTGGCTCTAATAAACCAAGAATTAGGTCAATTGTTGTAGATTTACCAGCCCCAGTTGAACCTACAAAGGCTACGCTAGTTTTCGCATCAATTGTTATCGATAAGTCTTTAATAACGTCTCTTCTTGAATCTGGATAAGCAAAGGAGATATTCTGAATTTCAATTTTATTTTTAATTGGAGATAATACTTCTAAAGGAAAACAATTTTTCTTCAACTTTGATCTAACTAACTCTTTATACAAAATCTCAAGGGCAGGTTTGCCTGATCTTATCGAAGTTAGATTTTTAAAAATACCTTGCGCAACAGGCAGTATTCTCATTCCTGCAAATGCGTAAAAGGCTACTAAAGGAATTATCTCAGTATAATTACCTCCGGTTTGCGTTAAAAGAACTAATATGACTACCAAAATACCTCCAGTAACAGAAATTTGTATAAATAAATTTGGAATAAGTTTTGCTAATGAAGTATTAACTCTTAATCTGTGGAAAATATCTGTTGCTTTTTTGAAATTTTTTAAATATGCATTTGTTGCATCCTTTACCTGAATTTCTTTTATTCCTTTAAGTGCTTCTTGAGAAATTAAAAAACGGTTTTTGTTTGCCTCTATTCTTTCAGAAGCTTTTTTTAAAAGATATTTTCTTATTAGAAAATAAATAAATCCATAACAAATTGAAAAAGTTAAAATTGCAATAAAAGCAACTACAGGCTTTGCAAATAGAACAGCCGATACAACAAATATTGCTATAATTGATCTCGAAATTAACTCTAAACTTGGGACGAGACTACCATAAATAACTGCTTCAACTTCAGAAAGGATTGTTTTTGCCATTTCTGCACTATGTTTTGTCAAAAAATAGACATAAGGTCTATTTAAATAAGAATTGAGTAATCTTATACTTAAGTCTTTGTTCCTCATCTGGGTATATCGAAGAATGGAATGATTTAAAAAACCATTAAATAATGTTCTTGTGATGGTTATAAAAAAAACTGCACTTGTTAAAAAGACAAGGAATTGATCATTAGATTGAAAGTCAAAGTATTTATAAATTGAATTTAAATAATTATTGGTTTGGATTAATCTAGGATCTGATAGAACCGAGACAAGAGGAAATATTGAAACTATGTTAAATGTCTCTACAACTCCAAAAATAACCATTAATAAAAGTAAAAAAAATGCCTGCTTTCTCTCTCTTACTAGGAGCAAACCCCAAATTTTTTTATATGTTTTTAGCATACGTTAATTAAGTGTTTGTTCATTCTAAAGTAATATTATCAATGAACAATCTTCAAATAATAACAGATTAACAAAGAACAATATCAGTTAGTAAATGAAATATTTTTTTCACAAAAACTTTCAGAAAATCTAAAAATATTTATTTATTTTTTGTTTATTGCATGCATTAATTCTGCTAATTTCCAGTCATCTAAAGTATCAATATCAATTGACTTACTTTGTGGGAGGATATATGGCAAGCCATTCTCGAAAATATTTTTATTATTTAACCATGTTTTTGCTGAAGCTATATAAAATTGACCTGCATCATGAAAAGCGGACTTTAAGTCTTGAGTTCTTTCGCAAAAACTTTCAGGGAAAAACATTTTTGACAATCCATTTTTTTCTATAAAAAATGATCTCTGAATAGGATGGGAGTATATTGAAGCAGAAAAAACATAGACATTTTTTTGTGATTTTTTTAGAATTTGAAAAGCGTTAGATATATCTTCGGCATCAAGTAATGGAGTCGTAGGATAAAGACAGCAAACTTTTTCAAATTCAACATTTTTTTCATTAAAGAAATTAATAGCATGAATAACTACATCCCTTGTTGAAGTGTAATCATCAGCTAAATTCTTTGGTCTCAAAAAAGGTATTTCAAATCCTGCTTTAGCTGAAATTTCTGCAATTTCTTCATCATCTGTGCTTACTATAAATTTGTCAAAAAGATTTAATTTCATTGATTCAGTAATAGCCCATTCTATAATTGGTTTTCCTTTGAAATTTTTTATATTTTTCCTTGGTATTCTTTTACTACCTCCTCTTGCAGGAATTATGAGCAAATTCATTTTTAAAACTTATTTATATTGAATTTAATTTACAGTAAAAGGAATAAAAATAAAAATTTATCATATGTCAATCTAATAAAATTATTAGAAGTTATTTATTAAAATTATCAATTATTTCAAATAATCTTTAAACAAAATATTTCCAGAAAGATATGTTTATTTGAGATAATAAAATTTATTTTATAAATTATTTAAAGTATTAAATTTTTTTATAGTAATTTTTGAAGTATTTCTTTAATTCTCATTTGTTGTTTAGGCTTTAAACCTGGAAATAGAGGAATACTTATAGCGGACGATTCATATATCTCAGCACCTTGAAATTCCTCTTTATTAAATTTGAATTTTTCGAAATATGGATTCTTATAAATAGGTTTATAATGAAGTTGAACTCCTATATTGTTATCTTTTAAACCTTCAAAGACATTATAATAATACTTTTTTGATATTTTCTTTAACCTTATTATCGCAAGATGTACTGAGGAGTAATTAAATTCAGGTATTTCTAAAAAACTGATAGGCAAATCTTTTAATATATCTCTATAAAAATTTAATAGGTAATTTCTTTCCTCTGTTATTTTTTTAAGCCTTTTTAGTTGACTTAAGCCTAGGGCAGCTTGAATATCAGTAATCCTATAGTTAAAACCAAGAGATTGCTGCTCATAATTCCAACTTCCTTCGGCAGAATTGATAAATTTATTATGATCTTTAACAATTCCATGAGATCTAAGTTTTTTTAAGCTATTTGCAATTTGGGTGTCGTTAGTTGTCGCTGCGCCTCCTTCTCCAGTGGTTATTATTTTTACAGGATGAAAACTAAAAACAGTTATAGAACTATATTTACAACTCCCTACTTTACTTTCTTTATATTCAGCTCCAATAGCATGACTAGCATCTTCAATAATGGAAAAATTATATATTTTGGATAAATTAAAGATTTCTTGCATATTACATGAACTGCCCGCGAGGTGTACTGGAATTATTACTTTTGGTAGGGAATTATTTGCTGCTGCCTTTTTAAGCTTTATTTTTAATTTAGAGACATCTAATAAACCTGTTGAAGGATTTATGTCAACAAAGTCAATTTTTGCTCCACAATATAAAGCACAATTGGCAGAAGCAACAAAAGATATTGGAGAGGTCCAGACTATATCATTATCTGATACTCCTAGAGCTAGGCAAGACAAATGGAGAGCACTTGTGGCACTATTAACTGCTACACAATAATCGGCGCAAACTTGCTTAGAAATTGCATTTTCAAACTCCTCAACTTTTAGCCCTTGAGTTAAAGGCTTATTCCTAAGAACATCAGTAACAGCTTCAATATCCTCTTCTGTGACTGAATGTAATCCATAAGGTATATAGTCGTTTTTTTTTAAACTACTCATTGCAAAAAAATTCTTCACCTCTTTATTCTAGAAAGTATTTATTGTTTTCATATTATTTCGGATCCAGTTTTGTAATTCTTTAATTTCCATCCAATCTGTATTCAAATTTGAAGAATACGTAAAATCTGAAGATACTAATTTGCCATTATTGATTCTTTTTTTGTCTAAACTCCAATTATTTATAGCAGGTAGTATTTTGTAATAAGTTTCGTATTCATATGTATGTGGGGCATCTTCTACTCCAATCATATTTTCATGAAGTTTTTCTCCTGGTCTTATGCCAATAAGATTAAATTTTGAGGATGGATTTATTGCTTTTGCAATATCAATAACTTTCATAGATTTGATTTTTTTAATGTAAATTTCACCACCATACATATCTAAAAAAGCATGCCAAACTAATTTAACTGCTTCATCCAGAGATATCATGAATCTTGTCATTCTTTTATCAGTTATTGGAAAAACATTTTCAGTGGCTTTATCTAAAAATAAAGGTATTACGGATCCTCTTGAACCCATTACGTTCCCATATCTAACAATGGAAAAAGAAGTATCAGAATTCGTGGGAGAATAAGAATTGCTAGAAATAAATACTTTATCTGAAATAAGTTTAGTAGCTCCATAAAGATTACTTGGACTACAAGCTTTATCTGTTGAAAGTGCGACAACTCTTTTAACACCCCTATCTATAGCTACATCAATTAAGTTCATAGCTCCATTTACATTGGTTCTTATACATTCAAAAGGGTCATATTCTGCTTTTGGTACAATTTTTAAAGCTGCTGCATGTACTACATAATCAATATCTTTTAAAGCCCTCCAAAGACGATCTTTATCTCTTACATCTCCTATAAAAAATCTTATTCTATTATCATTAGTATATTGCTTTGCCATCTCCCATTGTTTCATTTCATCTCTTGAAAATACTACAATTCTTTTTGGATTATATTTTTTTAAGGTCATAGGTATGAATGTTTTACCGAATGAACCAGTACCTCCAGTAATTAATATTGATGAATTTTCTAGCACTTTAAGAATAATCTCATTTAAAGATAAATAAATTCTAACAGCAAGGATTAATATTATTTAGGAAGCTTTTATATTTAACTAAAATTTTAATTTTATTATGATAGATTCTGCTCTTCAGAAAGGAATACTATTATTGTATTAACAACTAAATTTAATAAAAATCTATTTAAATTATGTTTTTAAGTACTATGTCTTTAGTGATTACTTTCCCTATAGTTATTTTAATAACTAAATTTAAGTAAAACTTAATCATTTTTCAAATGCAGAATAATGTTCTAATAGTTGCTCCTCATACTGATGATGAGTCTATTTCTATGGGAGGGACAATTAAGAAACATATTGATAAAGGAGATATAGTTAATGCAATCTCTATGACAGATGGAGTAGGTGCAAGAGAAAATTTAACTAATGAAATTAAAATTGGCAGAAAAAATTCTGCGATTTTGGCAAGTCAAATTTTAGGTTTTAATTGGATTGCTTCTTTTGAATTCGCAGACAATAAATTGGATACCTATCCACTAATTGAGATAGTTAAGTGTATTGAATCAGTTAAAAATAAAATAAAACCTAATATTGTTTATACTTCAAGTGCTTCTGATTTAAATATTGATCATAGAATATTAGCTAATGCTGTACTTACAGCTTTTCGTCCACAACCTAATGAATCATGTAAGGAGATTCGTCTTTTTGAAGTAGCTTCTGCAACAGATTATGGACACCATTCAGTCACTGGCAAATTCTTGCCAAATTTATTTGTTTCAATTGAGAAAGAATGGCCATATAAACTAAAAGCACTCGATGCCTATAAATCAGAAATAAGAAATTTCCCACATAGTAGATCAAAAGAAGGGATAAAGAATTTAGCAGAATACAGAGGAAAACAAATTGGCATTCCAATGGCAGAAGCATTTGAAGTTATCAGAAAATTGGAGGAATAAATATGAAATTAATAATTTGCAATTCAAAAAGGTGGTTTAAGTTAGATAAAAAAATTAGTGCTAACTTTGAAGTAATAACCATATCAGAAAAAGATGATTTGAATTTTGATTTTATTTCCTTTTATAAACCTGATTATATTTTTTTTGTTCATTGGAGTTGGAAAGTAAAAAAAGAAATATTTAAGAATTTTAAATGTATAGTTTTTCACACTGCACCACTTCCCTATGGTAGAGGAGGCAGTCCAATTCAAAATTTAATTTTAAGTGGATTTAAGGAATCCCCAGTTTGTGCAATAAAAATGGAAGAAGAATTAGACTCGGGAGCTGTTTATTCTTCTTTAAATATTTGTCTTGAGGGATCTTTAAAAGAAATATTTTCTAGATTAAACAAAGTTATAAATAAATTAATCATCAAAATTATAAAAAATAATATAATTCCTAAAGCTCAAGAGGGAAAAATTCATGAATTTAAACGATTATCTTATAAAGATAATGAAATACCTAATGATATTAATTTAGAGAAATTCTATGATTTCATTCGAATGGTAGATTTTGAGGACTATAAGAAATCTTATATCTTATACGGTGATATTAAAATAGAATTTTCAAAAGCTAAATATCGAAATAAATCTATCATCTGTAATTGTAAGATAACCAAATGTATATAAGAAAAGCTAGAAGAAATGATTGTGAGATGCTTTTCATTTGGCGCAATGATCCCCTTGCTAGGGAGATGTTTATTAATAATGAAAATATTAATTTTGAAGAGCATTTAAGTTGGTTTGAAAATTCTTTATTGAATCCTAATAGGCATATTTATATCGGAGAATTAGAAAATAAAATGTTTGGTGTTTGTAGATTTGATCTTGATCAAAAAACAAATGTTAGTGATATATCTATTAATATTAATCCAGTTTTTAGGGGAAAAGGTTTAAGCCAAAATTTTCTATTGGAAGCTATAGATTTATATGAATTAGAGATAGAAAGTACTCTAAATGCCAACATAAAAAGAGAAAATATTCCTAGTCAAATTATTTTTAAAAAAGCTGGTTTCTTAAATATTTATCAAGATGAAAAAATTATGAAATTTGAAAAATTATTTCATGAAATATCTTATAAAAAAGTAGATTCTGGTCTTTCAGAGGAACTTTATAAATTATTGCAAACTAGAAAATTTAGTATTAGTCATAAAAATTTGCCATCCTTTAACGAACATAAGAAGTTTGTTAAATCAATTCCATATAAAGATTGGTATTTGATTTATCAGAACTCAGTAGCAATTGGAACTTTTTATATCCAAAATGATAATTCTATTGGCTTGAACCTAAATAATCCTTCCTTGAGAATCGTGAAGAATATATCAAAATATATAAGAACAAACTTTGATCCAAATCCACCTGAACCTTCAAAAGTAGCACCTTATTTTTTTATAAATATTGCAGAATCTAATAAAAGGATGTTGAATATATTAAAAGTTATTGGATGTGAACCTTTGCAGGTATCATTTAGATTGAATGACAATTGAATAATAATGTTTGAAGTTAACAAAGTAAAAATAGGCCAGCAATTTAAACCTTACATAATTGCAGAACTATCAGCTAATCATGGTGGAGATATTCGAAGAGCAAAAGATTCAATTTTAGTAGCTAAGAAATCAGGAGTTGATGCTGTAAAAATCCAAACCTATACACCCGATACTATGACTATTGACTCTAATAAAGTTGATTTCATAATTAATGATGGATTATGGAAAGGTTATAATTTATATCAACTATATAAAGAAGCTTATACTCCATATGAATGGCATAAGGATCTTTTTGAATTTGCGAGGAAAATTAAGTTAACAATTTTCTCAACACCTTTTGATGAATCAGCAGTTGATTTGCTAGAGGAATTAAATACCCCAGCTTATAAGATTGCATCATTTGAGATTACGGATTTACCCTTAATAAAATATACAGCCCAAAAATTAAAACCAATGTTCATTTCAACTGGAATGTCTAATGCAGATGAAATTGCTGATGCAGTTGAGACCTGCCTGAAAGTAGGAAATAAAGATATTCTTTTATTTCATTGTATTAGTAATTATCCTGCTGAACTAACTGATTCAAACCTCGGAGATATTAAATACTTAGCTAATCATTTTGGTGTTGAGGTTGGATTATCTGATCATACAACTTCAAATATGGCCGCAATATTATCAGTTGCACTTGGTGCAAGAGCGATAGAAAAGCATTTTAAGCTTGATAACGACGATTGTGGTCCTGATTCAACTTTTTCAATACTGCCAAATCAATTAGAAGATTTATGCAAGGAATCTGAATTGGCATTTAAAGCGACAATCTCAAATAATCTCAAAAGACCTTTGTCCGAAAATATAAACAAAAAATTTAGAAGATCCATCTACTTTGTAAATGACTTAAAGAAAGGAGATATTTTAAGAAAAAACGATATAAGAAGGATTAGGCCTGGATTTGGTTTGGATCCAAAATTTTTTGATGAATTAATTGGTAAGACTCTTCGCTCTGACGTATTTAGAGGAGATCCAGTATCTTGGAATGTTTTAAATTAGTTTTTAAAGATAATTTTAATTAATAAACTTTTCATTAAATCCATCAAAACTAAAACTATTAATTTCGAAATTGACCCCTCCAGTCTGTTTATCTGTATTATAAAAAACTCCTATATTATAAGCTCTTCTATTCCAAGATAATTCATATTTATTATTTGAAAATTCATGAAATTTTGGAGAGTCTATATCTAAATTATATTCGGTTGAATATTTCATTACCAATGGTCCAATTAGTTGTTGCTCTATTCCTAATTCAATAGCATGATTATCAACAGATTGATCAAAATCAAATGGACTTTCACCATTAGCAATTGTAGTTTTCCCAAAGATGTTTATTCGTGTGTAATCAAAGAAATTATTTTTTAAGTTTCCTAAAGTTAAATTAGGACCAGCTTTAAAAGTTATTAAATTTTGAAAATTTCCATCATCATAACTATATAAATCGATCTTTGATGATACTAATAAATCAATACCTTTATTTATAGGTTCTGGCGTGAATTTAAATCCCTTGTTTAATTCAGAATCATCTTTCACCTTCCAAAGATGAAAATTATGTTCTCTATGCCAAAGGAGATTTAATCTTTTTCGGCTGATAATATTATTTTCAGTTGATTTTTTATTTGATTGATATTCTCCATATCCTGCTGCTATGTTTTCAAGATTTGAAACTTGATTAGTTTTCCACTTTTTACTGTCTTCTAATTTAAAACCATAAGCAGTGAGGATATCTTTTTCTCCAATTGAACCATTCCATACTTTATCTCGGTACGTACCAAAGATTGATATTGTAGTTTCCTTTTCTTTATCTTTATCTTGGTAAGAATACAGTTTTTTAGATAACTCTCCTTTAAAAGTGATAATTTTTTTGAATTTATCAAAATCCAATGAATTAAATTTGATCTCAGAATTAAAATCCAACCCAAAAAATTCAGAGTTTAATTCACTACTTAAACCAAAATAATCTGAAAATTTTGTACTTTGTTCAGATTTTTCTGCTAGAACAGATTCATTTTCTTTAGAAAAACTTTTAGAGTTCCCCTGTAAAAGTCTTTGAATATAAAATTCCTTATTAATATTAATGCTAGTTTTCCTACCTATAGTTAAAGGATCAGCATATCTTATAAGATGTATTCCATCTTTATTACCCTTATCATATCCGATACCCCACCTGAAGTTATTACCTTTGTTAAGATTATATTTTCTTGGGCCTATAGGAATATTCAATTTATCTTCCAAAATAATGGAGCTCCATTCAGATTCAATAAAGAATTTTCCATCTTTCTCAAAACTTTTAAAATTCTTGTTTTTTAATATTATTTGGGGTTTATTGAATGGATCATTTGTTAAATAAAGAATTTCTGCAGACCATATACCATCTTTTATTTTTATTTCTTCTGATTGCATCCGCCATTTCGTCATGTTATTTATTTCTACTTTCACGTTTTGCGGTGAAGTAATATCATTAAATTCAAATGTGCTTGATTTATTGAGCTTTACATTTGTAATAGAGCTTTCAATATCATTAAAAAGATTTTGATCTGATGAAGTATTTTTAAAATTTTTTAAGTCTAATTTTTCAAAATTAATAGTTCCATACAAATCTTTAATAACGCCTTCTTTTAACGTTAAATTGTATTCAATTTTGCTTGCATTAAAGAATTGTTCACCAGATATAAATTTAATTTTGCCAGATACTGTAATTATTCTTTTTTCTAAATCATAAATAAGTTTATCTGATTGCAAATGCATATTATTTTTTTTGATTTGAACATTACCTTGAGCTATAAATTTATTTTTTGTTTTTAATTGTGAGTTGGAAATAATATTTAAACCATCAAAGGTAGAGTTGTCATTAATATTTTGAGAATTAATTTTCTCTGCCAATAAATAGACAAAATTTTGCAAATTATATTGTATATCTATTTCATTATTTATTAACAGGTTCTTAGAAATTGAAGATTTTTCAGGAAAACTTATATTGGTTTTTTTTATATGGAGGGTCTCAGTATTTATTTTTTCACCTAAAAAATTTAGAACTAAAAAAGGAATAAAAGATAAATATTTTTTTTTCAAATTATTAACCTAGAACTTTAATATAATACATTATTTAAAATAATTTGACACAGATAAGTAAGTTATAGTTTTTTAAAAGTTAGGGTATTTTAATTATATTGAAATCAAATGTAATTCTAAATTTCTTGGTTAAAAATTATTTATTTTACAAATAACAAATTTTCATAGCTTATTTAAAATTTTTATTTTTATAATATTGATAAAAGAATATAGAACAAGCTATGTTAATAATGGATTAATTAAAAAAGAGTATTTTATATCCTTGTTTTATCATAAGTTATGGAATTGAAGATAGTTTATTTGAAATTTCTTAAATTAGGTTTTGTTATTGGAAATCATAATGTTAAATAAAATTCAAAAATCATTAAATAAAATTCTTAATATACCCAGATCTGCAAAAACATTTGTGGCTGTCTCTTTAGATTTTTCTGCATGTGTAATTTCTATTTGGGCTTCTTTTTATTTGAGACTTGGTGATTTAGTATATTTATCAGAAAAAGGTTTTGAAGCTTTAATATTTGCACTATCATTTTCTTTACCTATTTTTTATGTTTTTGGACTTTATAAAGCTATTTTTAGACATTCTGGAACATATGCTTTATTAGTAGTATCTAGAGCTATATTTGTTTACTCAATTTTTTATTTAACCTTTATTGGCTTTATTGGTATTCGTGGTATCCCAAGATCAATAGGTTTAATACAGCCATTAATTTTTTTAATAATAATGTGCTCTTGGAGAATATTTACAAGGTCTATCTTAAGAAAGATTCTAATCATGAATCATGATAATAAAAAGATGAATAATGCTTTGGTTTATGGTTCTGGTCAGTCAGGAAGACAATTAGTTCAAGCAATGCGGGATAGTAATGAAGTTCTTATTAAGGGATTTTTGGATGATAATAAAGATAAGCAAGGATTTTTTATAGATGGTAAACCCATATATTCTCCTGAAAAACTGCAAAAAATTATTAAAAGAAAAAAAATTAATCTTATTTTTCTTGCATTACCTTCAATTGAAAGAAAGGAAAGGAGCCAAATTATTCGAAATTTATCTAAATACAAAATTGCTATTAGATCAATACCAGGAATAGATGATCTTGCGAATGGGAAAAGTTATACAGATTTTGTGGATTTAGATATTGATGACTTGTTAGGAAGAATACAAGTGGAACCCTTCGAGGAATTAATGAAGAAAAATATAAATAAAAAAATTATTTTGGTCACTGGTGCAGGAGGATCTATTGGTAGTGAATTGTGTCGACAAATTATTAAATTAAAACCAGAGAAACTTTTGTTGGTAGAACTAAGTGAATTCGCACTTTATTCTATTCATTCAGAAATAGAACAATTAAAGCCATTAAATACAGAAATAATTCCGTTACTAGGTTCTGTACAAGACGTTAAAAGAATGAAAGAAATTGTTTCAATATGGAAACCTGAGACTATATACCATACTGCGGCCTATAAACATGTTCCTATTGTTGAATATAACTTAATAGAAGGATTAAAAAACAATGTAATTGGAACATTTGAGTTAGCTAATCTAGCAATTACTAATCAAGTCTCAAATTTTGTTTTTGTTTCTACAGATAAAGCAGTAAGACCAACAAATATAATGGGGGCTACAAAAAGATTGGCTGAGCTTTGTTTGCAGGCATTCAATAAAAGAATTTATAGTGATTCTGATAATTTGTTCAATACTAAATTTTCAATAGTACGCTTTGGTAATGTCCTTCAATCTTCTGGTTCAGTAATACCAAAATTTAGAGATCAAATAAAAAAAGGTGGGCCAGTAACTTTGACTCATAAAAAGATTACAAGATATTTTATGACAATTACAGAAGCCTCTCAATTAGTAATTCAAGCTGGAGCACTTGCAGAGGGAGGAGATGTGTTTGTTCTAGATATGGGAGCTCCAATTAAAATATATGACTTAGCAGTAAAAATGATTGAATTATCAGGCTTAACTTTGAAATCATCACCTAATTCACAAGGCGATATTGAAATAGTTATAACAGGCTTGAGGCCTGGAGAGAAACTTTATGAAGAATTGCTCTTATCAAATAATCCAGTAAGAACAAAACATCCAAAGATTTTTAGATCTAATGAACCTTTTATGGAATTTGATGAATTGGTGAAAGAGATCGAGTGTCTTAAAAGTCTTATGAAAAAAAATGATTTCGAAAATATTAGAGTTAAATTAAAAGAATTAGTTATTGATTTTTATCCTAACAGTGGCATTATCGACCATACTTTTACAAAAAAGTAAATCTACTCTAATTTCTTACTATATTTAGGCATAGAATGAAAAAAATTTTAAGAAAGAATAACATAATCAGATTTTATGATTTAACGATATCACTTTTACTTACTTTTACTTTTAGCCCTTTATTTTTGATATTGTATTTTATTTGTTTTTTTGATTCTGGGAAACCTCTATTCGTTCAAAAAAGGTTAGGTAAAAACAAAAAGCTTTTTAATTTAATTAAATTTAGAACTATGCATTTTAGAACTCCTTCAGTTGCTTCTCATTTAGTCGATAAGAAATTAGTTACAAAATGCGGGAGAATAATTAGATTGCTTAAGCTGGATGAACTCCCACAACTTTTTAATGTTATTAGGGGTGAAATGAGTTTAGTCGGTCCTAGACCTTGTCTACCTAATCAAACTCAATTAATTAAAGAGAGGCAGATTTATAGTATTTTTTCAGTAAAGCCAGGAGTGACTGGTTTAGCTCAGATAAAAGGAATTGACATGTCAAATCCAAAAAAGTTGGCCAAAATAGAGAATCATATGATTTCTAATTTTCATCAAATTAATTACTTTAAGTATTTGTTTTTAACTCTTTATGGAAAAGGTATTGGCGACGGTATAGATAATTAAAAAGATTAAAATTTTAAAATAATTCGCGAAAATTATTTATCTTCCCTTATCGGAATATTTCTTAAGCCTGCCAATAGTACCCATGTTAGTATACTAATTCTGACGTCAAAATATAAAATATCAATAAGATTGGAAAACAAAATTACAACACATGCTGCAAACCATCCTCTATCAAAATGAAATTCATCATCTGAATTTCTTAATTTGAAATTTAAGTCTAAGAAAATAACTCTAAAGCTTTTTAGTAAAATAAAAACTACTACACTAGAAAGTAATAATGAAGTTATAAGACCATATTGAATAGATATTTCTAAAGGTATGCTATGAGAGTGCCCCAGGTATAATGTGTTATCTTTATTCCAAAGATATGAAAAGCTATTACCTCCCCAACCTAAAAATGGCTTTTTAAAAATATAAAATATTGAGTTTTTCCAAATTAACAATCTAGGGTCTTCATAAAATTCTTGCAAACTAATTCTATTTGTAAGATTAAGCGGAATTAATGCAATACCGTATGCATACTTAAAAATTAAGTCAAATAAAAATATTGATGAAAATGATAATAAACTGAAAGTCAATAATTTTGACCTTAATGAAATAAAGAAGAAAAATGCTCCTAAGAATATGCCCAATAAACCATTCCTAGAAGAAGTAAATAATATTCCAATGATTATCAAAAAGATGATAATTAAGTTAATAATTTTTCTTAACTTATAAGTTTTATTTCTATAAAAAGTTGCGTAGAACAAAGGAAGAATACAAGCAAGCGAACAAGCTGCATAGTTGGGATTATTAAAAAAACTTGTCATTCCACTTGTATTGTCTCTTTGGTACCAAATTATTAATCCATTTAGAAATTCTAAGGGACCATACCAATTAAATAGATATTGACCAAATCCACTTATTAAAATAGGAATTGATCCAGACATTAGAGATAATCCACAAATAAGACGACTGTTTTTTGTTCTAAGGTAATGTTGAAATCCTATGTAAGAAAGAAAAAGTGGAATCCAATTTATTAAACCAATCAATGGATCAGTACTTAGGTTTGACTCATAGACAGGATATTTCCCATCAGAATTAAATTGATATAAAAACCAACTTAGTAACATAAGAAAGCTTATTAAGATCAAAAAGAGATTGATTTTGTCATGAAGAGGATTTTTTTTAATTAAAAAAATACTTATTAAAAGAGATATTATTAAGAAAAAAGATGCTATCGCAGGAGCAGAGAATAATAAGAAAATACCAATATTAAATCCAAAAAATCCGATCTTATTTAAGTTCACCTCTTTTTTAAACTCTAAAAAGGGCATTAAATTAATAAAATATTTTTGATGTTTTTAAATTCAAAAGAAACATTAATTAGATTAATTATATTCAGTAATGTAACTTTTGAAATATTTTTTATAATTTTAATTTTGCATCTTCTCACAAAAATTGCAATCTTTTTTCTTACATAAAAAGAGATTTAACACGTTACGAATATCAAGTACTCTTTCAAGTAAAATAAAAATAATTATTTCCCCAAAAAATCACTTCTCAAATAAAAAAAATTTGTTGTATCGGCGCAGGTTATGTGGGAGGTCCTACTATGGCAGTGTTAGCCGATAGATGCAAAGACATTAAGGTCACACTGGTTGACATTGATAAAAAGAGGATAAATGCCTGGAATGATAAAGATCTAAGTAAATTGCCAGTATTTGAGCCAGGTTTAAAAGAAATTATAAAAAGAAACCGTAATAAAAATCTTTTTTTCTCTACTGATATTGCAAATACCATTAAAGAAGCTGATATGATCTTTATTTCTGTAAATACTCCTACCAAAACGAGTGGATTTGGAGCTGGCTATGCAAGCGATCTGAAATGGGTAGAATCCAGTGCTAGGCAAGTGGCTGAATACTCCAGTGGTCATACAATTGTTGTTGAGAAAAGTACAGTTCCAGTTAGGACAGCTGAATTAATACAAAATATTTTGAGCGAATCTGAAGAAAATAGCTTTATTTCTAATATCAAAAAGTCTTTTTCTGTTCTTTCGAGTCCTGAATTTCTGGCCGAAGGGACTGCTATTAATGACTTAGAGAATCCCGATAGAGTTTTAATTGGAGGTGAAGATAATAATGCAATGAGAAGTTTAAGTGGTATCTATGAGAGATGGATACCAGCCAACAAGATTCTTTTCACTAATGTATGGAGCAGTGAATTATCAAAACTTACTGCTAATGCATTCTTAGCCCAAAGATTAAGTTCTATAAATGCTATTTCGGCTCTATGTGAGGCTACTGGTGCAGAAATCAAAGAAGTGTCTAATGCAATTGGTGCAGATAAAAGAATTGGGAAAAAATTCCTTGATGCTGGTCCAGGTTTTGGAGGTAGTTGTTTTCAGAAGGATATATTGAATCTTGTTTATTTATGTCAATATTACGGTCTAGAAAAGATTTCGCGATATTGGGAACATGTTTTGATAGTAAATAACTGGCAAAAAGAGAGAATAGCTTCTTTGGTTGTAGAAAAACTTTTTGGAACTGTTACAAATAAAAAAATAGCTATGTTTGGATTTGCTTTTAAGGCAAATACCAACGACACTAGAGAATCTCCTAGTATTTCTATTGCAAAAGATCTTTTGGAGAATGGTGCTAATTTGATGATTAATGATCCTCAAGTCTTGCCTTATCAAATTGAGAAAGAATTATGTAAAAAAGAATCTAAGATATTTTCTGAAAAAGAAGGTAGTTGGTCTTTTAATAGCAATTTAAATGAATGTGTAAAAGACGCCGATGCTCTTATAATTTTGACAGCTTGGGATGAATATAAAGAAATAAATTTTGAAAAATTTTCAAAGTTAATGAGAAAACCCTCATGGGTTTTCGATACTAGAAAGATAATTTCAAAAAATAGCTTAAAAGGTACGGGGATTAAATTTTGGCAAGTAGGAATGGGGGAATGTAGTTCTCTTTAGTTTTCCTCTTTATTGTATAAATATTTTCAAATTTTATTTGAAAACGCTTCCTGCAGGATTCGAACCTGCGGCCCACTGCTTAGAAGGCAGTTGCTCTATCCAGCTGAGCTAAGGAAGCACCATCTTATTATATCTGACAGGTAAGGCTCAATCAAAAATTACTATATTTTTATGATATTTATTTGCTTAAGAAAATTCATTAAAAATAGCAAAATAATTTCTTTTCTAGAAAAGTTTTAGTATATTTACAGTTGTATGTATATTTTATTTTGGCTAAAAGGCTTACTGAAAAAGAAAAACAAAATCTAGTCATATATTTTACTGAAGGTAAAACAATAGATTTTCTTTCAGGAAAATTTGGTTATTCAAAATTAACAATATCAAGAAATTTAAAAAAAAGTCTTGGCGAGGAGATTTACAAAGATCATCTTAGAAAAAATAAGAGTTTAAAAATTAATAGTTCTGATAAAGATATAACTTCATTAGAAGATCTTAAAAAGCTACCAAAAAAAAATACTAATAGGGAAATTATTATTGAGCAACAACTCGAAGAAAATAAAGTTGATTCGGAAGAAATACCTATTTCAACTTATACGGAAGTTATACCCTTAAATTATGATTTTGAAAACGCAAATCAAAAAGATTTATCATCGATTCCTTTAGATGAAGTTAATTTTCCAAAAACTGTATTTTTGATAATAGATAAAAATATTGAGTTGGAAACTAAATTATTAAGAGATTATCCAGAATGGCAATTTTTATCCCAAGATGAATTGGAAAGAAAGACAATACAAATTTTTTCAGATTTAAAAGTTGCCAAAAGGTTTTGTAATAAAGAGCAAAAAGTAATTAAAGTTCCTAATACTGAAGTTTTTAAAATTGTCTCTCCTTTGTTAATTTCACGAGGCATTACTCGGATAGTTAGTGATGAAATATTAATAGCACTCTAGAAAAGTTATTTATTTTTGTTCTTCAATTTAAGAGCAAGTACATTTCCTAAACAAGATCCTGTTATAAAACTTGTACCAACAATAAAACCTATAGGTAAATCAACGGTTTCATTCTTAAAAATATTAACTCTGCTTTTATTTGTACCGTTTTGTAAACCCACCATTAATACCAAAAAAAGTAGAAAGTTAGATGATAAACCCAAGATTATGTCTTTAATTAGAAAACTCATAAACCTTTTTTTTTATTCTAATACAATTTGTAAATCACGCTTTTCGTAGTATTTCTTTTTTTTGCTAAATATTTAGAAGCTGCGGATAATGTTAAACCAGCATTAACTAATTCATGTAGCTCTCTTTTTAAGAGTTCTAGATCATAATCAAAAATTTTTGTTTTTTGAATACCTTTTATAACAATTGTTATTTCGCCTAAAATTTCTTTGTCTTTTACAAAGTCAATTGCTTCTTTGATATTGCAACCAATGTGCTCCTCAAATTTTTTTGTGAGTTCTCTAAATATTTGAATTTCTCTTTGTCCTCCACAAAAATCGTTTAATTCCTGCAAAAGTTTTTTTATACGATGCGGAGATTCAAATAATACTGTAGTTTTTTCATTACTACTTATTTCGAAAAGAATTTTTTCTCTTTCGATTTTCTTTTTAGGGAGAAACCCTTCAAATATAAACTTTGAGGAGCACATGCCACTCGATGCTAGTGCGGTTGTAACGGCACTTGGCCCAGGGATGCAAATTACTCTAATACCTAGTGATTTTGCTTTTTTAACTAAATCTTCTCCTGGATCGCAAATACTTGGCATCCCTGCATCACTAACTATTGCAACAGACTTTCCTGAAAGAAGTGCGTTAATTATTTTAGGTATTTTTTTGAAAGAGTTATTCTTGTTAAAACTTATAAGATTGTTACTCATATCGTATCTATTCATTATTTTTTTTGTTTGCCTTGTGTCCTCGCAGGCAATAAAAGATACTTCTTTAAGAACTTTAAGTGCTCTAAAGGTAATATCATCTAAATTTCCTATTGGAGTTCCAACCATATAAAGCGCATTATTTTCAGTTTCAGGAATTTTATGAGAGAATGGTAAATTATTATTCATATTGTGATCGAATTACCGTTAGGTGTAGATATTAATAATCTTATCGATGATCTACGGATTTTCAGCTGGGAAGCGGCAGATATTATGCTTCATTATTCAAATTTAATAAAAAAAACTGATTTAAAAAAAAATATCATTAAAACTTCTAATTTTGATGATCCTGTTACTCTTGCTGATTTAAAAGTAAATGAATTGATGATTGAGAGAATAAATAATAAGTATAAACACATAAATTGGGAAATTCTAAGTGAAGAGAATGTGAAAATTAAATCAAAAAAATATGAAATCAATTCAGATTGGCTTTGGGTTCTGGATCCCTTGGATGGTACTAAGGATTTTATTCAAGGTTCCGAAAACTATGCAATGCATCTAGCACTTAACTACAAAAATAGGCCGCAATTAGGAATTGTTTTAATTCCTGAAAAAGATGAATTGTGGATTTCTAATGGCAGTGAAGTTTGGGGCGAAAGAAGAGATAGATCTAAATTGAATTTTGAAATATCTTCTTATAAGCCTCTTAGCGAAATGATTTTGGTTACTAGCAAAAATCATAGAAATCTGATTTTGCAAAATTTAATTGAAAAGATTTCTTTTAAAAAAGTAATTGTTATGGGTAGTATTGGATGTAAGATTGCCGCAGTAGTTAAAGGACAATGTGATATCTATATATGTTTAAGCGTTCAAGGTAAAAGCAGCCCTAAAGATTGGGATTTTGCCGCGCCAGAAGCTATTCTAAAAGGATCTGGAGGAGCAATAACTAATCTAGATAATGCAGAGCTTTCCTATAATCAAAACAATTTTCAACAAGGAGGTATAATTATTGCTACACGCAATAAAGATACTCATCAAGATATCTGTTCACAGATAAAAGAAATTATCAAAAAATATGATTTATATCCTCTAAAGTCTTAATTTAGAGGAGCTACGGGGGTTGGCGTTGGCTCTGGGTAAGACATCCCACCATTTTGACTAACTCCCCTCAAAGTAAGATTTATCCTACCCCTACTATCAATTTCTCTAACTCTTACTGTAACTTCATCTCCTTGTCTTACAACATCTTCAACTCGTTCTACTCTGGCTTCTGATAGTTGAGATATGTGAACCATTCCTTCTTTACCAGGCAGAATTTCTACGAAAGCACCTATTGGTATTATTCTTGTAACTACTCCAGGAAAAATTTCACCTTCATGAACCTTCCTTGTAAGACCCTCTATAATTTTTTGAGCCTCTTCTGCTGCGGCCCCGTCATGTGAGGCAATGGTTACTATACCTCCATCTTCGATATCTATCTTGGTATTTGTTCTTTCTGTGATTCCTTTAATAGTCCTACCTCCTGGACCAATTACAGTCCCAATAAGTTCAGGATCAATTCTAAAGCTTAAAAGTCTTGGAGCATGCGGAGAGAGGGATTCTTGAGGTTTATCTATTGCCGCTTGCATCTTTTCTAAGATATGTAATCTTGCAGGCCGAGCTTTTTTAATTGCATCAGAAATAATAGAGACTGGTAGACCTGTAATTTTCATATCCATTTGTAACGCAGTAATTCCTTTATCAGTACCAGCAACCTTAAAATCCATATCTCCAAGAAAGTCTTCAATCCCTTGAATATCTGTAAGAATTCGAACTTCTTTACCTTCTTTTATTAAGCCCATAGCAGTACCACTTACAGGTGCTTTTAGAGGAACTCCTGCATCTAATAATGAAAGCGTGCTTCCACATACTGAACCCATTGAAGTTGAACCGTTAGAACTTAAAACTTCACTTACTACCCTTAGAACATAAGGAAATGTTTCTTTCCCAGGCAGCACTGGTATTATTGCTCTTTCAGCTAATGCTCCATGGCCAATTTCTCTTCTGCCAGGAGTTCTCATAGGCCTAGTTTCACCAACTGAATAAGGAGGAAAGTTATAGTGATGCAAATACGTTTTTTCAGTACTAGGATTCAAATCATCCATCTCTTGAGCATCGCTTGGTGTGCCAAGAGTAGTAGTAGATAAGACTTGAGTTAGACCTCTTTGAAAAAGTGCAGAGCCATGAACTCTTTTTGGAAGAATTCCCGCAGAGGCTGATATTTTTCTAACTTCATCGAGCTCCCTTCCATCAACTCTTTTCCCATCATTTATGATTTGAGACCTCATTAATTTTTTTGTTAATTTTTTAAAGTCGGAATGAATTAATTTTTCATTTTCTGAAGTTAAAACTTTTACTTGATTTTCATCTTTAAGTGAATCAATTTTGCTTTGAGTTTCAGTTTTAATTTTTTCGAGTTCAAGATCTCTCTCTTCCTTTGTAAGGTCAAATTTCTTTAAAACCAACTCAATAGGTTTTGTACAATTTTTTTCTAAATAAATGGGCAATGTTTTATCTTCTTCAGGGTCAGATGGCTTAATCTGTTTTATTCCTAGTTCTTGTAGTAAATCTTCTTGCGATTTAATAAGTTCAGTAACAGCCTCATATCCGAAATCTATAGCTTCGATTGTATCTTGCTCTGATAATTGATTTGCACCTGCTTCAATCATGACGATACCGTCTGGTGATCCTGCAACAACAATGTCTAAATCACCTTTCTCAATCTCTCTATAGCTAGGATTTAAGATGAAATCGTCCCCTATAAGCCCAACTCTTACTGCAGCCATTGGCCCATAAAATGGAATCTCTCCAACTAAAGTTGCTATTGAAGCCCCCGTAACAGCTAAAACATCTGCTGGAACTCTTTCATCTAGAGAAAGGCATGATGCGACTATTTGAATCTCGTCCCTCATCCATGTGGGAAAAAGTGGCCTCATTGGCCTATCAATTAATCTTGCAATTAAAGTCGCTCTTTCTGGTGGGCGACCTTCTCTCCTCATAAAACCACCAGGAATTCTCCCTGCAGCATAAAGTTTTTCTTCATAGTCGCATATCAGAGGTAGAAAGTCTGATGATTCTTTTTTGGCAGTTTTTGTCGCTGTAACTAATAGTGAGGTATCACCACACTCAATCATTACTGATCCATTGGCTTGAGGAGCATATAGTCCTGTAGTTAGTCGTATCTCTCGTCCGTCAAACGTGATCGACTTATTTTGTCCTTCCACTGTTTAAATTATAAATCTATACATAATTTATTCTTACATTTTATAGGGACATATTGAGTAAATTATTTAGATAAGCTATAAAAATTTTTAAAATTGTCCTAAAAATGAGTTTAATTTCTAAAAGTATTTTTTTTTCTTGAGAAATATAGTACTTAAGTTAAAAACTTTGACTACCAACTTGATTTAACTACTCCAGGAAGTTCACCGTTATGAGCTCTTTGTCTTAACTGATTCCTGCAAAGACCAAAATCTCTATATACTCCTCTAGGTTTACCAGTTGCCCAACACCTATTTCTTACTCTATTTGGTGCAGAGTTCCTTGGTAGACCTTGAATCTTTCTATGAATTTCTAATCTTTCCATTGGATCTTTTGCGGCATTAAATTCATCTAATAATGCTTTCCTTTTTGCAGCATATTTCTTAACGAGTTTTTTGCGTTTAACTTCTCTCGCAATCATGGACTTTTTCGCCATTTAGTCAGAATTTTTAAAACTATCTTTTATATTAACAGCTTGGAGAACAGTTTTTAAAATTTATTTATTGGTTTAATAATCTTTGAACGATTAATAGTTGACTAGTATCTCTGATAATAAGCAGAACGCTAAGTCCCACTAAAAGAAAAAAACTGGACTGAGTAACAACCATTTGTACCTTGACTGGAACAGGTTTCCCCCTAAAACCTTCAATTATAGTAAAAACAAGTTGTCCTCCATCTAACAATGGTAAAGGTAATGAATTAAGTACTGCTAAATTAATAGAAATTAAAGCCGCAAATAATAATATGCCTGTCCCACCTTGTTGAGATAATTGTGCACCGATTTCAACGATTTTTACTGGCCCACTTAATTGTTGCGCGGTTGAGGAGAAATTTGTTATCAAACCTTTATAACCTTGAATTGTTTTTACCAAAAGTGATGAAAATTCATTATTAGTGTATTTAAAAAGTTCGAAAACGTTTTTTGTCTTTTTAGTTTCTTTCCTTATATTCGGTTGCAATTGAGCACCTATTGTTCCTTTTCCATCAATTTTTTTTGGTACTAAAGTTAAATCTTTGAAACTCCCATCCCTTTCAATTTTTATTGAAATTGGTTCGTCTGATGAATTTTGAATTTCTTTTACTAAAGTGGAAACGGCTTGATCCCCAACTCCTAAAGTACTAGTTTCGATTTCTAATATTTTATCCCCTGGTTCTAAACCAGCAAGAGAGGCAGCCTTATCAGGTTGAGTAGCCAAAACTAAAATGCCTGGTTCTGGATCAAATGGAATACCAACAGTAGTTACATTTATAATCAAGATTGAGTAAGCAAGTATCAAGTTGGCAAATACTCCAGCAGAAATTACAATAACTCTTTGAATTATTGGCCTATTTTTTAAAAGATTTGGATCTTTAGGGTCAATATTATTTAGTTCTTCATCAGGGAAGGATACAAAGCCTCCAAGAGGAAAGGCTCTGAATGAATAGGTAATATCTCTAAATTTTTTTTGAATAATTGAGGGCCCAAAGCCAATTGAAAATCCATCAACATAAATACCTTGTAAAATAGCCGCAAGAAAATGCCCCATCTCATGAAAAAATATGAGGAATCCAAGTACTGTTATTGAGGTTAAAACATTCATTTTTTTATATTAAGCAGTTTTTAAAAAATTTGATCCAAAATATGGAGCCAGAGCATCTGGAATCTTAACGCTACCATCTGTTTGTTGGCCATTCTCAAGAATCGCTGCCATTGTTCTTCCAATAGCAAGACCACTGCCATTTAAGGTATGTATATATGTATTTTTTTTATCAATTTTTGATCTTATTGATGATCTACGTGCTTGAAAGTCAAGGCAATTACTGCAACTTGAAATTTCTCTATAACATTTACTACTGGGAAGCCAAACTTCAAGATCAAAAGTTCTACTAGAAGAAAAGCCTAAATCTCCAGTACAAATATCTACTAATCGGTAGGGTAAGTTGAGCTTTTTTAAAATGCTTTCAGCATCAGAAGTAATCTTTTTATGAGCTTCTAAAGATTTACTTGGATCACAAAACCAATAGAGCTCAACCTTATTAAATTGATGAAGTCTTATTAAACCTTTAGTATCCCTTCCATAACTTCCAGCTTCTCTCCTAAAACATGGACTATATGCAACATACTTAATAGGTAACAGCTTGGGATCAATAAGCTCGTTTCTATGAAAAGCAGTTAGTGGAACTTCAGCTGTTGGAGAAAGCCATAAATCGTCGTTGGAACACTTAAAACTTTCATTTGAAAATTTAGGTAATTGACCTGATCCGGTAAGACTCTCTGAATTTACTAAAGCTGGCGGCATTAACTCCAAGTAACCATTTTCAGTATGCATATCGAGCATAAAATTAATTAATGCCCTCTCTAATCTGGCACCATTGCCTATAAGAGTGATAAAACGACTTTTTGATATTTTTGTTGATTTTACAGAGTCAAAAATATTAAGACTTTCTCCTATTTCCCAGTGTGATTTAATATTCTCTTTTATTAGAGGATCCCCCCAAGTTTTTATTTGTAAATTATCACTTTCATCTTTTCCAATAGGAGCGTCTTTGCTAGGAAAATTTGGCAAATTATATATCTCAACATCTATTTCTTTGTCTAATATTCTTTGTTTCTCTTCGAGTTCAGAAATTTTAATTCTGTATTCGTTTCCCTTTTTTTTTAAGTCATTTAATTCTTGTGAATGATTATTTTGGGATTTTCCAATAACTTGACCTATTGATTTGCTTAATTTTTTACTCTCAGATTGGAGACTGGATATTTCTATATCAATTTCTTTTTTCTTAATAGTTAATTCGTGTATATGAGATATCTTGTAAACTTTCCCTCTTAAGGATAAATTCTCTTCAACAAGTATTGGGTTTTCTCTTATTAATTTTTGATCTAACACTCTTTTTTTTTATTACATTAATTAAGATAGTTAATCTCGATTCATTATTTGGGTTTTTTGATTAAAAATTAACTAAATTAATGATTCCTGACTTATGGAATATTTTTAAAATTAAATTTTATTCACGATGCAGAGCGGGCCCGTCCTGTGGATGACCATTCTTTTAGTAAATCAATTTGCTCTTTTGCTGTTCTTGATAGGGGGACAAGTTCAGAAACTGCCTTTATCAAATCTTTCTCCATTAGTTCTCTATTTTCAGAAAATGAAATGTGCATTCCTTCTATTACTGCCTGTTCAAGTTCTGCTCCAGAAAATCCATCTGTCCTGTCAATAATTGTGGAGAGAGGGAAATTATAGTCAGGCCTTCTTTTTTTTAAATGTAAATCTAGAATATTTAATCTCTCTTCAGAATTTGGTAGATCAAGAAAAAATATCTCATCAAATCTGCCTTTTCTTAATAATTCTGCAGGAAGCTTATCTATGGCATTAGCAGTAGCGATAACAAATACAGCAGATTCTTTTTCAGCCATCCAAGTTAGTAAACTTGCCAAAACCCTCTGACTAGTTCCTCCATCGCTTCTAGCATCGCCACCAAAGCCCTTGTCAATTTCATCGATCCACAGGATACAAGGAGACATGGCCTCAGCTCTTGAAATTGTTTCTCTAGTTCTTGCTTCACTTGAACCAACGAGGCTAGAAAACAGTCTTCCAACATCTAACCTAAGTAGCGGCATCGACCAACTCTTTGAAATTGATTTTGCGGTGAGCGATTTCCCTGTTCCTTGTGCTCCGACGAGTAAGACGCCCTTGGGGATAGGTAATCCATAATCTCTAGCTTCTTTAGAAAAGGCCCTGTATCTTTGATTAAGCCAAACTTTTAAAACATTTAAACCTCCAATATCTTCTTGAGTTGATTTGGTTTCAAAAAATTCTAAAATTTCACTTCTTGCGATCACTTGTTTTTTCTCTTCAAGAATATCTTTAATATCTTCTTTACTTATTTTTCCTCTTTGAGCAAGTGCCTTTGCAGTGACTTGCTTTACTTTTATTTCGGTAAGTCCGCTTGAGGCAATAGAAAGTTCGATTAAGTCTTGTTCCTCAAGATTTGAATTGGTATTGATAGCAATTTTTTTTATTAGATTTTTCAATTCTTTTTGATCAGGTAAAGGTAAATCTACAATTGTCATTAATTCATCCAGCTCTTCTGATGATGGAAATAAATGAGAACTAATAATTAAATTATGACTAGTTTTCTTTAGTGTTGAAGATAGTTCTTTAATAGTTCTATTGATGGATGGATCGTCATAAAATTTATGAAAATCTTTTACTAACAAAATAGTTGAGACTTCAGAACTTTGTTCTTTAAGCCAATTAAGCACTCCTAAAGGATTATTAGTAAATTTACCTTCCTCATTTATTAATCCTTTTATGCCGCTAACACAATCCCAGCAAATGAATCTTTTTATGTTTAATCTTTCACAAGAGAAATTGATCAATTTTTCTAATCTTTCCTCTTCTTTAGTTCTGATCCAGATTAATGAGGTTCTTGATTTTATGAGTAATTCTAAATTTCTACACCAAGAATTCATTATTTAAGATTCAGATTATTTTTTACTGTTAGGTTCAAAAGGTAATCTTTTATCAGAGATAGTTGAAGCAGATGTTGTGATTACTTCATTTTTGGCCAATAATTGTTGATCCAAAATTTTCTGTAGATTCTCAGGAAGAGCTTCTTTATTAAGCAGAAAAGTTTGAAATGCCTGAAATATGTTAGCAACGACCATATAAAGTAAAACTCCTGCTGGTAGTGGGAAAAACAGGAACATCCCAGTAATCATGATTGGGGTAATTTTATTGGCTGTTGATTGCTGTGGATTTGCAGGCATCCCCTGACTAGATAAAACTTGAGAGAGAAGTAGGGTTAATCCAAAGGCACCTACAAGTGTCGCAATATCCCAGTTAATTGACCCATCTACATAAAAACCAACTTGACCAAGAGCTTTTATAAAAAGAAAACCACTTTTGGCAGCTAGACCAGGGATTTTTGCCTCGATTGTTGCATCACCCGGTTTAATTGCTGTTACTGTGCCGTCTTGGGAAACTTTAAGATATTCGGATCCTTTAGAAACCTTCCATGTTGGGAGAAATTTTGATCCATTGTCATATTTAGACAAAACTTCCGAATAGCTATTTCCGTTTGTTGTTTGTAAATTTATTTTTACAGATTCTTCCGTTCCTAATTTTGTACCATTAGGAATAGTAGCTATTACAGGAAAATGAGATTTTTCGGTTATGAATATTGAATGTCTTGGGGATTTGTAAGGTTTTGGATCAATTGCCGCAATTTGATCTTTGGGTACAACCTTAAGATTTATGTTGTAAGGAACATCAGCAAATGGTGAACCTCTTAAAGTTGCGAACAAAGCAAATAAAACAGGCATTTGAACAATCAAAGGAAGACACCCTGCAAGAGGACTGCCAAACTCATTCATTAATTTTCCTAATTCTTCTTGCTGTTTTTTGGGATCACCTGAAAACTTAGACTTTATTTCTGCTTGCCTTTTTTGCATTACTGGTTGAGCAATTTTCATTCTTCTTGCACTTCTAATTGACCCAGCACTCAAAGGAAAAAGTGCAATTCTTATAACTACTGTTAATGCAACAATTGCTAAACCATAACTAGGTACTAAACCATAGAAAAAATCCAGTATAGGGATAAGTAATTTTTCAGAAATGAACCCTATCACGATATTAAAGAAATTGTAAATTTAATAGACATTCTATCTTACAGGAGAAAAAGTTTTTTGTAATTAATTTGATTAGGGTTTAGTAGCAAATCCGCTTACCTCTTTAAGATTTGGGGTCAGGGGTTTTTTATTTATGTTTTCTTCCATAAATTTTTGCTTTTCTCTGAATAGAGGCAATGATTTCATTTCTACTTTTGATCCATCATTAAGAATAAGAACCATATCACCATATGATCCGAATCCTCTTGGAATAGACCTAATTTCTTCAATATTATTTAATGAAACTTGTGTTTTGTTTTTGCCAAACCATCCTCCATCTATAGTGATTCTCCTATTTGTAATTTTATATCTTAACCACAAGGCCCTGACTATTGCAGCAAAGGTAAATGGTAAACCAAGAATAGTGAATCCTGCTAAGAGATTTATTATTAAATCGCTTTTTGCTGGACCACCTTCGTAAAAGGTTTCTTCTTTCATGTTAATCATTTGATAAGACGCGATTTGAGCATTAGGTTTTGAAATTCCTCCAAAAGTTGATTCTTATCCCTGCAGAAATCCCCAATTTTAAGGTTAACAAGTAACCAATATGGTTTGTGGTTATTAATTTTTTGAATGTTTTTCAATAACCACTCTTGAAGAATTCTTCTTATTTTGTTTCTATCTACAGCTTTTTTGGAAACTTTTTTACTAATGGCAAATGCTATCCTGAAGTTGTTTGAGGTATTTCTAAATTTATGGGATAAGAGGATTTCAGGATTTGATCTCGCCACTTTAAAAGTCATCAATTGACCGTGATATTTCTTGGAATTCTTATGAATATATTCAAAAACCCTATGACCTTTTAAACGCATATCTTTTGGTAAGGCCATGTTAATAAACGGTTATACTGCTACTCTTTCTCTTCCTTTTTGTCTCCTACTTTTAATAACTCTTCTACCTGTATGAGAACGCATTCTTACCCTAAAACCAGATACACGTTTTCTTTTTCTTGAAGTTCCGCCAAAAGTTCTTTTAGTCATTTTTTTAATTATCCATAATTAATTTATCATTTAATCGATCACTATAGTCCAGCTTCCTAAATAAGTTGAAACTGATTGTCCTTTAGGCTGACCATATGAATGGAATTGGTATAGCCCTGATTTTTTTGGATTAAAGACTTTTAAGACAACTGCATAACTATCTTTATTAGTAGGGATTGGGCTGTATGGATATATGTTTAGTGAACGGACACCTGATTCTTTATTTTTAATTTCTATATCAGCTGGTATATCTTCTAAACATTTAGTTCGATTCTCAAAACCTCCTATTCTTACCTTGCATAAACTAATTTTTTCCTCATTTAAGGTCGATTTAAAGGTCTTAGGGATTTCCAGATTAATTTTTAGGAGATCAGTTTTTCTATCAGATGGCCTAAAGAAAAAATAAATCGTATTTCTGAATTTTCTCTCATTTTCTTTTTGAAACCACTTTAATCTTCTATATCCAGAGTCTTGATCCCACTGAAATTCTAAGCCTGCTTTAGCATCTTGGATGTTATTAAGGAATGGAGTTGAGACTAAAATTGTAGGAATAAGAAAAAATCTGAAAAAACTAAAGTTAAAGGCATGTTTTTTATTAGTTTTTATCATTGAGGAAATAAATTTTATAAAGTTATCCAAATTTTGACAGGAAAAATGTTTTTCTAAGATTAACATCTATCGGTCCTTAATTTTGCGGCACCTCTTAAATATGGATGTTTTATTGAATTATTTTGAGGCAATAAAACTTGAGCCATTATTCTTATACAAAAATCGATATCATTCAATACGTACATTTGTTGACAATCTAAAAATGCAACTGAATCAAGTCCATGGCATTTTCTTGCAATTGAAGCAGGGAAACATGCATCTAAATCTTTTGTTGCCGTGAATGTAATAGATAATAAATTTGACTTAATAAGATTATTACGTGCAATTAATTCATCTATTAATTCCACAACAGCATCTTCAATTTCATCAACAGAATTCCCAGATGCTGTTGTAGCTCCTCTAATTATTGCAATTTTATAATCATCCTTCATTTTTTTATACCTATTAATTTAAGGCTTATATAACCAAAGTATTTTATTAGATGATTCAATCTCAAAAAAGGCATTATTGATAATTTTTTCAATAATTTTACTTCCAGGAATTAGCCCAAGTATTTTCTTTTTTTTCTTCCCAAATGTTAATGGCTGAATTTTAGGATCAATATTAACCATTTTGGAGGCAAGTTCCCGAGCAACAAATTCATCTCCAACTTCATCAACGAGTCCTAATTCTTTTGCTTGGGTTCCAGTGAAAATTCTTCCATCAGCAAATTTTCTTACTTCTTCAACAGGTAAATTCCTTCCTTCAGCAACAGCTTCGGTAAATTGTTTATAACTTTCATCTATAAGACCTTGAAGCAGTTTTCTCCCTTCCTCACTTAAAGGTTTATCTGGGGAAAGTATATCTTTATATACACCGCTTTTAACAGTCTCGAATTTTATACCAACTTTATCAAACAATTCAGATAAATTATTTCCTCTTATAATTACACCAATAGAACCTGTAATTGTGCCTGGATTAGCAACTATTTTGTCAGATGCAACACCAATATAAACACCTCCAGATGCAGATATGTTCCCAAAACTAGCAATGACTTTACACCCTTTATCTTTTAGTCTTTTAATAGCAGAGTATATTTCTTGGCTATCACCAACAGTTCCTCCTGGCGAATCAATTCTCACAATTAAAGCAGGAAATTCTCTATCCTCAATTTGTTTAAGAGCTTTAAGGACAGAAACTCTTGTTGAACTTGTAATGGGCTCATCAATTACAATACGAGCCATTCTTTTTTTTGACTTTCGTCTAAAAGGCCAAATCATTCTTTTAAGGTAAATACATAAAACTACTTTAAAAAGATTATCAGCAGACCTAATGAATTCAATCCTAAATTGGTTTTTAATGATACTCCCTTTTGCACTTTGGGGAACTTCAATGGCAGCTATGACTCCATTAGTATCAAGTGCTGGTCCGGATTTTGTAGCTTCTTTAAGATTACTTCCTGCAGGAATTCTTGTTCTAATTACAACATATTTGTTTAAAAGAGATCTGAAAATATATAAGTGCGATTTGAAGTGGTTTATTGTTTTTACAATTGTGGACGCCACTTTTTTTCAGCTTTTTTTAACTTATGGTATAGAAAAAACTGGAGCAGGTCTTGGTTCTGTTTTGATTGATTCTCAGCCCCTCTTGGTAGCTATTTTAGCAAGGGCAATCTTTGGAAATTTAATAAATCCAATAGGGTGGTTAGGCTTACTTTTTGGCTTGGGAGGGATAATATTCTTAGGTGTTCCGCAAGAATTTTTAGGAAATTGGTGGTTAATGTCAGATAAGGCAATTACTGATGTGACTTTTAACTTTGGAGAGCTCTGGATGCTTGCGGCTTCGCTAGCTATGGCACTAGGAACAATTTTAATAAGATTCACATGTACTAAAAGTGATCCAGTTGCTGTTACAGGATGGCATATGGTATTGGGGAGTCTGCCTTTAATTATTAAGCATTGCTTACAATCAAGTTTTCAAATAATTCCAGATTGGTCAATTTTTGATTGGGGACTAATGTCATTTGCGAGTATTTTTGGAGGAGCGATAGCTTATGGTTTATTTTTCTACTTTGCCAATAATAAAGAAATAACTGGATTTAGTACACTTGCATTTTTAACTCCTGTATTTGCTCTTCTAAGTGGAGGTGTTTGGCTAGAAGAGAGACTTACTATTGTTCAATGGATAGGGGTAGTTTTTGTTCTTATTTCGGTATTTTTTGTTAGTCAGAGAAGGTATTTATGGGAAAATAAGTTAACTGATAATACTATTTAATTTATTTCTTGATGTAAAAATATAAATAATGCGCATTGTTTTGATTAGTACTCCAATAGGTTTCCTTGGAAGCGGTAAAGGTGGAGGAGTTGAATTAACTTTGAATTCCTTAGTTTCAGGGTTGCTTTCTTTAGGTCACTCAATAGATGTGATAGCTCCTGAGAATTCTAAATTACATAAAGGTAATGAAAAAGCAAAATTACATTTTGTAGAGGGTGAGGATCAAATTAGTTGGCAGCATCAAAATTACAATTCTCCTGTCACTATCCCAGACAATTCTCTTTTAGCAGGAATGCTTGAAAAGGGATTAGATATTGCTAAGCAAGCAGATATATTGTTGAATATGTCTTTTGATTGGTTGCCTATTTGGATGACTTTAAATTTAGAGATACCTATTGCACACATTATTAGTATGGGTTCTGAAAGTGCAGTAATAAAAAATTTAATTTCAAAGGTACATTCTAAACATCCATATAACTTTGCTTTTCATTCAAAAATACAAGCTAATGATTATCCATTTATAGAAAAACCAATAATTATTGGTAATGGTTTTAAATTAGATAATTATACTTTTCAAGATTCAGTGAAGGGATCTTTGGCGTGGGTTGGAAGAGTCGCCCCGGAAAAAGGTTTAGAGGATGCTGTTTATATTGCTAGTGAACTTGGCGAAAAACTAAAAGTTTGGGGAATTAAAGAAGATGAGACCTATGCCTCAAAGATAGAAAAATCTTTCCCTCAAGGAACTATAGATTGGATGGGTTTTTTATCAACTAATGAATTACAAAAAGAACTTGGTAAATGTAGGGTTTTGCTAAATACTCCAAAATGGAATGAGGCATATGGAAACGTAGTTGTTGAAGCCTTAGCTTGTGGGGTGCCAGTCATAGCTTATAAAAGAGGAGGCCCTAGTGAAATTATTCAGCATGGGCAAACAGGTTATCTCGCTGATCCTGATGATAAAAAAAATATGCTTTCTTATGTAGAGATTATTGAAAAAATAGAGCGTAAGAAATGTAGAGAATGGGTAGAAAAAAATGCGTCCACAGATATATTTGCTATTAAGGTTGTGAACTGGCTTAATAAGGTAATTCACGAATATTAAGACAATAAATATAATTAAATGATTCTTGTAAAATCAAAAAAAAGGCTCATAACCTTACTAATAGTTTTAGTTTGTGGGATCATAATATTTTTCTTAGGTTTAGGTAGTACAGGACTTGTGGATGAAACTCCCCCTTTATTTGCCGCCACTGGACGTGCAATGAGCGAATCTGGTGATTGGTTAACCCCAAAAGTTAATGGAATGTTTCGTTTTGACAAGCCCCCACTAATTTATTGGTTAATGGGTTTTTTTTACTCATTACCGAAAAACGAGATTTGGGACAGTTTTGGGACAATCTCAGCAAGACTCCCTTCAGCTTTGGCCTCAATATTTTTAATGTTGATGATTGGAGATACGTTGTTTTGTTGGCCACAGAAGGGTGACAGGCAATTCCTCACCCCAATTGTTGCATCATTAGGATTTGCGCTGTCTCCATTCATAATCATCTGGAGTAGAACTGCTGTTAGCGATGCTCTTTTAACTGGAACTTTAGGGATTAGCTTACTGTTGTTTTGGAGGAGAATGGCATCTCTTGGTAATGATCCATGCATTTCTGCATGGGTATTTTTAGGGTTTGCAATTTTAACTAAAGGACCTGTCGCATTTGTTTTAGCATTATTGACTATTACATCTTTCTTAATAAGTCAGAAGGATTGGAAAACTTTGCTCGACAAAATAAATCCTAAGAAAGGTTTTCTAATAACAATTCTAATTAGTGTTCCATGGTACATATTAGAACTAATAAAAGAGGGAAGGCCTTTTTGGGATAATTTTTTTGGTTATCATAATTTTCAAAGATTCACCGCAGTTGTAAATAATCATGCAGAACCATTCTGGTTTTTTCTGTACATCATGGTATTCGCTTCATTACCGTTCACTCCTTTTTTATATCACGGAATATTTGAAGCTTTTAAGGATTTCTTGAAAAGTTCAAAAGATATTTGTAATTTCAGTGAAACCCTAAATACATATTCTCTATGTTGGTTAGCATCAGTTTTAATTTTCTTTAGTATTTCTGCAACAAAACTTCCAAGCTATTGGTTGCCAGCAATTCCAGCAGCCTCAATCTTAATTAGTAATAGCTTTATAAGCTTAAAAAATGCAAATAAAAATTATTTATATTTGTGGACTTTTAATATATTAATTTTGTTTGGAGTCTCAACAGCATTCTTTTTCTCAAATATTTGGTTAAGTTCAATAAATGATCCTGAAATGCCTAATCTTGGATCTGAATTAATAAGTTCTGGGATAATTTTTAAAGCCAAATTGTTCTTCTCTTCATTTACACTTCTTGCAATAATTTTATTTTCTTTAAAATCTAAAAATATATTTTTTTATCTTCAAATTTTACTTTTAATAGGACAATCTTTTTTGATGTCGCCGATTAGAAAATTAGCAGATTCCTCTAGGCAATTGCCTCTAAGGAATATCTCAAAATTAATTTTAGATACTCGTGAGGGGAATGAAACTTTAGCAATGATCGGTATAAGAAAACCGTCTTTACATTATTATTCAAGACAAATAGTTTTTTATGAACCAAATACTAAAGAAGGATTAATTAATCTTTCAGATAGGCTAAATATTGATACTAGAGAAAATTATGAGGATCAACCTAATTATGAATATAAATCTTTATTAGTCGTGATAGATGAATACTCCTCTAGTGAACAGCACTGGTCAAATATTAAACATCAAAAATTAGGCGAATATGGGATTTATAATTTATGGCGAATACAGAAAAGTGATTTGAATAATTATTCCGAATATTTAATTAATAGCGGCTATAAATCTAACTGGAAAAATAGAAAAGTTGAAAAATTCTAACAAAGCTTCTTCCTAAGAAGGGCGTTTTTAAGATCCTCAAGACTGCACTTAGTGGGGATTTCAATTTCATTTAATTCTTCAATTAATTCAAGATCGACGACAGAATCCTCGGCTAAAAAACTAAAAACTTCATTAATGCTTATTCCCATATCTTGAGCCATCTCTGAGATTAGCCTAAGAGTATCCCTTCTCACAGAAATCCTGAGATCTAAAGGGATATATTCATTTTCAGGGTTCGCTGACTTCATAATCTAAATCTTAAGACATTATGTAGTTATCAGGATATTATCTTTACAATTTTCATTAATAGTGCATATTTTTTTAAATGATTTAGTTGAACGCACTTATGAGAATTTTTAAGAGAGGAATTGTAACTATTGAAATTAAAGTTGTAGTAAAAAGAATTTTTGAAGCTATTTTTTGTTTCACGTCATAAGCCTCTGCCATTAAAATTGTTGATATTGCCGTTGGGGTTCCTGCCTGAAGAATTACTGCTGATGATTGATATAAGTCAAAATTTAAAAATTTACTTATCAAAAAAACAATAAAAGGAAGGATAAATAACTTTAATAAAATTGAAAATCTAATTTCTTCACTGAGAGCAAAAATCTCACCCTTTTGATTTGTGATTATTCCAAGTCTTGTCCCCACAATTATTATTGCCAATGCGATGACTATTCTTGCAGGTATCCAAAGGAAACTGCCTAATATCCCATTGATATGTAAAAGATATGCCAAAAGTACACCAATGATACCTCTTGACGCAGGACTATTTATTAACGCGTTAAATAAGCCTTTGATATTTGGGATGTTCTTGTTTTGGAAATTTTCTTGAAGAAAAAAAGGTCCAAATATCCAAGCGAATAGTGTTGTTCCTAAGTCAAATCCGATAGTGAAGTTAATAGTTGTGGAAGGTAGAAGAGCTATAGCAATTGGTATTCCAAGAAATGAAGTATTACCTATGAGCCCAGCAAGCTGCAAAGTGTAATTTGAAAGCTTGTTTTTAAATATTGTGAATTTATTGATTATTATTATTAGAAATCCAAGAAGGAAGAAAGCTAAAAATGCGCTTTTAATTAGGTTTAAATCTATACCCTCCTTTAAAAGAAGACCCATTACACTTAATGGAATGCCAAATCTTATTAAAGGTCTTGCAATATATTTAGAAATCTTTGGATTCTTTTTCCCAAGAAGAAAACCAAAAATTAAGAAAGGGATAATATTTATAAAGAGAGAGTAAATGGTATTAATTAAGTATTTAATAAAGCAATATTAACTTGCCGAAGCACAGTCAAAAAGTTTTTATGTAATGATGAATTAAATTATTTTCCATACTGCTTTATCAGGAATTAAAGGAGATTTATATAAATCTTCTGGTTCTTTAGTTAAAACTCTCCAAGTGGGGACTCTACAAGTGACGTAAGCAGGACTTTCTATTAAAACGCCTGGTTGATCATCAAAAGTACAAGAAAAACCCTCTTTCCAAAAACCACCGTTGTTGAGGCTACCTTTAAACCAAACCCAGCATTTTGTAGTTTTCAATATAAGAAAAAAATTAGTCTTATGATAAATAAAATATAAATAATATCTCTATAATTTAATACTATTGATATGATTATTTCTTACTAAAACCCTTTGAAAAATATATTTTTGAAATCAATATCAAAAGATTTAAAATTAAGGTTATCAAATTAGCAATTAATATTGGTAAAGAAGATATTTTAAAACCGTAAATAATCCAAGATAAGACTCCAATAATAAACATTATTAAAGTTGTCAAAGAAACATCATCTGCCTTTTTTGTTTTAAGAGTCTTTAGCAATTGAGGAAGAAATGCAGCTGTTGTCAAAATCGCGGCAAAATATCCAAATATGTCTACACTCATAAAAGCTTTAATAACTACTCCTTAATAAAATCAGATAGAAATCCTAATGGATCCCTCATATTTGATGAATATCCAAGAACATCATTTGAAAAAAATTTATAAATAAGTTGATTTTTATCATTTAATAAAAAAGAAGCTCCTCTTTGAGGAAGATATTTTTCATGAAGAATATAATCACTCCAATTTTGAATTATTTCATTCATATTCTTTAATCTAAATGTTGCTAATTCAAATGGTCTCAAATAACCAGCCCCAAAAACCTGTTTAAAAGAATTACCTGAAAATTTTAGAAATTTAAAAACTTCAATTTCATCAAATTCTGAATAGATTTGCTTTGCTTTTCGGTCGCCAGTGTAACCTCTAAAAACTTCTTTGATTGTTTTAAAAGAATTTATCCCAGATAGCATCAAAAGCATATTGATCCAGCCACCTAAACCTAAATCTAAACCTCTTGAGACTTTTAGATTTTTGTGTATTTGGTTATCAGAAACAACTAATAAATTTTCTTCAAGGAATCCGGTAAATTTACAGAATTTTTGTTTCCCATTTTGGTTGCCAATCGCAATTGCAAAAATATCTAAATTTTTATCTTGATGGTTATTGATAAAATTTTTTAAATTTATTGCATATTCAACGCTGTCAAAATCTCCCAACAAACCAAATAAAACAATTAATTTGAATTTTTTTACTCCTTTGAGGTTGAGTTCTTCAACAAGATTTTTAATGTCATTTTGAAGTTTGTCAGTCACGAAGTTTAAATATTTTTATAAATTTTTTAAAAAAAATTTTTCATACTTTAATTAGTATAAAATTTTACATGAAAAAGTTTTTAAAGAAATTAATTTAATCTTTTTAGATTTTATTATTTTAAGGTAAACATTTTGAAGTTATGACTGTAGGAATTTATTACGCAACTACAACTGGAAAAACTGAAGACGTAGCTGATCGTCTTCACAACTTTATTTCTTCAGCAGAAGCACCTAAAGATGTATCTGATGTAGATGACCTCTCGGAATTCGAAGGCCTTGACGGGATTATCTGTGGGATACCAACTTGGAACACCGGAGCAGATGAAGAAAGATCAGGAACTGCTTGGGATTCAATTCTAGAGGATATTGGAGAACTAAGTTTAACAGGAAAAAAAGTTGCAATTTTTGGCTTAGGAGATTCTTCAACGTATACAGAAAATTATTGCGATGCCATGGAAGAACTTCATAGCTACTTTACTAAGGCAGGCGCCGAAATGGTCGGTTATGTAGATAAATCTACTTATACCTTTGATGAGTCCAAAAGCGTTATTGGAGAAAGCTTTTGTGGTTTACCTCTTGATGAGGATAGTGAATCTGATTTGACCGATTCTCGTCTTGAAACATGGGCTTCTCAGCTGAAGGGCGAAATCCCTTCATTGGCGTAAGCTTTCAAAGACATTACTTGCCTAATTTGTAACATTTGTTCTTTCACAATATGTTTTTTTTACATTAGTAATTAAATCTGTAAAGAACATGTAAGAAAACATACTGAATAGCAATAAGCTCAACTTGCTGTTTACTTAAATCAAGTGTTACAAACTTACGGAAAATCTGATGTCACCTATGACTGGTACGCAGGAAATTCTGGTGTTGTTGGCCGTTCAGGTAAATTCATAGCAGCTCATGCTGCCCATGCAGGATTAATGATGTTCTGGGCAGGAGCTTTTGGATTATTCGAATTGGCTCGTTACGACGCCAGTATTCCAATGGGTGCACAAAAAGCAATTGTTTTGCCTCACCTTGCGGGTATTGGAATTGGTGGCGTTGAAAATGGTGTTATTACAGAACCATATGGAATTGTTGTAATTTGCACATTACATCTAATTTTCTCAGCTGTTTTAGGTGCTGGAGGATTATTACATTCCAATAAATTTGCAGGCGATCTTGGAGATTATCCAGAAAATAGTAAGCCACAAAAATTTGATTTTGAGTGGGATGATCCAGATAAATTAACGTTTATTCTTGGTCATCATCTGATCTTCCTTGGCCTAGGAGCAATAATGTTCGTGGAATGGGCTCGTATTCATGGAATTTACGACCCGGCGATAGGATCTACAAGGCAAGTTGTTTACAATTTAGATATTGCTGCTATCTGGAATCATCAATTTGATTTTTTAAAAATAGATAGTCTTGAAGATGTTATGGGAGGACATGCTTTCTTAGCATTCCTCGAAATTATTGGAGGAGTTTTCCATATTTGTACGAAACAATTTGGAGAATATACAGAATTTAAAGGGAAAGGATTACTTGGTGCTGAGGCTATTTTGTCTTACTCAGTAGTTGGTGTTTCTTATATGGCTTTTGTTGCTGCTTTCTGGTGTGCTTCAAATACAACCATATATCCAGTTGATCTATACGGAGAGCCTTTAAAACTTCAATTTGAATTCGCACCTTATTTTACTGATACTGTTGATTTGGGATCAGGTGCATACAGTTCAAGAGCTTGGCTTGCTAATACTCATTTCTATTTGGGATTCTTTTTCTTACAAGGTCATCTTTGGCATGCCTTAAGAGCAATGGGATTTGACTTTAAGAAAATTGGTCAAGCATTTGATAATATTGAAAATACAAAAATTACTCAAAACTAGTTCAATCTAAAAACCTCTCCTCCAAAGGGGAGGTTTTTTTTTGTAGAATTGCAAAACGCATTTAAAAATTAATGGAGAATCAAAGAGAAGTTAATTGTAAGGAGATTTTTCGAAAAGCTTATGAAAATAGGTACACCTGGAATGATGAATTTAATGGTTACAGAGGTAAATGTATTTTTTTTGTTAATAATAATGCACATGAAGGTGAATTCTTATTGGGTAAAGACTTTAAACCAAATATTCAAAAAATAGAAGATCAAAAAATTGTTAAAAGTATTGCCTCTCAATTATTTGAAGTATGTATTCATAGGGTAAAAAGAGATTTTACATCTGTGCATTCAGAAAATAATTTCAATTTAATAAAAAATTCTGAAAGTGGGATTGAAATGAGTGTTTCAGGTAAGAATCAAGGTGATAAATATAGAGTTAAAAATGATTGTATAAATATGGTCTATAGAAAAATTCATGGAACTATAATTGAGATTTTTGTGGAAGAATTCTTAGATACAGGAATAGGCACCCTTAGTAAAAAATACAGTAGTCAACAAATTGATCCAAATACACTTAAGGCGAATTCTCAAAAAATGGAATACGAAGATGAATTTGTAAATATAGATAAAAAGGGTTATTGGATATTAAATTCCAGGACAATAAAATTTATAAACCGAAATCAAGACGAAGAAACACAAAAGTTTGTATTCGATGAATTATGTTTATTAAATTAGATTTTTATTCAACCAGCCTAAAGCCTTTATCAAGTAATTTTTGATAAAGGAGTCTTGCTCTAAAAGCTAAAATCTGTTCTTCATTTTCATTGCTAATTACATGAAAATAATTATTATCCAATTTATTTTTGCTAAAACATACATTTGCTTCTCCTAATCTTAAAGTCCAGTTCTCCTCTTTGGCTAAATGTTGATTAGGTCCGAGATCCCAAGGACATTTTTCAGGATATTTTTCTCTTTTAGAACCCATATGATTAATTTTAACTACCCAATATTAGTAAAAATTTAAAAGTATGGCTATGAATTATTGTTGATAAATTTTTACAAACTCTTCTAGTGTAATACTAGTAATCATTTACTGTTTAGTTGCGATTAAACAATAAAATGGGTCTTTATTTAAAAAATTAAAAATATTAAGCGCAGGTTCATTAAACTTTTTAATGATTTTTGGCATATTAAATCCATTTGTAATTAATACTTTTCTTACATACCTGACTCTTTCCTCTTCAGTAGATGAAGTCCATATGTTAGGAGCTTTATGCCAAAATGCTCTGTTTGAAAAAGCAATAATAATCTTGCCCTTATCACTCAAAATTCTAGCCATTTCTTTTGTTAAATTCTCTGGAAATTGTAAATATTGCCATGCAGCCACCATTAAGCAATAATCTACACTTTCGTTCTCTAGCGGAATTTCTTGGTTAAGATTGAAATTTTGTATCCAATAAGTATCAAATATTTTGTTTTTCTCAAGTTCTTGTTGGTTTAATCCATGCCCAATAACTTTTTTATATTGTTTCCCTTTAGGTAAATAACTATCCCAACTTGACATTAAATCAAGAACAGTTGAGTTATTATCAATTTCTTTTTCATATAAATCTGATAGATTTTGCCTGAAATTTGCATCTAGATGATAGACAAATTTTGGATTAGAATAAAATTCTTCATCATTACTCTCATCAAGTTTTTTTCTTTGGTATTGATTTAAAACTTCCAAAATAATTAATTTAGTATTTATTCATTAAATTTAATAAATAGAAATTTCAATTGTGTTTTAGAAATTTATTTTTATTTAATTAATTTCAAAATTCTATAAAAAACTAGACATCTATTCAAATAAAGTTAAATTATTAATTAATTGTTTAATTAATAATGATTGAGTTCAAAAGGAGTAAAAAAAATAGGTTTAAAAATGCTCTTTTCAATCCTTACAAAAACGGAATAAGTGCATACGATATGGCATATCTATCATCAAAAAAAAGTTTAAAAAATAAAATTGTTTATTTAAAAAGTGATTCTGAAAAAGATTCTTTTGTTGCATAGATATGCCTTACATTAATGTTTCGACTTCAGCAAAAGTAGATGATAAAAAAAAATTTCTCGAAGAAATTTCATTTTTAATTTCATCTTTAACTAATAAATCAAAACGATTTGTTATGGCCAAACTAGATGATAATTGCCAAATGTATTTTGATGATGAGAGCCCTTCTTGCTTTTTAGAAATCAAGTCAATAGGTTCTTTAAATCCTTCAGAAATGGCAAAGCCAATATCCGATTTTGTATTTAAGAAAATGGGAATTCCAATAGATAAGATTTACATCTCTTTTGAGGATGTACCTGCTTCACTATGGGCTTGGAATGGAAGAACATTTGGCTAAGAATTTTTTTTAAGAAATAAATTTAATGGAAATTAATGAATTAATTGATTTAAATAGTCTTAGGACTGCGCCTAATTTAAGCGATAGTCAAGTAAAAAAACTATTAAAAGAACTAGAAGTAAATATTTTTAAAACCGATTGGATAACAATTGGGATAATGGCACCTTGTGATTCTAAGGCTATTGAAGCATTACGATCAATTTCTAAGAAGTATCCCTCAATTAAGTTTGGCAATTTAGATTCCCTTCATGCTGATGGAAGTGTTTTTCTAAAAGGTAATCAAAAAACTGGTAATGTTTTTGTTAGATCTGAAAATGGTCTTGGAGAAGGAATTTTATTAACTTGTCAGTATGACGAAGATTCTAAAGAATCTAATACTTTTGGACCATTGCCATTGGATTTTTTTACATAATTATTTTCTATTTTATGTTTTGTCAGGGATCTAATTTAATGACAGCTTTTTATTAGTTGTAAATTTTCAGGACTTGGAGCAAAAAAATTATTTTTATTTTTAACCTTTGTTATTATGTTTAATGGTATTTAACTAATTTTTTATAATATTTTAAATTGATGTTTTTTCAAAATATAGTTCAAAATTTAAATAATTTCTGGTCAGAAGAAGGTTGTTTGATTATGCAGCCATATGATACCGAAAAGGGTGCTGGAACAATGAATCCACATACTTTTTTAAGAGCTATTGGACCAGAGCCCTGGAGTGTGGCATATGTAGAGCCATGTAGAAGACCTACAGATGGACGTTTTGGCGATAATCCTAATAGGGCTCAACATTACTTTCAATATCAAGTAATAATTAAACCTTCACCTGAGGGAATACAAGAAAAATATTTGAAATCTTTGGAGTCTTTGGGAATTAATCCCAAAAATCATGATATAAGATTTGTAGAGGATAATTGGGAGTCACCTACGCTCGGAGCTTGGGGAGTAGGTTGGGAAGTTTGGTTGGATGGAATGGAAGTTACTCAATTTACTTATTTCCAACAATGTGGAGGATTAGATTGTAATCCTATCCCTATTGAAATCACTTATGGATTAGAGCGGATCGCAATATTTTTGCAAGATAAGGAGAGTATTTGGGACTTAAATTGGAACAATAATTTAAAATATAGTGATATTTGGCTTCAATTTGAAAAAAGTCAATGCTCATATAATTTTAATGAATCTAATCCTGAAAATCTTCGAAAATTATTTGATATTTACCAATATGAGGCAATTTCTACAATTGAAAAGAAATTAACTTATCCAGCACTTGATTTCGTTCTTAAATGTAGTCATACTTTTAATTTACTTGATGCTAGAGGAGTAATATCAGTTACAGATCGTGCACAATATATTGAAAAGATTCGAAAATTGGCAAGGCAAGTTGCATCATCCTGGATAGAGGAAAGAGAATCTTTGGGCCATCCATTAGTGAAAATCTTAAATTAACACCTTAACTAAAAACCTTTAACCGTATCAAAAGATACATGGCTATGAAACTTATCTTTCTTTCTTTAATTGTTACCGTAGATACAGTATAGGTACCCGTTTTATCGGGTTATTTTAGTGTGAGGTAAAATGAAACTCTTCCAACAAATGTTGGTAGCTGGAGCATCATTGAGCTTATTAGCTCCTGTTGTTGCCCAAGCTTCCGATGTAGTCAATTTAGAAGAAATGAACAGCTACACACGTAGCAAATCAAAAACTTCAAAATTAGACAATAAAACATTCATTAACGAAGTTAGTGAAGATATTGCAAACCTTAAAGGTCGTGTTGATGGCCTTGAGGCTCAACAAAATAATTTTGAAGCAGGTGCTTTTTCAAGCACTACATCGATGGATGGTAAAGCTGTCATGTGGATTGGTGCTGTAGATGGTGGAGACAACATCGGCGGTAATGAAGCAACCCAAACAGGTTACGTATACTCAATGAACTTGAACACAAGTTTCAATGGTGATGATAATCTTTATGTTCGTCTTAAATCAGGAGACGTTGGTGGCGCCGGAGATAGCCAATGGGATCTTAAGGAGACTTACCACATTGAGACAAAAGATTGGAATGATTCTTTAAGCGTAGATAAACTTTGGTACACAACCACTATTGGTGATAACATTACAGCTTTTGTGGGACCAAGGATCGAAAACTACTACATGTATATAACTCCTTCCATTTATAAGCCAGGCGCATTGAAATCTATGAAACTTGGCGGTAATGCTAACTTTGGAGCAAGTACAGACGTTGGTGCTGGTCTTAAATGGGAGTCTGAAGGTGGATTTGGTTTTGCTACTAATGTGGTATCCAAGGGAGCTGATGGTGCTGCTGGAATGCTAGGTAAGACTGATGTGAACAAATGGGACACTCAGGTTGCTTACACAACTGATAATTGGCATCTTTCTGCTACATTATCTAATCAGCAAAACTGGTCATCTCATTCATATAATGCGACTGCTAAGGCAGCGGCCATGAAGGTTGGAGACTTCACTGGTTACGCTTTCAGAGGTTATTGGAGACCAGAAGATTCTGGTACTGCTACTCCCGAAATATCAGTTGGATACGACACTAGATCTGCAGATGACGAAATCGCAGTTGGTGCAGATAAAGATTCTGACAGTTACTTTGTTGGTTTAACTTGGAAAGATATCTTCCAAGCTGACGATAGAATTGGCTTTGCTGTAACTCAGCCCCTGAAAGTTACTGATTGTAATGGTACTTGTACAACTACTGATGTTGATCCTTTTATTTGGGAAGCATACTATGCTTTCAGGCCTAATGATTCAATTGAGGTAAGACCAGCAGTCTTTGGTGGTACTAATGTTGAAGATTCAGTAGAAGATGACATTTTTGGTACTGTACTTACAACAACATTTAAATTCTAAATTCACTTCGTTACATAAAAAAACACCCCAAGGGGTGTTTTTTTTTGGACTTTATTATTTTTTAAAGTAAGTTTTTTACCAACAATTCTCTCCTTCTCCAATAGGAATACAGGTGCTAGATTTTGCTGCTTCATCAGCTAATCTTTGAGCATTTTCATCGAGTATGAAATCTGCATCAATAGGCATATTGGTATTCCATTCCTTTAATCCTCCAATTTCATTTTCACCAGCTTTTGTTGAAATATTTTCAGTTGCTGCAATAGAAAGAATACTTGTTGCTGCTAAAAATAATGAAATTGGACTTTTTCTTGGCATTTTATTTAATTTGCTTTTTTTATGATAAACACTCTAAAAGTTATTTTCTATTGAGTGTATAAAATGATTCTCTAATTACCTAGTAATCTGAGAATGTTTGAATATGATTTAAATATCAAATCCAGTTCATCTGACCTCCCATGTTTCGCTAATAAACCTTTAGCTCCTGCATCAAGATCAAACAAATATTCTCTTTCTTCAATTGACTTAACATAACTTTCAATCCAACCTACACATACTATTCTCTCTCCACTTTGTATATCTTCAACTGAATGAAGATAGGTACTTGGATAAATAATTATTTCTCCAGCATCGAGCTTAAATTTGTTTTCTGAATTAATTGTTTCTATAAGTAATTCTCCTCCTTCATATGAATCTTTATGACTTAATGAAATAGTGAATGATAAGTCTGATCTGCCCGAAGACATGAACGGATTATCTACATGCCTTCCATATCCCATGTTTTTTTTGGACTTGGTAAACATTATTCCATGTATTAATTTTGGTAATGCAAAACTTTTAATCAATTGGTTAGCGAGGATCTTAATTTTTATTAATTCAGCGCATTTCTTTGACAATTCTGAGTTTCTATTTAATTGCAAATTATTTTTTACTTTTGAAGCATGACTTCCAGCAGTTCTTTTGCCATCCTCCCAAAGAGCGTTATGATTTTTGAAATTTGAATTTATTGTTTCTATCTCTTCGTTAATTAGTAGTGGGATGGTTAAATAATTCATTTAATTTATAAAAAATGATACAAGATAATGTATTAGAAATATCTTTTAGGATTCTCGTTCTTTAGATGTGTATAAAGTAACCATAGATACTATTTAAAAAAAGTGCAAAAGTTTAAAAAACTCTTCTTTTCAGCTTTAGCTTTTAGTTTTTTTATTAATTCAAATATACCTGTAAATTCCACAGAAAAAGAAGTCAGAGTTTATTCAGGGAGACATTATAATACTGATAGAATGGTATACAAAAAATTCGCAGAAGAAACTGGAATAAAAGTTAGGCTCATAGAAGCAGCGGGGATTTCTTTAATTGAAAGATTGAAAAGAGAAGGAAAGAACTCTCAAGCTGATTTAATATTGCTTGTTGATGCGGCAAGAATCACTAATGCTGCAAAGGCAGGATTACTTCAAAGTATAGAATCTACATCTTTGGAAAATAATGTACCAGTTGGTTTAAAAGATAGGGATAAGCAATGGTATGCACTAACTCGAAGAGTTAGAGTTATGGTCGCGAATCCTAAGGTTGTTGATATAACTAAGATTAAAGACTATACAGATTTAGCTGATCCATCATTAAAAGGTAAGGTTTGCTTAAGGAATAGAAAAAGTCCATATAATCAATCTTTAGTTGCCAACCAAATTGTTAATAAAGGGGAAATAAAAACCAGAGAATGGTTGAACGGAATGATTTCTAATGTTTCTCAACCTTTCTTCCCAGGCGATATTTCAATAATTAGAGCAGTTTCCAAGAAGAAGTGCGGCATAGGGATTGTTAATCATTATTATGTTGCGAGAATGTTAGCTGGGGTTAATGGTAGAAGGGATGCTTTATATGCAAAAAAAACGGTAGTCCTTACACCTAGTCCTGCGCATGTAAATATTAGCGCAGGCGGTGTTGCTAAATACGCAACTAATAAGGATGAGGCTACTAAGCTTCTTGAGTATTTAGCATCTCCATTAGGAAGTAAAGGTCTTGCTGCTCCTACCTTTGAACATCCATTAAAAGAGGTTAATCAAAATCCAATTGTCAAAAACTTTGGAGAATTTAATCCTGATAGCGTAACGGTAGAGGACCTTGGAGTAAATAATTCACTTGCGATAAAATTGATGAAAGATTCAGGGTGGAATTGAAAATAAAGATATATATAGATTGAAAACATAATATATGAAATTTAAATATATTCTTTAATTAGGGAGAGGTGGCTGAGCGGTCGAAAGCGAACGATTCGAAATCGTTTAATAGGAAACTATTCGTGGGTTCGAATCCCACCCTCTCCGTTTTTTGTAATCTTTCCCATTATCAATGTAATTATTTAATAAAAAGTACTTATAAAATTTAAAAAAAGAGGACATTTGTTTGCCCTTTTGAGTCTCATGTGCCTCGATGTCCAGAGAGTCGATGAAGTGCCCTTGACTTCTGAATTCTTTCTACTCCTAATGAATGGGAAGAGATAGTTTTGACAACCACAAAGCACTAATACTCGGGTATTAATACTCTATTAATTTCAATTGAATAGGAGGATAATTAAGAAGTAGTCATAAAGGAGGTTTATGAGACTAACCACTCCATTAACTGCCCTAAAAAATGCAACTTCAGATATTTGGAAAATGCATGATTTTAATTATCAACTGCCAAAAGACCCTAGGCAAGATTATTGGGAAAAAGAATGCATAGACCACCCAACAAGTTCTCATTGCAAAGTTTACTAAAGGTAATATAAAATTCAAGACATTCAAAATCCCCTTTTCACGTTCTTTTTTTATCAGTAAGTAGATATTCTTTGATTATAAAACTAGAGAAAATATGGATATTAATAATTCAATATCTAAAAATGATTGGCAATACATCTTAAGCGCATCTCTTTTAATTATAGTTTTTATACTTACAGATTTAATTAGGGTTTTTGATAAAGAAATTTTATATTTTGTACCAAGACTAATTAGTGATCAACCTCATAGGATTCTCACATCAATCCTAGTTCATGCAGATTTAAATCATTTATTGAGTAATCTTGGTGGGATAATCATTACAAGATATTTTTTGATTAGACTTGGAATAGAAAGCAGATTTTTTTATCTGAAATTTATTTTAATTTGTTCTTTTTTTAATTTTTTTATTATCTGGGTTTACGAAAAGATTTTATCTTACTTTCTTAATTTCTATCCCAACTATGCCGCTTTAGGATTTAGTGGAATAATTTATGCTTTATTTGGATTCTTACTGTTAGCATCTTTTTATGGAAAGAGTCGCTTTTTAGGCAAAAAAATTAGTTTAAAATCTAATTATGAAGTGCAAAAAATGTTAAAGACAATATGCACTTTAGGATTGATTTTCTCTTTCTTACCTGAAGTTAGTTTATTGGGCCATATAAGTGGACTTATTGCTGGATTTTTTTTATTCTTGATCTAAAAGATAATTATTTATTGATCAAATTAATATCTTTGTTTTACTGCGCACCAAAATTTTTCTTGTACTCTTTATTTTCAAATAATTCATTTTTGATATCAAAAGTAACCACTATTCCAATACTTATAAGCCATAGTCCAATTGCTATTTTAGGAGAAGGTAATACCATATAAAATTTATACCTTTTCTTAGTAAGTTAAACAAATTGGAAACTCTTCACACGTTAATCTCTGATAAGTAAACACTCCTTTTTCTGTATTTATGTCTTTTTTTTGCATTATGCCCAGAAATGAAAAACTGGCATATGTGACAGTTAAGTAACATTCCATTTGTCTCGTCCACGAAAAAAAACTTCATGGCATAAATTAAAAAAGTGTGAAGAGTGGTTTAACTTATAAAGTGGAAACAAGGAAACACTTTTTTAGTAAAACCATGAAAGGCCCCATTATAGGGGTCTTTTTTTTATGAAAAATTTGTTACCGCTTTATATTTTCCTGTGTCGTTCTAAATGTTCCCTATAAAAAAAATTTGATAATGGATAAAATTAGTTCTTTTCAAATTATTTCCTGTTTGGTTCTATAATTTCCCATGTAGGAAAAAGATGTTATTTGCCCTCTACGTTTTTGATAATCATTATTAATGTTCATCTCATATGAATAAAAAAAATCTATATTTTAACTCAGTAATTATTAAAATATTTTTTACCTATTTAGTTGTTTATTTTTTTGCTCTATTATTCAAGTATACCTATGATATTGAGTTCTTATTTAATAATATTCAATACAAATATTTGATTGCTTTAAATATAGTTTCTATATTTTTAGGCCTACCATTATCAATTATTTTTGATTTTTTATTAATAAAGAATTTTGGGTTGCATTATGTTTTATTTTTTTCTCCTGCTTTAACCATTTTAAGTGTAATTCAAGTTCTTATTCTGAGGAAAATTAAATTTAAATTTTCTAGAAATATATTATTTTTTAAAAAACCAGAGGAAAATAAGTTTTATAAATTTTTTGACAATATTACTTTTAGATCTTTTTATATTTTAATCATAAGATCTTTTCCAATCCTGCCTCATGTTTTGGGTAGCTATATTATTGCCTCTTCCAAAATCAAAAAGAAGGTTATTCTAATAAATACATTTTTAGGATCATTTTTTTACTATGTTTTCCTTTATCTAATAATAGGTAATGTTTAGTGAAATTTATTTTTCCCAAAAGGGGTCAGTAGTTAAAGAAACCTGTAACGTACATTTTTTTTTATTTTTAATTTTACTTATACAAGCCCTTACTGTTTCACCATTTACATCTATTTCACAGGCTCCACAACTTCCAGTGAGGCAGCCAGTAGGGATTTCTAAACCTGCTTTTTCAGCAGAAGAAAACCAGTCATCACCCTCTGAAACAAATGTTTCTTTATTGTTTGGCCATATTATTTTTATATTTGTTTCTTTCAATTTAAAAATGATTTGAGATTTAAATGTTTGTGGAATTCATTCGCAAGATTATCAATAATGGATTGTCTCTTTTCTTTATAAGAAATTGATTTTTTATTTAATATTGGTAGATTTTTACTCTTCCTAATTAAATTAATGTATTGCTCCCTCCAACTGTCATTTTCAAAGATCCCATGAATGTATGTTCCTGCAATAGTTCCTCCTTTATCATTTTCTTTGTACCAACCAAGATCTAAATCTTCAAAAATAGGATTAATCTTTAATGAACTTTGGATTTCATCTAATACAGTTTGACCATTATGAATTTCAAATCCATTAATTTCTGATTGGCATGGCCATATAGATTTAGATTTGATTTGACGTGTTAATTTTTTTTTAAAGAAAGTCGTTTTTAATGGTAGTAATCCAATCCCTTTAATTTTTTGTTCAGAATAATTTTTGGAACCCTCTTTAAAATAAGGATCTTCAAGTGTAGTCCCTAACATTTGTAAACCTCCACATATTCCAATAATATTTCCTTCGTTATTTGAATAGTCCCTTATATCATGAGTTAAGCCAGAATTTTCAAGAAATATTTGATCTTTAATGGTTTGTTTACTCCCCGGCAGAACAATGAAGTCATAATTACTTAGGTTTTGTGATTTTCTAATCCATTCAATTAATATTGTTTCTTCATTTTCTAGGGGATCAAAATCTGAGAAGTTACTAATAGATGGTAATTTTATAATCCCAACTTTGATTTCAGGATTTTTAAAAAGTGATTTTTTTTCTATTAAATCTAAAGAATCCTCTGGAGGGAATGAATCATTTAACCATGGAATAATTCCAATAATAGGGATTTGAGTTTTATTCTCTATCCATTTTTTCCCGTCTTCAAATAATGAAAGGTCTCCTCTGAATCTATTTATAATAATTCCCTTAATAAGCTTCTTTTCTTCAGGCTTCATTAATTCAAGCGTGCCAATTATTTGTGCAAATACGCCTCCCCTTTCAATATCAGTAACCAAAATGCAATTTGCATTTAAATACTTAGCAACTCTTAAATTAGTAAGATCTCTATGAATCAAATTCATCTCTACAGGACTCCCAGCCCCTTCGATGATTAAACGGCAATTCGGATTCCTATCGTAAATAGACTTTAAACTTTTTTTAATTACTTCCCAACCAGGAATAAACCAATCTTTATAGTAATTTTGTGCGGTTGTTGTCCCTATGCTTTTCCCAAGGTGAATCACCTCGCTTGTTGAGTCCCCTTGTGGTTTTAATAAAATGGGATTCATCTTTGCAGAGGGATTAATACCACAAGCAAAAGCTTGAAGTGCTTGTGAATATGCCATCTCTCCGCCATCCCAATCAACCCAGGCGTTATTACTCATATTTTGTCCTTTAAAAGGTATTGGTTCTTCTCCTAAATTCTTAAGAATTCTGCAAATAGCAGTAACCGTTAAAGATTTACCTGCTCCACTGCAAGTGCCTAGGACCATTATTGGTTGCTTTATTTCATGTAATTTTGCTTCTGACTCCATTAGTAATTTATATTAATTTTAAAATTTATTAATTATTAAATTGAATTATAATTTGGTAAAAAATTTGTGTTAATTCTAGCCTCTGCTTCTCAATCTAGAAAGAAATTACTAGAAAATTGTCAAATTGAATTTATCCAAATATCAAGCGACTTTGATGAAAGTACTATTCAAGAAGAGAATATATTTAATTTAGCTTTGGAATTATCTTTTCAAAAGGCTAATAGTTTATCTGAGAATATTCAAAATATATCATTGCCCGAAAAATTTAATTATGGTCCTTTGGAAATACTTGGGTGCGATTCAATTTTTGAATTTAAAGGAGAAGCTTATGGAAAACCATCTGATAAGGAGGAGGCATTTATTAGATGGAAAAAAATGTCTGGAGAATTTGGATTTTTACATACTGGTCATACTCTGATAATTGGAAATTTTGATTCAACTTCTAAAATTTTTAAAATCACTGAAATAATAAAAAAAATAGTAAGTTCAAGAGTTGATTTTTCTAAGTTGGAAGATTGGGAAATCAAGAGTTATGTAGATACAAATGAACCTTTATATTGCGCGGGAGGATTTGCCTTGGAAGGTATAGGCGGTAAATATATAGAAAAAATAGAGGGTTGTTTCAGTAATGTAATGGGTTTAAGCTTGCCATGGCTCAGAAAAAATTTATATAGGTAAGAAAATTTAGCAAAAAAAAACCCTATCTTTAGATAGGGCTTTTTTTTTGAAAAAGAATTTAATCTAAATCAGGCATTTCTAGAGCTGGTTCACTCTTTCTGTCGATTCCTTTTTCGAAACCAGCAGCGGCTGCTCTAGCACGTCCTGCATGCCAAAGGTGACCGATGAATGTAAACCATCCTAGGAAGAATTGAGCTGCAGCTAACCATTGTCTTAGGTTGACGAAGTTAACAGCATTAGGCTCTGTAATAATTCCACCAACAGAGTTGATAGAAGCGTTAGGAGCATGAGTCATATATTCAGCAGCTCTTCTTACCTGCCAAGGCTGAATATCGTTTTGGATTTTCTCAAGGCTTAATCCGTTAGGTCCTCTTAAGGGCTCTAGCCATGGGCCTCTGAAATCCCAAAATCTCATTGTTTCACCACCAAATATAATTTCACCTGTAGGAGATCTCATGAGATACTTACCTAGACCTGTTGGTCCCATTGTTGAACCTACGTTAGCACCAATTCTTTGATCTCTCACAAGGAAAGTAAAGCTTTGAGCCTGTGAAGCTTCAGCATTTGTTGGGCCATAAAATTCTGAAGGGTAAGCGGTGTTGTTGAACCAGATGAATGTTGAAGCAATAAAACTTGCTACACAGATTCCACCAAGTGCATAACTTAGTAATCCTTCACCATTCCAGATGAATGCTCTTCTTGCCCATCCAAAAGGTTTGGTAAAGATATGGAATATTCCTCCAATAATTGCAGTAATACCCACATAAACGTGTCCACCAACAATATCTTCAATAGAGTTGACACCGATTATTGAACCAGCTCCTCCCCATGGAGATCTAAATAGATAACCAAGAATAACTCTTGGGTCTAGTGTTGGATTAACAAGTCTGACTTCTCCACCACCAGGTGCCCATGTGTCATATGCACCACCAATAAAACACCAGTTTACTGACCATGCTAATGCACCTACACCTAGAACGATCAAATGATATCCAAGAATATTGGTCATTTGATTTTTATCTCTCCAATCAGTAGAGAAAAACGGAAAATCTTCTTCAAGTTTTTCTGGACCTGCTAATGAATGGTAAATACCACCAAAACCAAGAACAGCAGAAGCTATTAAATGAACCACGCCCGCTTGGAAGAAAGGCATGATGTCTGTAACTTCACCACCAGGACCTATTCCATAACCAAACATTGCTACGTGTGGCATACAGATTAGACCTTGCTCCCACATCGGTTTATCAAAAGTAAAATGATTAACCTCAAAGAGCATCATTGCTCCCGCCCAAAAGACTATTAGTCCAGAGTGAGCAATGTGAGCTCCTAATAAACGTCCAGATAAATTGATTAATCTAGCGTTACCTACATACCAGGCATAGCCAGTTTCCTCAATACTTTGGTTTGGAGCTCTTAATAAGTTATTAAAGGGCGTTTCCACGTGGAAGAACCTCCTCAGGGAATACAAAGTTTTCGTGTGGTTGATCCACAGAAGACATCCATGCTCGCATACCTTCGTTCAAAAGTATATTTTTTGTATAGAAAGTTTCAAATTCTGGATCCTCTGCTGCACGGATCTCTTGGCTTACGAAATCATAAGCTCTTAAGTTTAGTGCTAAGCCGACAATACCAATTGAAGATGTCCACATACCCATAACAGGTACAAACAGCATCAAAAAGTGCAAGAAACGCTTGTTTGAGAAAGCAATACCGAAGATTTGACTCCAGAATCTATTCGCTGTAATCATTGAATAAGTTTCTTCTTCTTGAGTTGGATCAAAAGCTCTAAATGTTGAACTTTGAACCTTACCATCTGTATAAATACTTGTATCTTCATACAAAGTATTTTGTACTGTAGCTCCATGAATAGCGCAAAGTAGAGCACCACCAAGAATTCCAGCTACTCCCATCATGTGGAATGGATTTAAGGTAATATTGTGAAAACCTTGAATAAATAGGATATAACGGAAGATTGCTGCAACACCAAATGAAGGTGCGAAGAACCAACTATGCTGTCCTAAAGGATAAATGAGGAAAATACTTGTAAATACTGCAATTACTGCTGAGAAAGCTAATGCATTGTACGGTCTAATTCCAACAAGGCCAGCAATTTCAAACTGACGAAGCATAAAACCAATTAGGCCAAATACTCCATGTAATGCAACGAAGTTCCAAAGACCACCAAGTTGTAGCCATCTTACAAAACTACCTTGGGCTTCAGGACCCCATAAAAATAGAAGACTGTGTCCCATGGCATCACCAGGGGTACTTACAGCTGCTGTTAAAAAGTTACAACCTTCAAGGTATGAGCTTGCAACTCCATGTGTGTACCAAGAGGTAACAAATGTTGTTCCGACAAACCAACCACCTATAGCAAGATATGCACAAGGAAGTAAAAGTAGTCCGGACCAACCAATAAATACAAAGCGGTCACGCTTCAACCAATCATCGAGGACATCAAACCATCCTCTTTGTGGGGCGCTACCAACTGCGATCGTCATGAGAAATCGTTTTTAGCTTCGGGATACGCAGTGACTGTAACAAAGATTGAGAGTAATGTGGGGAAATATTTGTATATCTGAAATGCCTTGTAAAGCTTTCCTGACTTTTTTATTAAAAATTAGGTAAGAATACTCCCTTAGTTTGTTAAATTATCTGAATTAGGCTCTAAAAAAAGATAAAAATGAATTCAAACCTCACGTCTTTCGATAAAATCGAACAAAAAATTGGTGGTTCAAGGAAAATTTCTAATTATATAATTGGCGGAATGCTAACTATTGGTGGGATTGGTTTTCTTCTAGCCTCTATATCTAGTTACACAGGAAGGGATTTATTGCCTCTGGGTAATCCTTCCACTTTATTGTTCATCCCTCAAGGAATAATAATGGGAGCGTATGGAATAATAGCCAATTTGTTAAATTTTTATTTATGGTATCTGGTTTATATTAATTTTGGTTCAGGAAGTAATTATTTTGATAAATCATCAAAATCTGTAGAAATAAAAAGAAAAGGATTATTTAAAGATATTGAAGTTAAATTAAATTTCGATGAAATTAAATCGGTTAAGTTAGATATAAGTGAGGGATTTAATCCTAGAAGAAGAATTGCTTTAATATTGAAAGGTAGAAAAAAACCTCTTCCATTAAGTGGAGCAGGTGAACTAAAACCACTGCTTCAAGTTGAAGAAGAAGGGGCTCGTCTGGCTAAATTTTTGGGCGTTAATTTGGAGGGCTTAAAATAAAAAAGAAATACTTTTTAAGAACACTATCTTTTATAAATGTTTTGTTTTTGGTTCAAGCTTGTAGTTTTAAGAATAAGATTGAACCAAATTATTATTGCCAAAAACTTAAATTTACTTGTATCCATAGTAATAAAGTAGTCAATTTTAAAACTTCAAAAGGTGATTTTGAGGTTAAATTATTTGGTAAAGATAACCCAGTAACAGTATCAAACTTTCTGGAAAACATAGACAATAATATTTACGTAAATCAAAAATTTTATAAAATAATAAATTATCCCCAAATAAGTTTTATACATGGTGGTGTTAATCCAGAAAATAAACTTTATATTGAACGAAAACAAAACCTTAATAAGACAAATCCATCAATACCTTTAGAAATAAAATTTAAAGAAGAAATTAAACCAAGGTATAATTATCAAATAAAAAATCCTAATAAAATAGAAAAGTTAGTTAATACTTTTGAAAGTGGTTCAATTGCTATGGTTAAGAGCGGTAAGAATAAGTCTTCATCTACTGAATTTTTTTTTGTAACTAGTAAGATCCCAGAACTAGATGGAAGATATTCAATTTTTGGAAAGATTATTAAAGGATTAGATGTACTAAAAAAAATCAATAAAGAAGACTACATTAAGGCAGTAGATATAACTAATTAAATTTCTAGAGAATATTTATTTATTTTCAACATTTCTGTATTAACTCCTGAAGAACGTTTAAGAGCTACCTTGCCAGTCCTCGCAATTTCAAGGATGCCGTATGGCTCGAGTAATTTTTCTAAAGCAACTAACTTCCCAGGATCTCCAACCACCTCGAGAGTTAAGGCCATATCTGAAACATCAACAACTTTTGCACGGAAAATCTGTACTATATCAAGGATATTACTTCTGGTATCTTCTTTCGATGAAACTTTTAGTAACATTAATTCCCTCTCAACAGCTGCGAGATTAGTAAAATCTACAACTCCAAGAACATTAAATAACTTATTAAGTTGCTTAGTCATTTGTTGAAGAGTTTCATCATCACCTTCTACTACCATTGTTAACCTTGAAATCCCTTTAGATTCTGCAGGTCCTACTGCAAGGCTATCTATATTGAATCCTCTTCTTGCAAATAGACCTGAGATTCTACTTAAAGCTCCAGATTCATCTTCTACAAGAACTGATAATGTATGTTTCATATTTTAAAAGGTTTTTAAATCTCTAATCCATTCATAAGAGATTCTATTGAATACTGAAGGATCTTCATCATGGATACAATGCCCTGAATTGGATACTATTTTTAATTTTACCCATCTATGGAAATTTGCAATCTTTTTGCCAACAAACAAAGGTATGAAATTATCTTTTTCTCCCCAAATTAATAAAAAAGGAACTTTTTTGGAGGAACTAAGTTTTCTCAAAAGGTAAGAAGCTTGAAATTTTTCATCTCTTGAAGACATTCCAATACACATCGCTCTTAATGATCTGGCCGAAGTTCTTCTTAAAACTGGTTTTGTCACCAAATCTAATAGTTCGCGATCAATATTATCTTTTTTGAAATAGGCAGAATTTAGTCCCAGTTTTATAACCCCTAATTTAGTTATTAAAAATAAAATAATCTCCAAGGGGAAAAACAAAAAAAATATTGTTATGCATCTATATTGAAATTCCTTAAATGACGATTTTTTTGTTATGGACTTTTTATTTTCTTGAATTTGATCTGGCAAAGGCGATGCAATAACTGTTGCAATCTGATCCTCTAATGAAACAGCACATGTTAGAGCAACTAGTGATCCAAGGGAATTGCCAATAAGAATTACTTTCCCAGAATTCTTTGGTCTTATTACCTGTGCAATAAAGTCTTTCACTTGATCACACCAAATCTCATTATTTAGTTTTCCAATTTGTCTAATCCCAGGTTGATCTGAATCCCCAAATCCTATTAAATCCAAAGAATAAGAGGCAAAATTCTTTTTCGCAAAATACTCTAAATTGTTTCTCCAATGTTTTCGACTTGCTCCAAATCCATGGAGAAAGATAATTGGAATCTCATTTTCTTCGCCTGTAACACTCCAACAAATTTTAAAACCATTCCAATTCCAGTAATTAGGAATGTTTATATTTTTTTTAAAATTATTATTCATATGTTAGAAAATTTTCAAGATATTTGAATTATCTACATTTTTAACAAATAAATGTATTTTGAATGTAAATTATAGTAATGATTCAATTTTACTATGGCTAAAGAAATTTTTAGTATTGCAGCAGTTTTTTGGATACTGATACCAATAGGATTAGTTGGTGGTGCTTTGTTATTAAAGTTTCAGGGAGACTGATTCTCACAGATACATCACAATTTGAGTTATGGTCTTAAAGTTAAGTAAATCTTAAGTATGAAGATTCTTTTAGTAGGAGCAACAGGGACACTTGGTAGACAAATAGCAAAGCAAGCTATAGAAGAGGGACACGAAGTAAGATGCTTTGTAAGAAATCCAAGAAAAGCTTCCTTTCTACAAGAATGGGGTTGTGAGCTAACAAAAGGTAATTTATTAAATTCTTCTGATATCGAATATGCATTGCAAGATATTGAAGTAGTTATTGATGCAGCGACTAGTAGGGCAGATGATCCTAAAAGTATTTATGAAATTGATTGGGATGGAAAACTTAACTTATTCAATGCTTGCGAATCTTTAAACGTAAAAAGGGTAATATTCCTTTCTATCCTCCTAACAGAAAAGTTTAGAAATGTTCCTTTAATGGACATTAAATTTTGCACTGAAAAACTTCTTGAGAAATCTAATTTAGACTATACAATCTTCAAATGTGCAGCTTTTATGCAAGGAGTTATTGGTCAATTTGCAATACCAATCTTGGATAGTCAAGCAGTGTGGATGAGTGGGACTCCAACTAAAATTGCTTACATGAATACTCAAGATATGGCGAAAGTTGTTGTAGCAGCAGTAAATAATCCAAAAACTCACAGAACATCATTGCCATTAGTAGGTCCCAAAGCATGGGATTCAAATGAAGTTATATCTTTATGTGAAAAATTTAGTGAAAAAAAGGCGAAAATTTTTAGAGTTTCCCCTTTCCTTATTAGTGTCACTCAAAAAGTAGTTTCCTTTTTCCAAGATTCTCTTAATGTTGCTGAGCGATTGGCTTTTGCTGAAGTAACTAGTAGTGGTGAATCATTAGATGCTGACATGAGCAAAACTTACGAAATATTGGAACTTAAAAAAGAGGATATGACCTCACTAGAGAGTTATATAAAAGAGTACTATCAACAAATACTTAAAAGATTAAGGGAAATGGAAGCAGATCTTAATATTGAAGAAAAAAAGAGATTACCTTTTTAATATTGCAATTTTAGAATCATATAGTATATTTGTACTATATTGAATATTATTGACCTATGTCTGTTTCTAAGTCTAAAAACCTTGAGCGAAAACTAGATAATTTTGCAAAAGAAGCAAAAAATCAATTGAATAATGTTTGCGGATCTTCATTATGGGAAAGCCTTGGGTTTGTTTTTTTTGATCAATTAGAAGATTCTGAAAAAATTGCGAAAGCAAATTTTTACTATGGACAACTTCAAATAATTAATGAAATTAGATTTTCAATTTGAATTGAATTGCATATTTTTACGTATGTAATTTTTTTTAAATCAATTTTGGCCAATCTTTTTCTGATAATATGTACTTAGTAAAAGATTAATTAATGATTGAAACTTCAGGTGTAATAGAAAAAGAGCAGGGGAATGGATTTTATTTGGTTACCTTAGAACAACCTGAAGGGCATCAATGTTTATGTAGAGCTGCAGGTAAATTGACTAAATTTAGAATTAAATTATTAGCTGGAGACAAAGTGTTAGTTGAGATAAGTCCTTATGATCTTTCTAGAGGGAGAATAACTTATAGAGAGAGGAATGCAGGCGGTGCTAGACCTACTACTAATAAAAATAATCCCAAGAGAAATAATAAATAAAAAAATACTTTAGATAATATTTTTTATCGCTTCTTTAAACTCACTTCTTTGTTTAACACCTTGCCATTGTTTTTTTAATAATTTTTCTTTAAAAAGTTGAACTGTTGGCGTGCCATTAATACCAGCTTGTATTGCAATATCTTGATCTTTATCAATATCTATTTCAACACCAAGAACTGCACCATCAAGTTCTTTAATTACCCTTTTTAACTGAGGTTTCAAAACATGACATGGACCGCAGCTAGGGGAACTAAAAATTACTAAGATAGGTTTTTTACTCTCGTGATAAAGTTTCCTTAATGCATAACTGCCTTTTTGCCATTCGGAATTTGAATCGAAAGTGTCTTCATTAACTTCTTCTTCATTAAAATCTGATGAATTAAGCTTTTTTTCTGGTTCTGGTGTTTCTCTGACTATAGTTTTTGCTAAGTTTTTTTCGGCGAGCCATCTTTCAGTAGCTAATGCTGCCATGCATCCAGTTCCTGCAGCGGTAACTCCTTGTCTCCACTCAGAATCAACAACATCACCTGCAGCGAAGATGCCTTCAATAGATGTTTCTGGCCTTCCTGATTTGCAAGCAATATAGCCTTTATTATCTAAATCAATTTTGTTTCCCAAGAATTTCGTATTAGGTGTGTGCCCTATCGCGTAAAAAAGACCTTTTATATTTATTTCCCCTTTACCTTCTTGAGAGTGAATAGTTTCTATTCTCTCTAGCCATTCAGTACCATCCGCTTTATCAACTTTTGTGTTCCAATGAATTTCTATCTTTGGATTAGCTTTTACTCTATCAACCATTGCTGCGCTAGCCCTCAATTTTTCTGATCGAACAATCAAATGCACTTTGCTTCCATACTTTGTGAGATAAGCTGCTTCTTCACATGCAGAGTCCCCCCCTCCAATAACAGCTAATTCTTCATCTCTAAATTGTGGGGTGGCTCCATCACATATTGCACAAGCACTTATTCCTTTACTCCAAAATTTATCTTCATTAATTACGCCTAATCTATTTGCACTTGCTCCAGTTGCAATAATAATTGAGTTAGATTTTATAGTTCCTTCTAAAGTTTTTAATTCAAAGGGATGTGAATCGGTATTAATTGAGACTACATCACTTTCATATAAATTAGTGCCCCATCTTTCTGCTTGAGCCTTCATTAGATCCATCAATTCAGGACCCAGTACTCCATCTGGGAAACCTGGATAATTTTCAACAAATGTTGTAGTCATTAATTGCCCACCAGGAATTCCACCAGAATTAAATCCTGTTACAAGTAATGGTTGGAGATTTGCTCGTGCGGCATATATTGCAGCGGTGTAACCTGCAGGTCCCGAACCTATAATTACTACATTTTCTATGTTTGAAATCTTCTCTTTATTTTCCATTTATTTGCTAATTTCACTACTAATGATAATAAACTAACCCAAATAATGTAGGGCGGATTTCACTCGATAGATTTATTACTCAATCGTTGACTTTTTGGTCTAATAACTTTTTTAATTCCTTTGGGAAGTTTAAAACAGAATCTTTTAAATTTTCGTTCTTTTCTCCAATATGTAATATCCACTCTCTAAATTCTTCAGCTATTGCATAACTGTCTTCATACCTTTCTAAAGTGTCCATTGCAGAAATTCTATTGGTTGCCCAACAGGTCGCTATGTCGATCCTTTTTCTAATGAAATTGTCCATTGAAAGATTTAAATTGTATATAGATAAACACATCAGATAACCTATGTATTGTCTAATAAGTTACAACTTTGTACTTCCAAACAATAATTTAATCTTTAATTTATATTTGAGCTAATTTTTGGGTGAATTATAAAGAAAATATAAAGAAATAGAGTTAGACTGCCTCGCTGTGATTTGCAAGTAGTCTTTCAACTTCCTCAAAACCCTCTTTAGCTGAATTTATTGCAAGTTCCTCGCTAACTTTTTCTTCTGATATTAATTTTGCGGATATTTTCTTTAAAAGAGTTTCTTTCTTTTCTCTTAGTGAACTAACAATTTCTTCTTCAATGATAGATTTTATTGCTTTAGAAATTATTTTTTTATCATTTGCTTCCTCGAATGTCCCCTGAACTAATTCTTGAATAAATAATCGATGAACCTCGCTGCTCCTTAGAAAGCTTTCTGTGGCATTAATAATTCCTTCAACAAGAGCTTCATCAGGTTCAGAATCATTTTCTGCCAGCTTAAATTCCCAATCTAAATGTCTTCTTTGCCAACCTGCGGAGTGGAGGCTGGGCATGACTGTCTGTGAATAAGTATCAACTGACATTTCATAAATTCTCTCTGCTAATTTCTCGCACCAGTCTTTTCCATGCTTTTCTAGATTTTTTTGCATAGCTTGCCTTGGAACAGCATGACCACCATGATGACTGTGGCACACTCCATCAGGACATTCGATTGCTTTTATACTCATTGGATTATTTAGTACTTATATATTCTAGATAGCTATTTTTTATAGAAAAGAAAATATATTTTTAACAAAAATCCAAGACTTTTGACTTTCTTCAATTTATATTTAGTATGTTAAAAAAATAAATAAATTGACAAAGATACTTATTCCTTCTGAAACAAGCTCTGGTGAAAGGAGAGTTTCAGCTACACCAGAAGCGGTAAAGAAATTAAAAAGCCTTGGATGTGATGTTTATATTGAAAGTTCAGCAGGGAAATTATCAGGATTTAGTGACTTATCATACGAAGAATCTGGCGGAACAATAATAAACAACTTAGATCAAAAAATTTGGGGTGAAGCGGACTTAATATTTTGTGTTCAAACTCCATCAGAGGATAATTTAACTAAGTTAAAGAAAGGCGCTGTTCTTCTCGGTCTTCTTAACCCATATGGTAATAAGGAGCTTCTAAGGATTATAAATAGTAATAAGATTTCAGCTTTATCACTAGAGTTGCTTCCGAGGATTAGTAGAGCTCAATCTTCTGATGTTCTCTCTTCACAGGCCAATATTGCTGGATATAAAGCAGTCCTTTTGGCTGCAAGTGAGTTAGATAGATATTTCCCAATGCTTATGACTGCAGCTGGGACAGTCCAACCTGCCAAAGTAGTGGTTCTTGGTGGAGGCGTTGCAGGATTACAGGCAGTTGCGACAGCAAAAAGACTTGGAGCAATAGTATTTGTATCTGATATTAGACCTGCTGTTAAAGAACAAGTAGAGTCCCTCGGAGCAAGATTTATAGAACTTCCTGAAGTTGAGGAAAAGCCAGGAGAGGCAGGAGGTTATGCAAAAGCTGTAACACCCGAATTCCTCTCAAAACAGAAGGCAACTTTAACTAAATATTTATCTGAAGCTGATGTTGCTATATGTACTGCGCAAGTTCTAGGTAAAAAGGCCCCTGTTTTAATAGACTCACCCATGATTAAAAAAATGAGGCCTGGAGCAGTAGTTATTGATTTAGCAGTTGTTCAGGGAGGGAACTGCGAAGGAACAAAATCAAATGAAACTATTATCAAAGATGGGGTAAAACTTATAGGAGCGGGGGAATTACCCTCTTCAGTTCCTTATGATGCAAGTTCACTTTATGCTAAGAACTTAACATCTTTGATTACACCATTTATAAAAGATGGTCTAATTAAATTAGATAAAGAGGATGAACTCATTTCTGGATGTTTATTAAGCGATGAAGGAGTTGTTCTTCAAAATAAAGTTTTTGAAAATTGAGGTTTTAAAATTATGTCTTTTATAAGTCTTCTTTGGGTTCTATTACTTGGTAGTTTATTAGGCCTGGAGTTAATTGGAAAAGTTCCTCCTACTCTTCACACACCTCTAATGAGTGGAGCAAATGCAATTTCGGGAATAACAATGCTTGCAGCCTTGACTTTAATTGTAAAAGCAGAAGGTAACGTACCACTTTTAATCATTGGTTCAGTTTCTCTTGGATTTGCTCTTTTTAACGTTGTAGGCGGTTTCTTTGTAACTGATCGAATGCTCGCGATGTTTAGTCGTAAACCATCAAATAAGAAGTAATTTTTAAAATGAATCTACCTGTAATTATTAAGTTCGTTATTGACCTTCTAGCAGTACTTTTACTGGCTTTGGGAATAAAAGGATTATCAAAAGTAAAATCAGCAAGGGACGCCAATAGATTAGCTGCATTTGCAATGTCGCTATCAGTAGTAGGATTACTTTCTTATTATCTAGGCACTTCTGGAATTGCTATTCAGTCTTGGATTTGGATAATAATTGGATCAATCATAGGTAGTTTTTTCGGAGCAATTCTTGCAAAAAAAGTACCTATGACCTCCATGCCTGAAACAGTGGCATTGTTCAATGGTTGTGGAGGAATGTCATCACTTTTGGTGGCCTTAGGAGTAGCTATTTTCCCTATTTCTAATAGTGTAAAAAATCTTGATTTTTTTAAGTCACTGATTAACGAAGTTTCAATATCTGTTTCTATATTTGTTGGTGCCATAACTTTCACAGGTTCAATTGTGGCGATGGCAAAGTTACAGGGTTGGTTGTCAACTCCAGGATGGACTCAGAGCAAAGTTAGACATTTTGTAAATATTGTTTTTGCAGTTGCTTCCTTGATAGCCTTTTTTGATTTGATAAACGGTAATACAAGTTCTATTTGGCTTTTAGTTATAGTTTCTTCTTTATTAGGTATTGGAGTTACTTTGCCAATTGGTGGAGCGGATATGCCAGTCGTTATATCTTTATTAAATAGCTATTCAGGGATTGCAGCAGCAGCAGCAGGCTTCGTTGTAGATAGTCAGCTTTTGATAGTAGCAGGGGCAATGGTTGGAGCGGCAGGTCTAATACTTACTCAAGTAATGTGCAAGGGTATGAATAGATCATTGGTCTCAGTTCTTTTTGGAGGTTCTTTATCTGCACAAAGTACAGCCTCTTCTGGTTCAGGAGAATATACAAATATAACTTCTTGCAGTGTTGAAGAATGTGCATTGACTTTAGAAGCAGCCAACAAGGTAATTATTGTTCCTGGTTATGGTCTGGCAGTAGCTCAAGCCCAACATACATTAAGGGAAGTGACAAAAAAACTAGAGCAAAATGGTATTGAAGTTGTTTACGCAATTCATCCTGTCGCAGGGAGGATGCCTGGACATATGAATGTACTTTTAGCAGAAGCAGATGTTCCTTACGAACAACTTAAAGAGATGGACGTTGTAAATCCTGATTTTCCAGCAACAGATGTTGTTTTAGTTTTAGGAGCAAATGATGTGGTTAATCCTCAAGCAAAAAATGATAGCTCTTCTCCTTTATATGGCATGCCAGTTCTTGATGTGCAGGAAGCAAGAACGGTATTTGTAATTAAGCGTGGTATGAGTGCAGGTTACTCCGGAATAAAAAATGATTTATTTGATCTGCCTAATACCTCAATGGTCTTTGGTGATGCAAAAAAGGTACTTAATGATTTGATAGGAGAATTAAAGGATCTTGGAGTTGGGGAGAAATAATAGTATATCTTTTAGTTTTTCAGATTACGTAAAAAATAGGCCATTTCGAGAAGTCTTACCTTGGATAGGTGGCGACTTACAAACTTTGAGAGATACTTTTGTTATTGATTTTGGTAAATCAAAAAAAAATAAAAAAATATTCTTTCCGATTAATAAAATTCTTTCTAAAAAATTTGAATGTGATTATCTTTTAGGTTTTTTAGAATTACCTGAAAATTTAAAATCACTTAGGGGTTTTGTAATCGTTACACATGGTTTAGGGGGCTCAACTAAACGGTTTGGTTTAAGAAGAATATCTAGGAAATTAGCAAATAATGGTTTTGGAGTTCTTAAATTAAATCTAAGAGGATCTGGATCAGCGAGATATTTAGCTAAAGGAAATTATTGTGCTAAATGTTCCAGTGATGTTATTTCAGCAATTAATTATTTTAAAAAATTGATTAATTTAGAGTTCAAAGATCTTATGAAAAAGAATAATAATCTTCCAATTTACGGAGTTGGATTATCTTTAGGTGGAACAATTCTTTTAAATGCCTGCCTAGATTACGATAAAAACAAAGGAGAAAAACTTTTAGATGGCCTTGCCTGCGTGAGTACCCCTTTAGATTTATCTTCATGCAGTCTCTGTATTGAAAAACCTAGAAATTCTATCTACCAGAAATGGTTACTTCACCGCTTAAAAAATCAGTTATGGGATGGATTTAATGATGAAGGCAAACTCCTCGATAACGAGAAATTAAGAATAAAAATTAGAAATTTAAAAAGTATAAGAGAATTTGATCAGAAATTTACAGCTCCTAGTTGGGGATTTAATTCTTTAGAAGATTATTATATTAAAGCTTCTCCAATATTTAGAATCCAAAACTCAATTAAAAAATTACCTCCAATGCTTTTTATTCATGCCAAGGATGATCCCTGGGTTCCATATAAGGAAACTTTGAATTTAAGAAAAGAATCTATTGATAAATTTACTATTTTTATAACTGAAAAAGGAGGTCATAATGGTTTTCATTCGATTAATGGCTGCTGGTCAGACGAAGTCGTAAAGAACTGGTTTATGAGTATCTAGGACTATTTAAAAATGGTGTTTTTTTGAAAATCCATTTTTCTATTGGCTTACCATTAATAATATGTGAGGTAAAAATTTCAGAAATTTTTTCTGGAGAAACTTTCTCATACCAAATACCATCAGGCCAAATAAGAAGAATTGGGCCGTTCTTACATACCCTTAAACAGTCAGCTTTTGATCTTAAGATATGAACGTTTTTTGTAGAGGGATCATTCTCAAATTTTTTTAAAGTCTTTTTCAGACATTCCCATGTTTTTTGACCTTCAGTGCCTTTAAAGCATTTCTGTTTTGTGGGTGTTGCGCATAGTAGAAGGTGTTTATTTACCCATTTTGTCATTTTTAAATCACATTGCCATACTGCCATTAAGGCAATTCTAGGGCATAACACAAGCACCCGTTAAAACTTCTTTTTCAGAGGGTAAAGCATTCACTATTGCTGTTAAATTCTGAGTTGAATTAATTATTTCCTGTATTAGTGCTATACAGAAACTGAAAATGATTAGACTTTTTTTGAAATTTTTCTTTGAAATTACTTGTTTTTATTGATTTTTGTTTATAAAAATGTAGTTACCGGCACAAATTTTGGAACTTTAATATTTTGGGATCATATAAAGTAAGAACCTTACATAGGGAAAAATCATTTTCTTTTTCAAGAATCGGACCTGATATTTACGGCTCCACTCATCCTCAGAATTTATTATCTGAAATAAAGGAAAGAGCGGAATTTCTATATGAGTTATTGGACAGGCATGTAATTTCCATAGACCCCTTCAGTAAAGATTGTCTTCTACAACTTTTCAGGCTGGCTGCAAAATTCGAAAGTAACCCAAACAGATATATTTCCCATAATAGTCCCCTCAAGGGAAAGATACTCATAAATGCCTTCTATGAACCAAGCACCAGAACAAGATTATCGTTTGACAGCGCATGGCACAGACTAGGTGGTGACTCAATAAATATCACCGATAAAAGTTCTACTGGAATTGCCAAGGGAGAAACCCATTTGGATATTGCTCATATGTTTAATAATTACGGTGACTGCGTTGTCCTAAGAGAAAGTGACAATGAGGCGATCTTTGAAATGATAAAATCTTTGAGAATTCCAATAATAAATGCTGGTAATGGAATCGATGAACATCCCACTCAGGCGATGTCTGATCTTTATACGATTTTTAAATGGAGACCTTATCTCGTTAACAAATCTATTGATGATAGTGAAAAAATAACCATTGGTATCATCGGAGTTCCATCACGTATGAGAACAGTCAGATCTCTTCTAAAATTATTCTGTAAGTTCCCATATTTCATAAAAAAAATTATTGTAATTTACGATGACAAATTTATTGATCAGAAAGATCTATTTGATGAAGGGCAGTTAGAACAACTTATTGAATCTGATCTAAAGATTGAGCTGGAGACGGATATGCAAAAAGTATTGCCTTCCCTAGACGTTACCTATATAAATGCAATTGCATGGGTGGGAGATAATTATGAGGTTCATGGAAGTGCATTTAAATTGCACAGTGAGTTGCCATTTAAAAAAGATTCCATAATATTGCATCCTCTCGCTCGTGGTCCTGAATTATCAACATCACTGGATCAGACCTCAAAAAATTGGTATTTTGCTCAGTCAAGAGGAGCGGTATTTGTAAGAATGGCATTACTTACCTGTCTGATGGATAGAACAACAAGAGTGATGGATGTCGTTTAACTAGATGTGTGGAATAGGCGGGGTTTTTAATAAATCAAAAGATAAATCTGTTGAACCTCAGATTCTTGTAAATATGGCGGCTATTCAAAGCCATCGTGGACCTGACGGTTTTGGATATAAATTATCAGATGATGCTTCTATAGGATTCTGTCATGCGAGATTATCAATAATAGATTTAAATGAAAATCGAGCCAGACAGCCTTTTGTTGGTGGTGCCGAAAATCATATTCTGATGGCGCATAATGGTGAATTTTATGACTTTCAGAGAATCAGGGCTGATCTTGTTGCACAGGGAGTAAGCTTTTCTTCAAAAAGCGATTCGGAAATATTGCTTAGGCTTTATGAGAAATATGGCATTGATGAATCATTATCTTATCTGCGAGGAGAATTTGCCTTTTCATTGTTTGATGCAGAACAGGATTGTCTTTATCTTGTAAGAGATCGTTTTGGGATTAAACCTCAATACTGGATTGAGACCGATGATTCCTTAATATTTGGCTCTGAATTAAAAGTATTATTCGCCCATCCATCAGTTGAAAGAAAATTTACGGGTGAAGGACTGGTTCATCAATTGATGCAGGTAATGGTACCTGGCTCTACAGCATTCGCCGGTGTTAAACAAGTTAAACCCGGATATATCCTTAAGGTCAAAAGAGTAAATAACAAATTTCAGATAACAGAGGAAAAATTCTGGGATATAAATTTCCCTAAGAAAAACACTTATGAAAGAGATAAAAGTGAAAAATATTTTATTGAAAATATTAGAAAAGAATTATTGAGAGCGGTTGAATTAAGAATGGTCGCTGATGTTCCTGTCGGCTGTTATTTGTCTGGTGGAATTGATAGTTGCTCAATTTTGGGATTGGCTTCTGCTATTAGTCAAAAATCAGTAAAGGCATTCACTATTGGTTTCAGTGATGAAAGATATGATGAAACTTCGATAGCAAAAGAGATGGCTGTCGCCACAAATGCAGATCATGAGATTTTAAAAATAAATGGAGATGATCTGTATGGGAATTTTGAAAAGGTTCTATGGTTTACTGAAAGATCTATTTATAACACCCTTGCAATTGCAAAGTACCTTATGAGTAAAAGAGTGAATGAGCTCGATTATAAGGTCGTTATGACAGGAGAGGGCTCAGATGAATTGTTTGGAGGCTATCCCGCTTTTAGAAAAGATATGTATACCTATGGGGTCGGAATTTCTAATTCAGAATCTGAGAATCTTAAAGAAAATCTGGAAAATTCAAATAATATTTTCAAGGGCGCGATGCTAGCTAATGAAGAGATAAGTAATAAATCTTTCAAGGAATTTTTAGGATTTACGCCAAGTTGCCTTCAACCTTGGCTTGCATGTGAAACTTATGCGAAAAGTTTAGTCTCAAGTAAATATAAAGAGATAACGGAAACTTATGATCCAGGGGCGGCAATTTTTGGAGAACTTGACCTTGAGCAGTTAGAAAATAGATACGCAATTGATCAGGCTCAGTACATTTGGATAAAGACTATGCTTGAGGGCCAAATTCTCACATGGGGTGGAGATAGAGTAGACATGTCAAATTCAATGGAAGCCAGACCTGCATTTTTAGATCATCACCTAGCTGAAGCTGCCGTTGCTGTCCCCCCTGAATTAAGGATTAAAGACAATGTCGAGAAGTATGTTTTAAGAGAAGCCATGTCAGGATTGCTGCCTGAATCACTATATAAACGTGAAAAATTTCCTTTCATGGCCCCCCCTTCCCATGCAGATAAAGATAATTTAAGTTCTATGCAGGAAATAGTGAATGAATTTTTAAGTCCTAAGAGGATAAGAGAATTTGGAATCTTGGATGAAACAGAAGTAAATGATTTGCTGAATAAATTTTTTAGTTCAGAGCTTGATGCCTCAGAAAAAGTACAATTGGATGCAATAATCAATCATCTTTTAAGCGTTCAGATCTTATATAAGATTTTTATAATTGAGGATATCCCTGATAAGGCTCAAAAGATGGCTGATAATTTAGGCTGGAAAGTTTGAATTCGTTTCTTAAATTAATTTCTGAAAAGGTGTAAACCAATACAGGTTTTATTTGAAAAATAAGAGACCTTAAATAGGTTTAAGTAATAGAAGTATGAGTTATAGCGCTGGGTTAAAAATCCTAGAGCCACAGGTAATAAATAGGGAGAGAATCCAAGACTTGATAAATTCTTTTTCTTCAATCGGAGCTTCTGAGAATGGTTCTGTTTCAAGAAGAGGTTTTTCTGATGAAGATATATATGCAAGAAATTTTTTTATGAAAACCCTTAAGGACTCAGGTTTAAAAATAAGAATAGATACTGCCGGAAATATTATTGCAAGATTAGATGGGCATGATAATAATTTGCCTCCCATTGTTACTGGATCTCATCTCGACACTGTTCCAAAGGGAGGTAAGTACGACGGCACTTTAGGAGTGATTGCAGGAATTGAAATTGCTTTTTTCCTTCAGGAAAATGATATTAAATTAAATAGACCCTTTGAAATAATTGTCTTTGCTGATGAAGAATCGACAATGATTGGCTGTAAGGGCTTTACAGGAAATTTATCTTTAAACGAGGAAGATTTTATTACAAGTAATTCCCGTTCAATAGTTGATAATCTTTCTCGGATTGGTGGAAATTGGCTTGACATTAAAAGTGCGGTAAGAATTAAAAAAGATATATTCGCTTTTCTTGAATTACATGTTGAACAGGGAAAGGTCCTTGAAGATGGTGGTTTGGATATCGGAATTGTTAATGGAATAGTAGGTCAAAAAAGAATAACCGTTAAGGTTACAGGTCAGGCTAATCATGCTGGAACCACACCGATGTCAAATAGAAAGGACGCACTTTTGGCCGCCTCTAAAATTATTGTTGGCATTGAACAGATAGCTAAAAATACTTCTGAAAGTGCGGTCGCAACAGTTGGTAAATTGAAATTACATCCCAATGCGGCAAATGTTATTCCAGGAGAGGCAGTATTCACGATAGACATGAGAGATTTGGATGAAGATGTAATTGGGGAAATGAGTTTAAGAATTGAGAATCTATGTTCAGAAATTCAAGAAGTTACTGGATGCGTGATACAGATAGAACCTCAATTTGAAGTGAGTCCCACTAAGTCATGCTCTAAATTAGTGAGATCTTCATTTCATGAATCTGAAAAGTTGGGATTTAAAACTGGAATCTTACCAAGCAAAGCAAGTCATGACTCACAAGAAATAGGAAGGATCTGTCCTATGGTGATGATCTTCGTCCCAAGCAGGAATGGTCTGAGTCATTCCTACAAGGAACATACTTCTCTTGATCAATGTGCTAATGGTATTGAGGTTTTATTAAATACAATATTTTCCATTGATAAGAATTTTTTAGACAAGCCTCTAATGATATAAATGACATTTTCAATTATTGGTTTTGATCCTTTAAAAAATAGATTTGGTGTTGCAGTTTCTTCTTGTCATATAGCTGTTGGCTCAACAGTTTCATTCGTTAGATCACAGGTTGGTGCTGTTGCAACTCAAGGTCAAACTAATCCGTATTTAGGATTAAGAAGTCTTGAGTCACTCCAATCCTGCTCTGATTCCAAAATTGTTTTGGAAGATTTAATTAAGGAAGATTTTGGCAGGGAAAAAAGACAGGTTCACTTAATTGATAAGTATGGGAGAAGCGCATGCTGGACAGGTCAAGAATGTTTTCAGACAAGCGGACATATAAGTGGAGAAAACTTTTCTGTAGCTGGCAATTTTCTAGAAAATATTGAAGTTCTTGAGGAGATGGCTGATGTTTTTAACCAAAGTGATCCAAATATTAAATTAGGGAAAAGACTACTTGATGCTCTTAATGCAGGAGAAAATATAGGTGGAGATAGACGAAGCCCCCGTTCAACCTCAAGCGCCCTAAAGGTAAGTGGAGAACTAGGCTTTCCCCTTTTAGACCTTAGAGTTGATTATCATGATTCCTCTGTAGATGAACTATTTAGAATTTATAGACATAGTCAAAGTGAATGGGCCCAGAAATGGAGAGATTCAATGAATGACTTGCCTGAAATGAATATGAAACGAGAATTTAGAGTGGCATAAAGTTTAAAAATGAAAGACTTTGCTTGTAAGTTCAGCATCCAATAGTCCTAAGAAATGGTTAGTTAGGTGACTTTTAAAATTCACTTTTATCCAATACTTACGTATTTTTTCCCTTTTTTAATTTCTTGCTCAACAAAAAGTCTTGCCCAATTGTCTACTTCAAGAATATCCTCCAATTCGGGACTCAAATTCAAATTCTCCATATGTGATTCACAAGCTTTACTTATAAATGTTGGGATTTCTTGAAAAGAAATTTTTTCTTTAAGGAATTGTTCAACAGCCATTTCATTAGCAGCATTTAAGACTGCAGGCATAGTCCCAGAAGATTTCCCTGCAGCATAGGCAAGTCCCATGCATGGATATTTAAACTCGTCTGGTTCTTTAAAAGTTAATTTTCCAATTTCACTTAGGTTTAATCTTTTCCAATTTGTTTTAAATCTTTCAGGCCAACTCATCGCGTATAAAATGGGTAGTTTCATATCTGGCCAACCTAATTGAGCTAATACTGAAGAATCTTCCATCTCAATCATTGAATGAATAATACTTTGAGGGTGGATAACTATTTCGATATTTTCGTAAGAGGTCCCAAATAAATAATGAGCTTCTATAACTTCTAATCCTTTATTCATAAGAGTTGCAGAATCTACAGTTATTTTTTTCCCCATATCCCAATTAGGATGTGAAGTCGCATCTTCCACTGTGACATGCTTTAAATCCTCAACTGCCCAATCTCTGAAAGCACCACCAGAAGCGGTTAAATGTATAGCTTTTAAACCCTTAGGCATTTCTCCTGTTGAAAAATCTGCATTTTCATAATTAGGTAATCCTTGTAAACATTGAAAGATAGCAGAGTGTTCTGAATCAGCAGGTAAAAGCCTACTATTATTTTTTTTTAATGCAGGAATAACAATTGGTCCTGCCGCAATTAAAGTTTCTTTGTTAGCAAGTGCAATATTTTTCCCAGCATTAATTGCTGACATTGTTGGAATTAAGCCTGCACAGCCTACTATCCCTGTTACTACAGTATCTGCTTTATCCCATGCTGCAACTGCGTTAATCCCCTGCTTTCCACCTAAAACCAAGGGAGCATCATCCAAATTTAAGTTATTAATATTATCTTTTAAATCTTCTATAAGACTTTCATCCTCAATTGCAACTACCTCTGGTTTATGTGTTTTAACTTGTTCAGTTAATAAATTAATATTTCTTCCTGCAGAAAGAGCTACGGCTTTAAACTTATCAGGCTGCTCACTAGCTATTTCGAGAGTTTGAGTCCCTATTGAACCAGTAGAACCGAGCACAGTAATGTATTTCAATTTTCTCTGATATTTCTAATATCTTCCCATTTAAAGGTGTATTTAAAAAACAAAAATTTCAAATTGGTTTTTTTCTTAAAATTTAGACCCTTATCCATGTTGTTATTTCCTTTGATTGATCAATAAGTTCAATACCTTTTTCTTTTAACAAATTTCTTATTTCATCGGCCTTCGCATAATTCTTTTCCATTTTTGCTTTCAATCTTTCATTAATAAGTGATGATATTTCTTCTTCTGTTATTTTACTTTCTTTTACTAAAACTTCTTTTTTAAGACCAAGTACCTCAGTCAACTTTGCAAGAGTTTTAAAATTTTCAAGTAGAAAGAATTTTTGATTTAGGTCTATTTTAAAACCTTCAACCCTTTGAAATTGGTTTAAAAAGTTTTTTAATGGTTTCGCTAAATCGTAAATAATTGCAATAGCGCCTGCTGTATTGAGGTCATTTCCAAGAGCCTCAGAAAATTTAAGCTTTTTTTGAGATAATTCAAAACTTATTTTTTCTTTATATTCTTCTTCGATAGATTCATCTTTATCAATAGATCTAAAAACACCTTTTGTAAGATCCATAAAAGAAAGGGCTACATTAATATTTTTCCAAGCTTCTGAAGCACTCCTTAAAGCTTCTTCAGTAAAATCAAGTGGTTTTCTATAATTCACAGTCATAACAAAATATCGCAAAGTCATAGGGCTTATACCTGACTGAATTAGCTCTCTGATAGTTTTAAAATTTTTAAGGGATTTACTCATCTTTTGTCCATTTACATTGACCATCCCATTGTGTAACCAATAGTTGGCTAGCTTTTTGCCATTGGCTGCTTCTGATTGGGCGATTTCATTCTCATGATGAGGAAAAATCAAATCGGAACCACCTAAATGGATATCGATAGTATCTCCTAATTCATCTTTAACCATCGCCGAACATTCAATATGCCATCCTGGCCTACCTTTACCCCATGGCGAATCAAAAAATGGTTCATCATCTTTGGCTTTTTTCCATAGCGCAAAATCTTGCGGATTAAGTTTTTTACTATTTTCCTCATTTACCATTCTTCCTTGTTGATTGATATTTTGTTCTTGTAAATTTTGATTACTAAGCTTTCCATAATTTTTATTTTTGAAAACAGAATAATAAACGTCTCCATCCCTAGAGTATGCATAACCTTTGTCCTCAAGGATTGTTATGAAGGAGCAGATATTGCATATATGATTCGTTGCTCTTGGCATGCTATCCGGACGCATTATTCCTAAAGAATCCATATCTTTATGAAATTCAATGATATTCTTTTCAGATACTTCCTTCATTGAACTGCTTTCTTCTTTCGCTCTTTTTAAGATCTTGTCATCAATATCTGTAAAATTTTGAACATACTTCACTTTGAAATCACTGTAAATTAAAAATCTTCTCAATACATCCCAAGCTATATAACTTCTGGCATGACCAAGATGACATAAATCATAAACAGTTACTCCACAACAATAAATTTTTACTACATCATCAATAGGCTTAAAAACCTCAACTTTTTTGCTTAAAGTATTAAAAAGTTTGATCATCTTAAAATAAGTATTTCATAAGGTTTATTTTGTCTCCATCCAATTGTCTCCAATTCCAATATCAACTAAAAGAGGCACATTTAATTTTACACAATCTTCCATAGTCTTCTTTACTAATTTCGTCGTAATTTCCAAAGAATCCTGTTCAACTTCAAACAATAATTCATCATGTACTTGTAAAAGCATTTTTGCTGGAACATTCATTTCTATGAATTTCTTATTTAGTTGAACCATTGCAATTTTAATAATGTCTGCACTTGAACCCTGAATTGGTGCATTAGCTGCGGCTCTTAATGACTGTGCTTCCATGCCAGCCCTTCTCGCAGATTGTAGGTCAATTTCGTAAGGATCTTTCCCTATTAATCTTCCAAGTCCATTTTTATCAAACTTAAATTCTCTCTTTCGACCAAAAATTGTTTTTACATAACCTTTTGATAAGGCAAGCCTTTCTTGGAGTTCAAGAAATTTGAAAATTTTTGAATATCTTTCTTTGTATTTTATTAGGAATTCTTTTGCCTCTTGACTACTTACTCCTGTTGAACGTGCAAACTTTTTTATACCCATACCATAGATAACTCCAAAATTTATTGTTTTCCCAACTCTCCTCTCATCAGAAGATATTTCTTCTTTCTCAAAAATCAATCTTGCAGTCAAAGAATGAATGTCATCATTTTTATGAAACGCATTTATTAGTATTTCTTCATCCGCTAAGTGAGCAAGTATTCTTAATTCGATCTGAGAATAATCAGCTGATAAAAGTTTCCAATTTTTTTCAGGCAAAAATGCTTTTCTGATTCTCCTACTAAATTCAGTCCTAACAGGGATATTTTGAAGATTAGGATTGCTACTGCTTAGTCTGCCAGTTGCTGTTGCAGCTTGATTAAAGTTTGTATGAACTCTTCCTGTTTTTTCGTTAATAAGATTTGGAAGAGCATCAATATAGGTGCTAAGTAATTTGCTAAGAGTTCTGTGTTTTATTAAATGTTGGATTATTTCATGTTCGTCGACTAATCTTTCTAGAACTACTGCATCTGTACTCCATCCTGTTTTTGTTTTCCGTGATTTTTTCTTATCCAAATTTAGTTTTTCGAATAAGATCTCACCAAGTTGTTTTGGTGAAGATAGATTAAAAGTCTCCTCTGCTAACTTATAAACCTTACTTTCAATATCTTCTAAGGTACTTTTTAGTTCTTTTGAGAGTTTATCCAAATAAGGGATGTCGATGGTTATGCCATTCATTTCCATTTGGGACAATACCGGCTCTAAAGGCAGCTCGATTTGTTCGAACAATTTTATTAAGTCATCTTTTTCCTTTGAAAATCTTTCTTTAAAAATTTTGACAATCTTAAAAGTTAGAAAAACATCATAACCGCAGTAAATACTTGCTTCATCAATATCAACAAATGAAAAGTCTTTATTCTTCCCAACTGTTTCCTTAAATGAAGGGGGCTTAAATCCAAATAATCTAAAACTAATTTCACTTAACCCATGCTTCTCCTGATTATTAAGAAGGTAGTCTGCTATCAAGGTGTCAAAGGTTACGCCTTTAAGATCAAGTCCATGATTAAAAAATATTTGCCTATCAAACTTAGAATTTTGGAGTACCTTTTCTTTGTTTGGATCTTCTATCCAATTTCTTAGCTTAGAGAAAACATCTTCAATTGATAATTGATTGGTGGTCTCTTTTTTTGTTTGATGACCAAGAGGTATATAAAATAAATCATCATTTTCTTCTCCAAGACATAACCCTATCCCAACAAGTTCTGCATCGATTGGATTTAAACTATTGGTCTCTGTATCTAAAGAAACTATTTGATTGGTCTTGTCTAATCTTTGAATTAATTTATCAAGTAATTCAAAGTCATTTACAACAGTTACCTTAATTTTAGGGATTTTATTTTCACTATTTTCTAATTCATTATTGCCTGCGACTTTTGGTGCCTTCTCCTCCTCTTTAGCTACATTATTTTTGTCAAAACCACCTTTGCTGAAAGTTGAATTGAAAATATCAATTTGCCGGAGTAGTGTTGATAGTTCTAATTTTTTCAGTGACTCTGAAAGTAGTTCTTGATTTATATTTTTTAATTCATAACCGTTACTTAAAATTAAAGGCACCTTAGTATTTATTTTTGCCAAATCTCTGGAGAGAAAAGCATTATGTTTATCGTTTCTTAGCTTTTCAATAACTGAACCTTTGATGAATCCTTTATATTTCTTATCGTTGTTCTGCTGAATCTTGTCCAAAGCCTTATAGATTCCATCAAGCGTGTCGTTCTCTTTTAGAAGGTTAATTGCAGTTTTTGGACCTACCCCTTTAATACCTGGAATATTATCAGAACTATCACCAGTTAGGGCTTTAAGATCAACTACTCTTTCTGGCGCAACACCTAATTTTTCTTTTACTCCATTTTCATTCATAAGAGTTGGATTTCCACTTTTCGCATATGGACCACCACCCATATAAAGTACATAAATATCTTTTTGATCATCTACTAATTGAAATAAGTCCCTATCTCCAGAAAGAATATTCACGCACCATCCTTTAGAAGAAGCATCATTTGCAATTGTGCCTAAGAGATCATCTGCTTCGTATCCTGGAGATTTAAAAATTGGCAAATTAAGGCTTTCTTCTAAAATGATTTCTAGTTGTTCAATATCCTGAAAAAAAACATCTGGTGCCACATCTCTATTAGCCTTATAATTCGGATCTAATTCATGTCTGAAAGTTGGTTTTTCGGTATCAAACGTAATACAAACACCCTCAGGACTAATATTTTTGCAATTATCCAGAAGACTTTTTAGGAATCCATAAGTGACACTTGTTGGAAATCCCTCTTTGGTAGTTAAACCTCCATCAATCCCTTTGCTAAATGCATAGAAGCTTCTAAAAGCAAGTGAGTGGCCATCGACTAAAAGTAAAATTGGTTTTTTAGAGTTTTCAGATTTTAAACTCATTTTCTCTTCTTAGCCCAAGGTGGAATATCAATAAAGATTTGCTCTCCAGGTTCTAATCCATCAATGACTGAAGTTTTATTTCCACTACTAATACCAATTTCGATTTTTTCAAATTTGGGAGAATTGTTTTTATCAACTTTCAAAATTCCTTTTTCACCTTTTTCAGTGACAATAGAAACTGTAGGGACTAAGATTTTTTCTTCATTACCTTCGACTCTAAACTCAAGATCTGCAGTCATTCCAATTTTAATTTCTTCAGAAATATCTTTAAAATTTAAAGTTACTTCGAATGAGGTTACATTATTATCTTTTACAGCTCTTGTAGCTATTTTTTTAACTATGGCACTATATTTTTTTGAGGGATAAGCCTCAATTCTTACTGAGGCTTCTTGACCTATTTTTATTCTGCCAATGTCACTCTCAGGAACTTTAGCAACAATTTCTAGGCCCTCTGATAGTTCAAAAATAAAGTTTTTGGTTTTAGGGTCTGAACTTAAGTTTGTACTTGGTGTGACATAAGATCCTATCTCAGCATATTTTGCAGTTATCTTTCCTCCATAAGGAGCTTTAATTAGATAGAAACTTTTTTCAGCTTTTGCATCATTAAGTTTTGCACTACTAATGTTGTAGTTATTTTTATAACTTTCAAAGTCTTCTTTACTTACCGCGCCTTCTTGATATAAATATTCCCTTCTTAAAAATTCAGATTTTTGTTTTTCTAAATTTAATTCAAGTTCTTCAATTTTATAGATAAAGTCTTCATCATCAAGAGAAGCTAAAACTTGATCTTTGTTTACAAGATCGCCCTCATCTACTTTGATTTCTTTTATTACGCCTTGCTTCCGAGGCCCGATATTGCTTGTCCTTATTGCTTTTACTTCACCACTAGTATTAATTGAATCTGAGAGGATTCCTTTTTCAACTTGAACTACAAAATCAGAAATATCTTTTGACTTATTTTTCTTGAAGGAATTGGTTATAAAAACGAAAAATATAGCTAGAGAAAGCAATATAATTCCACTTCTTAGATTTATATTTTTTTTTATTAAATCAAACATTTCTTTTTAAAAGCAGAAGTAGAGAATATTTAGGAACTAAATAAATAATCAAGACGATTATAATTAACTTATCCAAGATTGGTTAAGTAAATACTATATTACTAGAAGATGTTTTCTTGATAATTTTTCCATAAGTTTTTTCAAATGTTAAAAGCAGGTATTATTGGATTACCAAATGTTGGAAAATCAACTCTATTTAATGCACTTGTAGAAAATGCTAAGGCTCAAGCGGCTAATTTCCCCTTTTGTACTATAGAACCTAATAAAGGCATAGTTTCAGTACCAGATCAAAGGTTGCAAGAGTTAGGTAATTTAAGTTCTAGCCAAAATATTATCCCAACAAAAATTGAATTTGTAGATATCGCAGGACTAGTAAAAGGAGCTAGTAAAGGCGAAGGTTTGGGAAATAAATTTTTATCAAATATTAGGGAGGTTGATGCAATAGTTCATGTTGTAAGGTGCTTTGAAGATAGTGATGTAATTCATGTTTCTGGAAAGGTAGATCCCCTGGATGACATTGAGATAATTAATCTGGAATTGAATTTAGCTGATTTATCTCAACTCCAAAAAAGAAGAGAAAGAATTAAAAAACAGGTTAGAACTAGTAAAGAGGCAGCTAAAGAAGATAACTTACTAGAAAAAATTGAAGAAGAGCTAGAGAAAGGCCTTTCAGTTAGATCAATATCTTTGAATGAAGAAGAAAATTTAATAATTAAGCAATTAGGCTTCCTCACTGCTAAACCAATTATTTACGCAACTAATTTGAATGAGAATGATTTATCTGAAGGTAATGATTTTTCATCAACAGTTCAGAATTTTGCAAGCAATGAAAATACAGAATGTATAAAAATATCAGCGCAAGTCGAATCTGAATTAATAGAGTTAGAACCAGAAGATAAAAAAGACTACCTTATTGGCTTAGGAGTAGAAGAAGGGGGATTAAGTTCTTTAATTAGATCAACATATAAATTATTGGGATTAAAAACTTATTTCACTACCGGAGAAAAGGAGACAAAAGCTTGGACAATAAAAGATGGGATGACTGCGCCACAGGCAGCAGGAGTAATTCATACTGATTTTGAAAAAGGATTTATAAGAGCTCAGACTATTTCGTATCAAAATTTAATTGATTCAGGTTCAATTGCCAATGCAAAAACTAAAGGTCTTTTAAGAAGTGAAGGTAAGGAATATATTGTTAACGAAGGTGATGTAATGGAGTTCTTATTTAACGTTTAGTAAGTCTCTTAAGGCTTACTATTTTGCTTTTTGAATTTAAATTCAAAAAAAGAAATGAATAAAATTAAGATACATCCTAAGCAACTTCCTATTAACCCAAAAACAATGGTTGTAAAGCCATCATCGTAGCCATACTGTAGTTGTGGTAAGTGAGGGGGTATTGGCATTATTTTTCAACAGAATTTTCAATATCTTCCAGTAAATGTTTAGTTGATCTACTAAAACCATTAGTTTTTAAATAGTTTTGAGCCTCTCTAAATTTTTCAGCTACTCTTTTTGCATAAGGAGTATTCATGGAATTTTGAGTCATGTTGAAAATGCGACTCATTTTATAATCTGATTTAGGTAACCCCTTGATAAGTATTCAAAAATACAAGAATATAAAAATAGGATTTTTTACTTACTAAGAAATTTATTGTGAAAAGTTCTTGATTCTCCATATAAAGTTTTTTCAAATTTGAAAAATTGACAATGAGAAATATATTATTAATTCTTTTTTTTGTACTTTTATTTTTTTTACTTTTTTATTCAAAACGAAATAGAGGTTTAGCCCAAAAAACAACAATTAGTCAAACTTATGAACCTTTCTTAAAAGATCAAGAATTTAATCCTGATATAAGTACTGATAATTGGGATTTACACAAACTTAGATTAGATAAATTTAAAAGATCACAATATAAGGGATTAACTTTCTTCGTAAGTTCAGAAAATAAAATTTACTATCTTTCTGAAGAAGGGGATAAGGTTTATTGCTAACAGGTGAAATTGATTTTATAAATAAGAAAAGCCGATAGAAATTAATAATATTAATGAAGTATTTTTTTTTATTATCAGAAAAGTTCTACAAGTTTATCGAATGGGAGTGGAATACTTTAAAAAATTTAAGAAGAACAAAAAGAAAGAATTTTTTTCTAAGAGGATCATTTGCATTATTTAGTTTATTCTCTATTCTTTTTTTAATATTTTCACCTCCTATCGCTTTTGGATTGTTATTTGGAGAGGGATTGAAATTTAGTACTTTTTTTATTTGGATATGGATTTTAAATTTGAAGTTTTTTTGAAAATGTATAATTTATTTCCCGAGATTATTTAAAATTAAGAATATAAAAAATTTATTTTATGCCAAAAATATTCAAACAAAATAAGTTCGCTTTGTTGGGAGCAAATATATTAATAATTTTACTTTGGGTAACTATATCTTCCTTTTTGATGAATTTATTTCAAAGTGAAAATGCCCCATTTTATATGTATAAAATTTCTTTTTTAATCAGATTCCTTCCTCCTATTTGGGTTACATGGTTCCTTTGGATAAAAAGAGGTGGTTTAAAAAGATAAATTACAAAAGCATTTTTACGGATTTACTATAAAAACAAATCAGTTAAGATCTGAAAGCTTACTTGAAATTTTCATGTAAGAATTAGGTAATTGAGAGATTGTTTTTAGCTAAGAAACAATCTCTTTTTTTTTTACAAATATTTTTTCTCATAAAAAAAGTGTTTGTCAGTATCCCTATTGACAAACACTCATGACGATCATTTTTTAAAAATTAAACAGGCAATCTATTATCAATTTCCACTACTCCAGAATCCATAAGACGGCCGATTTTAATAACTAAAGCCATATCTAGCCTTGAAAACTCAGATTGATGGTTAGTTATCCAATCAAGTTCAGAAAGAGTTATAACTCCCAAAGTATTTACTTTAAGAAAAAGTAAGCCTAAATTCATTTTAAAAAATTCCTGGGATTATCCATCCGAATAAGCCATAATTTACAACTAATGCAAATAAGCCCATCATTGCCATTCTTCCATTAGTTCTCTCGGCGTTTTGCCAATAAGTTGTTTTTGAATTTTCCATTTTTCTGATTTGTAGAGATGTTAGATAGTAGGTTTTTAAACAAAACCAGGAATTATTTGACCTGTTGTTAGGTATGCTCCAACAGCAGCAATTAATCCAAGCATTGCGAATCTGCCGTTAAGAGTTTCAGCAACAACTTTTTCTTTTTCGATTGTTTTGACTTTTTTGTTTGTGTTTTTCATTTGATTAGAAGATGAATAGTTTAAATTTTCGTTTTGAAATTGCTTGGTTAAATAAGCAACGAGGATGGCTGTAAAGAATACAATTACGGCTAAGAAACCTGAAAGTGGACTCATTAAAAAATGCCAGGAATAATTTGTCCGGTTGAAACGTAAGCACCTACTAAAGCAACAAGCCCAATCATTGCCCAACGACCGTTAACTTTTTCTGCATTTTGAGGGTAGCTGTCGTAAGAAACAGACTCATCTATGTAAGGACGTGTCTCAGTAGGAAACATATTCTGTCTGCCACCTGATTCAGTAGTAACGTTTGAATTAGCCATTGAAGTTGTGTAATTGTTAATTAATGTAACACTACTATTAACAAATGTAAAGTATTAAGCCCAAATTAAGTTATTTTCAATATATTTACTACATAAATGTAACATATCAGTAACAAAGATTTCGAAATTGTTGTTTTTTGGCTTGCTACGCTTTACATATTAGATCGAAAACTATTAAGAGTTCAATTTGTTGTCTAAGTATTTATTTTTTAAATCTTTAGAAAGATATCAATTTGGTAGAAAAAACTACATCATTCTAAAATTTGAATAATTAGTTTTTAGATATAACATTTTTCACTTATTATGGAATTCGCAAAAAAAATCATGACCGAAAAAGCAGAAAAGCTTAATGGTAAAGCCGCAATGCTTGGAATGTTTGCTCTTGTAGGAGCTTATTATTTTACTGGTCAAATTCTTCCAGGAATTTTCTAGTAAAAATCCTTTTTAAATTTTTTTCAGGGCTTTCTCAAGCCCTTTTTTACTGGATGATTATATTATTCCCTTTTTAATTATCTAATAATTCAAATAATTTACTTATTAGAAGCTTTCTTTTTAAAAAAGTTTTATCAATATATTTTTGATTCTCTTCTTTTAAAATTTCCTGGCCATTTAAGCCTAATCCTTTAAGGACAAACTCTTTATCTTCTTTAATCCAGTTATTTATCATTCCCCCCGTCGTCTCTATATGGAATTGCAATCCGTAAGCAAAATTACCAATCCTAAAAAACTGTTCCTTACAACGTGCACTACTAGCAATGAGTACTGCTTTATTAGGTAATAAAATCCTATCTCCATGCCAATGTAGTACATGAAAAGGGTCTTCAAACAGTGCTTTAAAGTCTTTATTCGATTTGTCTATAAAAATTTGAGACCATCCAATTTCTGGCAATACTTTTGGAGGTGATCCAAATTTAAGAATTTCTACATCTCCCCCAGCAGCACTCGCAAGCAACTGAGCACCTAAGCAAACACCGATTATAGGTCTCTCATGTTCTAATTCTTTTTTTATAAAATCTCTTTCTAACCTAAGCCATGGATATCTTTCGCTTCCAATATCTTTAACTCCCATTGGTCCACCCATACTTAAAATTAAGTCACCTTTTTTTGTTTGCGGCAGAGTATTTTTGTTATCTAAGCGAATAATTTCTATTTTTAAATCTCTTTCTTTAGCAAATTGTTCAAAAAGACCAGGCCCCTCTATTTCTAAATGCTGCAAAACTAATAAGCGTCTTATTTTCTTCATTCACTTTCCATTATTTCAGCTGATTCAGAACAGACATTAACGCTAAACCACTTCATTGCCAACCAAGTATCTTCTTGGTATGTACCTGCTGCAATACTTACAAAACAATCATTTTCATACCAACTTCGATAACTGGGAGTTACTCCCGTTCCTTTTAATCTATTTTCTAAGCCTTTCCCATATTTTTTAATAACAAGATTTATAGCTTCATTCTCAATTTCTCTTTGCTTTTCATCAGCAAAACCTCCAAGTGGAATAAAAAAAAGAATTGATGCAATAAGTAAACGTATCATTGAGTCTTTTTTTAAATGTAGCTAATTTCATATCGATTAATTAATTTTTTAAAATCATCTACTCTATTCTGTCCATTCTTTAATGGTCTTGAGGAGTCAAGAACGGCTGCACAACATAATTGCCAACAAGAATTTTCATCTAGTCCTAATTTCTTGCATGTATTTTTTGGGGCTTTGATAACTGTATTTATTTCTGCTATATGTTGAGTAGTTTCCCATAATTCTCCTTCAAGAAAGTCAAGTTCAATACTTGATAATAATTCTGTAGCAACGTAATCCTTAATTAGCTCAGTTAATTCCAAAATATTTTATCGAAGTAGAAGAAGTTAAATCATCTTTTAGTATTGGTATAGCAAGATAAAAAAAAAGGAGCTAGTTTGCTCTTTACATATATAAAGGCTTTTTCTTGGCAGGGGTCCTTATCCATAATTGTGAGCCACTTCTGTCCACCCTTTTTGGTGCAGTTCGTGCCATTTTACCCAAGCTAAATCTATGTTGAGTGTTTCAGATGATTTGTACCCTCCAGGTTCTCCAAGGTGATTTGTATAGAAAAGATGAGTATGGATTTTTAAATTAGTTTTAGGAGAATTTTTGCATTCTTCGAAAAAGATCATTCTGCTGCCTTCCGGATTGATTAGACATCCGTTTGGCATGCTAGTGCTACAACCAAAATAGTAAATAGGCTTCATGCTTTCACCTTATTAGGCTATTTGAGTATTAATACATTTGTACTACAAATTATATTCTTTCTGTTTTGCTGTCAATACTTTTAGGGTAATGTACTTATTTACTAATAATTATTTTGTTTTTTAATAAAAAAGATAATTTAGTTGAACTTATGAATTACAGGGAAGATTTAGAAATCAAACTACAAAAAGTAACACTTGCGATACAGGAGGTTGTAGAGGATGCCTATAAAACCGAACATGAGAAGCAAAAAATTATTGGTAAACTAATTGACTTTAAAGAAGCAATAATATCAAAAGGTATTGAACTTCATATTGAATTAGAGGCAGCTTAGAAATATTGTAAAACTCATGAATATTTAATAGCTTTTAGAATATTAGTATTTACAGAGAAGGTTAATTTATCAAATGCAGCCTGGAACTTTTGAATTATTGATCCTAGTATTTATCTTTTTAGGTCTTCAAGCTTGGTGGATTATCCCATTAGTTATTAAGAATAATAAATTAAATAATAGAGGTAAGGATTTAAGAGAGGAAATTAAGCAATTAGAAAAGTTATACAAAAAATAAATTAGTTTATTATTTTTGCAAACTAACTATTATTAGTGAAACTCAAATATCTAATGAGATTAAAAAAATTTATTCCAGTTTGCTTCCTTTTTATTGGGACTTTAGCTTTACCACAACCTTCTCTTTCTGAAGAAAAGATTGAAGTTATACCTATTATTCAAAGTTCAAATGGACTTAGTGGTAAAAATTTTAATTATCTCGAGGGTAAGCCTGAATTAAGACTCTTAAAAGTAAAAATTCCAGTAGGCTTGAAAACTCCAATTCATACTCATCCCTCCCCAATGTTGATTCATGTTACCAGAGGAAGATTAAAGCATGTGAGGGGTGAAGAAATTAATTTCTTTAAAGCGGGTGATGCATTTATAGAGAGTAATAATGGGGGCCCTCACTATGTGAAAAATGTTGGAAAGAAGCCTGCCATACTTCATGTGGGAGTTGTATCAGTAGTTGGAATGCCTACGGCAATAAATAAATAAAATTTTTCTCAAGGTTGTATTATCAGTATGAGGATTGAACTTTTATGAAGAACAGCTGTAGTGAGATACTCCTCCATAGTTAAAATACTGGCTTGGCTTTAGTCGATTATATTTTTGATCTATTTCTGATGATTGTTCTATATATGGATTGCTAAAGACATCCTGTAACTCTTTTATTTTTTTGTAATTTCCTTTTTCAGCTTCTTCATATGCGGGAACGACCATCCATTCGCGCCAAGTATAGACTGGATTAATGGATTTCATTGATGCTGATTTCGCTTTAATATTTCCCTCTTTCTTCAAGATTGATTGCCAGTTTTTAAGCCATACTTCCCACCTATTAGTGAGCTCATTATCAATTGGAAAATAGAAACTGTCTTTTAATGAATCTAAGTTGTCAGATATTTCAGAGAGTTTACGGAACAAAATTGTATAGTCTGCTTTTGAAATGACCATGAGATTAAAAAATTCATTTATTAGAGTTTCGTTGTAATGTTCTAAACCAAGCTTGTTTGCCCACATTTTCTTCAACTCTTTGTTCATCAATTCTGAAAAATCCTTTTCGATTTGATCTAACTTTTCTTGATATTGTTTGTTTCCTGAAAGTAACGGACTAAGAGAGGAACAGAATGTTTTAAAGTTGATTGCCGCAGCAGAAGGTTGGTTGAAAAATGAGAAATGTTCACCTCCACCTGTCCATGGTTGAAATCTTGGATCAAATAATTCACAGAATCCAAAGGGGCCATAATCCAAGGTATAACCTCCAGCAGCACAATTATCACTATTGAAGTTACCCTGGCAATAACCAACTCGCATCCAGTTGGCTATAAGTGATATGAGTCTTGATCTGTATAAAGATGCCAGTTTTAATACCTTACTTTCAATTGAAATCTCAAATTCAATTTCATCTTTATAATTTCTATCAATAAGATGTTTAACTATCATCTTTAGTTCATTGAGGGCCTCATCATGCGCATTATCCCGAACTCGTCTTGCAAAAAGTTCAATCTGGCCTACACGTAAAAAAGATGGAGCGACTCTCGTAGTAATTGCCGCTAGATTATCAATCATGATGTCAGGTTCAAAATACCTTGACCCTTTGGAATACCACGGTCTTTTAACTATTTCTGAACGTGAGACATAAAGTGTTAAAGATCTTGAGGTAGGGATTCCCAAGGCATCCATTAACTCCTGTGCGAGAAATTCTCGTACGCTAGACCTTAAGACAGCTCTACCATCTGCTCCACGACAGTAGGGAGTTGGACCTCCTCCTTTAAGTTGCATTTCCATTCTTTTCCCATTGAATAAACCTTCAAAAACAGAAATTGCTCTGCCATCGCCATAACCATTGCCAGTGCCAAAGGGACATTGCTGGGTATATTCAGTCCCGTAAATTGATAATGCATAACCTGTTGCCCAACCAACAGGACTCATTGGATAATTAGCAACAGAAATATCACCTGAGAAAAAACGACAAAAATTCTTGTCTTTAGTAAGATCTGAACTTAGCCTTAGTTCTTTAAAAAGTTTGTTGCTATGGGAAATATATTCTGGATTTGGAATAGCAGTTGGAACAACTGGTACGTAATGACCTGAATATACTGAACGCGGCTTATGATCATTTCCATCTTTTGTTGATTTAGGATCTGCTTTAAGAGAATCCATAAAAGAATAGTCAGATAGTTGAGAAAATTCATAAAAATTTTCTGTAAGCTTTCCTTTTAATGAATCAGATTTGGTTGACATCAAATTTGCTATCTATTCTTGTAGGCGTTCTAATTTCTTTAAATAAAACATCTAAATGTATTTTATATAGTTTCTATTAGGGATGGTTTATGCCGATACATTCGAGATTAAATATAAGTTAAATTTTAATACTTCATTAAAAAAAGGTTACGCAGTAAAACATTTTCTTGAGAAAAATATTTAGACATTAGTAATAAAACAAAGCACTTAGCATTCATATCAATTTTTTAATTATTAACCATTACAAATACTTAATTATTGACTAGTATTTTTTTTGAGTTTGATCAAAAATAATGCGAAAAAGTTAAACTATTTTATCTTTTTTTGATCTGCACCCCTCTCCATATTTCCTAACTATATCGCAGTAAATTTATTCAATTTTATACATTAAAATTTTATTTATTTTTAACTTACCCAGCCTTTAAGCAAATCAAACACACTAATAAATAGTCCAAAACCAATAATTGGGGGCGCAACCCATCTTGTCATGAATTTCAAATAACGTGTCGTTTTGATTCCAACTTTTGAATCACTAAGTTCTTCATTAAACTTTCCAGGTACTACCCATCCCATAAAGAAAGTAACCAAGAATCCACCAAAGATAAGTAATACACCTCCAAAAATCGAATCAATAGTTCCAAGAATGTTTAAGTTTAATGCTGAAGGAATGCCTGCTAAGAATAAGAAAAGAGTTATCAGCCAAACAGATTTTTCTCTTTTAAAACCAAATTTATCCATTAAAGAGGAAACTGGAACTTCCAATAATGAAACAGAGGAAGTTATTGCTGCAATATAAGCTAGTGCGAAAAATGCAACAGCTACTATTCTTCCAACCGCTCCATATGAACCAAGGCCCGTAGGAATTGATATAAATAATGCACCAACTGTTGATTCAGAAATTGCATCATTTAAACCAAATGTTAAAACTATCGGAAAAGTAATAAGTCCTGCCATAAGACCCACCAAAGTATCCAATGATGCAACTCCAACACTTAATTTTGGAAGATTACTCTTTTTATTTAGATAAGAAGCGTAAGTTACCATTACTCCAATTCCTAAACTTAAAGAAAAGAAAGCTTGAGTAAAAGCATTTCTTATGGTTTGAGGGTTCCTTAATTCATCAAAGTCAAATTTAAACAAAAATGTTTTATATCCTTCCCATGCGCCTGACAGTGAAGTGGCCCATATTGCAAGAGATAGAAGAATTATAAAAAGTATAGGCATAAAGAATCTTGTTACCTTTTCGATTCCTTTTTTTATCCCAGATGAAACTATTATTGCAGTAAGAACGAGACTTAATAGGTGCCCCAATAAAACACTGCTACCACTACTAATTGAGCCAAAGAAAGTTTCTGCTTCACTTAAATTTTTTGGTAATCCAAAAAATAATGAATGGAACAAGGTATCTGCGGTCCACCCCATTATGACTGAATAATATGATGCTATTCCCAAGGGAGCTATAAAGAAAAGAATTCCTAATGGATACCAATTTTTTCCAGCTAACTTTACTGGTGCAAGCAATGTGCTGGCGGTAGCGTTTCTTCCTAAAGCCATTTCAGCAACAAATACAGGAAGGCATACAATTAAAACGATTAGTACGTATAAAAGTACAAAAGCAGCACCTCCACCTTGAGAGGCTCTGTAGGCGAAACCCCAAAGGTTACCAAGACCTACTGCGCTACCAGCAGCTGCAAGAATGAATCCCAACTTACTAGTCCATTGTTCTCTTGGAGAAATTTTTGAGTTCAAAATTAAAATCTGTTTTTTATAGTTGATTTATAACTTAAAAGTAAAAATTAGTTAATACCTTGCTTAATAAAAACTAATCTTTATTCAATTATTTTTTTGCAAAAAGATTTAAAATCTAAAAAACATCTTATAACTACCATGACCATTGAAACGACTATTCTAGATTTTCAACTAAGTAATACGTTTGAACAATATGAATCTCATATGAATGCTGAGGAACAGCAGTCGATGTTTAAAGAAATGGGTGTAAAAACATTTTATATTGGTAAATCTATAGATGATCCAAAAAGGGCAACTGTAATTTTTCAAGGACCAGAAAATGTTCTATACGATATTTTTATGAATCCTGAGACAAAACCTATTGTTGAAGCTTCAGGGCATATTTATGAGGGTACAAAAATAACTCGATGGATTTCTTGAAAAAATAAATCTTTTATGAATTATCAACTTTTAATTGAATCATATTCTTTTGGGACATCCCTTTCTGAGCAAGAAATAGAACTTTTAAGTCTGGAACTTGAAACTCAAATCATGAACATTAATATATCAACAGATTTTGGGTGTTTTAAATCGGCCCCCACCCATATTTGTGAAGGTCTAAATTTAAAAAAAGATACTTATTGGATTATGTGCCTTGCTGAAATATTAGATTTACATAAATCCCCCCAATTTGGGAAAACGAAAAGTGCGGAGGTTTTTGATTTACTTCTTGAAAAAGGACTTGTTATTGGTTAATTATTTAACTATTTTAGTATTAAAAAAATAAGTTGTTTTTTCTTTATCCTGATAGCATTAACTTAGGCTTAGATAAATAAATGAAAGATTCTAATGAATTGATATTGGGAAATATTATGAAGCTAACTAGATCAAGTGAGAAGAAATTTAAACAAGGAAATTTTAAAGGGGCAATAGATGACAAAATGAAGGCTAATGCAATTTTGAAATCCAAATCTTGTGATGAAAAAATTATTGAAAAATATAGAGAAGAATTATCTAGATTGTATTCCTCAAAATTTGATCTTATTTTCGATCATAAGCTGAAAATTGATGAAATAAAGAGAAATCAAATAGTAAAAATGCTGGAACAAAAAAGTAAGGAAAAATTAAAAAGTCTTGATTATAAAGGAGCAGTAAAAGCCTTTAGGAGGGCTGAAAAATATTTTTCAAATTAAAATCAATCTAAATTTCAGAGATTTTATAAGATAAATTAAATTTATAAGTTTGAGAATAAAAAATGATGAAAGGGTTGATTTTTTTTCAGAATTCGTTTCTTTAAATATATATCATTTTTTTTACTACTCATGGTTATGCCCCAATCTACCTTGGAAAGCTTATTATTTTTTTTGATACTCTCTCTTCTTGCAACGTACATAGTTAATTTAAAATATTCTTCGAAATTAAAAATCCAGAAGTAGTTTTTTTATTTATCTTTTTTCTTTATTAGATTTATTTCCTTGGATCACTCCAAGTCTCTTTGTATAACCAGCTCAAAAAGGTCAGAGTCAGTATATTCCCAAATGCATATGTTATTCCTAATAATGGGTCATAAATATTGGCAATAATCGTCGACATTATAAAGATTATTAACCCTGAAACAACCAAATCCTGAATAGGCAAATGGTTAAAATTCACCGAATTTATCATTTGATAATTGTTTTTAATAAATTAAATTAATTATAAAACCAACAAGTACCTTATTTTTTTATGAGGCAATATCATTTAAGGTATGAATAATTTTAGGATTGCTAAAATAATTATAGTTTTTTCATCATTATCGTATTTGAGTGTTTCTTTTTTAAGAAATTATAATTCTCCAGAAAATATAGAAAAAAGGTGTATTCTTAAATTTGAAAAAGATTTTAAAAATAATTTGGAAACATCTGATGAAGAATGGAATCAAATTTTAGATTTAGCTGATAACAATTATTTAAAATGTATGGGAATACCTCAGTATTAATTATGGGAGAGGCAAAGAGAAGAAAAAATTTAGGTATTCCGCCTAGAGAAAAAACTGAAGATATAAAGTTGCCTCAACTTGATAAAAAAGCCATACAACAAAAAGTAAGGTCTACATTGTATAAATATCCAATTATCCCTTTTCTTTTTTATGGAGCTGCAATATTGATCCTAATCGGAGGTTTATTTTATGTTTTCAAATCCTTCAATATAGCTTAATTAAAAGGATTATTAATTTTGATATTTATGATTTTTTGGCATCATCAATAAAAAACTTGAAGGATATAAATGAGCAATTTTCATTGTGCAAAAATAATCAAAGAAATAATATATGAGAATTATTTACAGTTGACACCATCATATGGTGTTGTAATTTTAGATTAAATTAAAACTATTTATGAAGAAAATAAATAAAAAATATTATGAAATAATGCGTCAAGCTGATAATGCAGTTGGAAGAAAAGAAGTAGTTAGTTTATTAAAAAAAGCTGCAATAATTATGTCTAAATCTCAGGAAAACTTAGCTGCTTAAATTAAAAAACTATTTTATTAGGATAAATAAAACACCATAAAGAATGATTGATGAGGATGCAGCCATAATGATAAATGGTAGTATCATGCCTGAGTTTAACCATCTTAAAAGTCTAATTTTTTTGTTAATTACTCTTGGCATCTTTTCTGATTCCCTTAATTGCAACCTAACAAGTAAATAAATGGTGTAAATGATTAATTAATCTTTTTAAATATCATTCTTTAGCTATTTTGGAATTAAGTTTTCTAAAGAAAATTTTTATTGCATCTGGATTTTTTATCTTATGAGAAATTTTTAGGTAATTAATACCTTGTATTCTTCAAATTTCTTATGCAAGATTTAGAAACATTAGATTTCTAAATAATGATTAAAAATTTAAAAGAGGGCCCTGAAGAATTTAAAGATTATGATTCAGAACTGTTACTTAAGATTCTAAATAAGACATCACTGGAGAATGAAAAAGGCGATGATAAAGAACTATTTGTAGATGAAAATTGGAAAATTAATACAAAAAATTTGAGTAATATAATTCATTCAGACAATTCAAATTTGAAAAGAATATTATCAGATATTTTCCCTAATAAAAAAATAGTGATTCAGGATAATAATGATGGGTCGCAAACAATTTTCTTATCCTAATTTAGGAAATATTAAAACCTTGTTTATACTATCTATTCAATATTTATTTTTTTGAGAAAAATTTAGTAAAAATTACTCTCGCAGAATTTTTTTAAAGATGTTATTGTTCATTTACGTTCATCCAAGTTTATATCTCTGGACGCATGAAATGGGAGTAGGGAACGGGATTCTCATTAACTGCAAAAGACCATGAATAACCTCTTACAAATAAGAGAAAAAATCAAAAGAGCCAATAGGCTATATGAAGCCCAACTTTTGGCTACTAAAAGTGGAGAAGTTACTCCATACAGGAGATCCGTCTTTGAAGAAAGAATCAGGAAAACACAAAAAGAAATGAAATTGAAAGACTCAAAAAATTAAATTCTTTTTTGAGACTGATCAATTAAGAGGGGGTTTTATCCCTCTCTTTTTTTGTTTTTATAAAAACAATGTAATTATTAATGTATTTTTTCGATTATCGATTATTAAAAAGAACATAATTTTGATGCTTTTACTATTGATTTAAATTATATAAATGGCAAATTTAATTCAGTAATTTAGAGTTAAATAAATATGTTTAAAAAGAAAAATAAAAAAATTAAAACCGCACCCAATAAATCAAATTTAGAACAAGTCTTATGGTTTATAGAAAATTATTTGCCCCAAAAGAAAGACCGAGGTGTTCAAAAAAAATTGTATATGGATAATCTAGAAGTAGAGACTATTAAGATATTTTCTAAATTAGCTTCTACACGTTCTAAAACATTATTTCCAACTACAAAAAATACGACAATCTCTTTTACCTTTGGTAATTGGGCCTTGCCTTACCTGAAATTGCTTAAGAAAATAGGAATAGCTAAGTAAGAAAATTGTGATAGGCTAGAACTAGATTTATCCCGTAAATAAAAATAAATAAAGATTAAAAAGTCTTTGAAAGTTCTTTTCGAAATTTAAGGAGGAATACTTACTTTACATAAAAAATACAATTGCTAAGTTTAAGATAGGAGATCTATTCATTAATGTTTCTAAATTATCTGCCTAGTGAAATGGTTGAAGTTGTTGGTTTGACAATGATTTTTTCATTTCTAGTTGGAACTATCTTAATTTTGTTATTTACATCAGATCAGGCAAATACAAAGAATCTATATTTAAAGAAGGCAAAATAAATTTTAAATAATTTGTTTATCTACAAAGGACCTCTGTTTTTAATAAAGTTAACTCGCAGGTGTAGAGCATAATTTTTAATATTGATACATAAACAAATTTAAGATTATGGGCGAAGCTAAAAGAAGAGAAGAATTAGGATTACCATCTAGACAAAAAAATGAATTAAATAAATCTGATAGATACCTTTCATGGCTTCCAATTACTAAATCAAGAATTAAGAAATATCCTTATATGGGTGTAGCAACAATGGCACTAGGAGCGATAATTTTCTTAGTAAGTGGTGGCGCAAATAGTATTAATTAGTTAGATTTTGGCTTGGCTTAGAATATATCTAAGATTTTTTTTGTAATAGTTTAACGCCAGATATTATTGAGATTATTGAAGCTATACCAAGAAATATCGAGTAAAAAGGTTGCAAATTAATAATGCCAAAATTACCCGTATGCCATTTTATTAACCAAAAAGCATCTACTCCTAATGGTTGAAGAATACTATAAATAGTCCCAGATACAATAGTAATTAGTAAGGGGATTGCTGAAATTGCGGTTATTTTTCTGTGAATTTTTCTTTGATTTGTTTTTAATTTTTCCATCTATTTCCTCAAATAGATATGTAATTCTTTTTCGTTTTTGCATGGCATCCATTTATCTTGATTCTTATGTATTCCTTCGCAACCAAGTTCTAAAGCCCTTTTTTCAGCTTCCTCCTCAGAAAGAAATGTCCCCCTCATATGTGCAAGAGAATAATTATTGAAATTTAGAGATAAGAAAAATAAAAAAATAAAAAATTTAAAATTTCTAAGAATAATACGCATTTTTAACTTTTGAGGATAGTGTCACAAATACTAGATGGATTTGCTTGTTTAACTATTTTTAGTCTTTTGATAAGTTTGTCTCGATCTATTTGATGTTTTAAATATTTAATACATAAATTTTTTTTCTGATATACCTCTGCTATTGGAGTAATCTTTAAAGCAATTGCAAAAGTACCAATAACTAAAAGAATGTTTGTGGCTAGTCGAATGTTTGGTCGAAAATTTGATCTCATTCGTATTCTTTATTTATGTCAATAATTTCCCTTAAATATATATCTTTTAGCTCGTCATTATATCCATTTTCTTTTGCAAATTTCTCTAATTCCTTCAATTCTTTTTCTGTCATTAAGCAGATTTGGATATATTGTTTTTCATATCTTCAATTTGGTTGATTAATTCATCCAACCATTCCGTATTATTTTCGGATCTTTTCTGAAAATATGTAATTTTAGGTTGATTTATTTCTAGTGTCTCATAATCTCCACTCATAAATTACCCCTAAATTTATACTCTGCATAATTTATCTAGAGAGATTATGCACATCAATAGGTTCTATTACTTATTAGACATTTACCATGAGTAACAAGTTGCTTTTTTTAATAGTATAAATATCAAGGAATTTATCTCTAAAAAATATGGCAACTAATGAAGAACTAAAAAAAAGAATTGAGACTCTAGAAAAAGAAGTACAACATCTAAAAGCTGTTCTGCAATATCAAATGAGAAATAAGAAAAAGTGATTCTTATTGCATAGCAATTACTTTTGGTCAGATGAGCATTTTCTTTTGGTTGTTTTAGGTAACTAATGAAAAAGCTAAATATTAAAAATTTGTCCATAATTAATCACTTTTTGAAAAAATAACTTTAGTCATTGATATTTAGAACATATTTGTTTTTATATAGATAAAACTACCCCATATGATTAACTCAATAGCTATTACATTGTTATTATTAGGCTCTTTAGTCGCTTACAAAAGACTCAAAAGAAAGAAACGGCAATTTCATGCACCACCTACAAATCAGCTTCCTAGTTGAAGATTAAATTCCGTCTTCGTCTTCTCCAAAAGGATTGTACCTAATATCCCATATGAGAACTACTGCTATAGATAAAAGCAATAGACCAAAGATAACTTGAGGAGGTGGGAATAACATCAATGAAATATAACAATAATCAATAAGCTTTGCTTATAAAAATTTTAAAGGGTAATCGACATTGTTTGGTTCTAAATGTTTTACATAACATGCTGTTGTGCAATCTACTCCCTCACTATTCATGCTACAAGAAGTTATACATTCAAAAAAACTTTCCAAAGCATCTGAATCTTTAATATTTGAATAAATTTCATTTTTCATGTTCTATCTTCCATTCTGAGGCTTATGTATCAATTAATATTTATTAATGTCAAATTGTAAGTAAAGTACCTATCCACAATTTTAAAAAAAAAAACTATTGAATCTATAAGTTTTTTTCCCACCCTTCCTCTAAAATTTTTTTATATTCGTTTCTCGCTTCTTCGATAGATTCAACCCTTGAGACTTTCATAAATAGCTTACTTGATCAATTAAAGAAGCAACCATAAAAGATTTAAATTGCATTAACCATATAAGAGTTCTTAGAACTATCATCAAAAGGTTCAAATACTTTAATCCTCGATCTCACTTGATTGATTAAAGTAAATTTTTCCATAAAAAAAGGGAGTTAGCTTCGCTCCAATCAAAAAGCGGGATAATCCTTATCACCCAGCCCTTTTTAAAGTCTTAGCACTACATATGGTGCTTATAAGTATTTAAAATTACCTATTGATGGGGTTGATTGTTTCTGTTTAATTTGTCATTATAGGAGTCCCCATCACCTAGGCTCGTAAGAGTCTTTTTTTTTTGCTATTTTCCCATTTAGGCTTAAGCCCTTTTTAATTAGTGTTTAAAGACTTTTTATTTAATTTTTAAATTCGATAATTAATAATTAAAAAAATAATTTTATTCATGCAAACTTACATCGTTCACTGGCAATTTCCAGATCAAGAAAGTCATATGCAAGGGGCCGAAGCTTTTGCGGGTTTTATTGAAGGAGGATGCGAAGGTGATGAATTTGATGGGTTTAAAGTTCTTAATCGAGTAGTAAATCCTGAGGGAGCTAATGGTTGGGCAATAGTTGAATCTTCAAACCATCAGAACATATGGAAATGGAGTAGTATCTGGGTCGATAATTTTGGTGTAGAAATTGAAGTTACACCAGTTCTAACAGATAAAGAATTTCTTTCCGTCCATAAAGAAATTGCAGCAGCCTCTAACTAATAGTTAATCTTTTGAGTGTTTGACTGTTGATTTAATATAAAAAGGTAGTAAAAATTTTTATGGGAAAATTTTCTTCCCAAGAAATTGAAAGTCAATACAATTTAATAAAAATGCTTTTAGCTGAACCTGAAAAGTATAGAGATGCCAATAAAGCAATAACAAAAGATATTGCATATATGCCTGTAGAGCTTAAAAAAAACTTGAGGAAGAAAATACTATCTTATGAATGAATCAGAAATCGGATTAATCTTAATTGTTATTTTTAAAAATTAGTAAATAGCCATTCTCGTAAACTAACCGAGAGAGTCTAAATCTCTACGATGGTGAACTGTATTTGTGTAATCTTGGGGAACTTTCTGTTCTCTCATTAAATCTGCAATTGTTGGATAATCTTTTACATTATCAAGATCTCTTGAATTTTTTTCTTGAATTGCGAATGGTGATCTTTTTAAATTCATAATTAATTTCCTCAAAATTTTTGTTGGATTCTGATTACAGATCCTGGATTGTCATGTACGTAAGTGTTGAATTCTCTCGCAAGTATTAGGCAATCGTATGCATCTCGCGCGTAGAAGCCAACTTCGTGCGTCTTATTTGTTGAATCTTTGTAACTCAAAACATATTTATTACAAGATTTAATTGGTGTTGAAGGCATTTAATTTATCTCCGTTACCATTAAGTTCTAACTAGGGATGCTTATCAATCGACTAATAAAAATGTACGGTTTAAGGCACAAATATATACGGATAGAGGACCAACAACCTGATTTAAAAATTAATATAATAATGAGGACATTTTACGAAGAAAGAAAATATTTTCGTTATTCTTATAAAACTAATTTCACTGGTAAGCTAGTTTTGCAAGAAACTTTTGAAGATGATGTGTCTTTATAAACAAATCAACTATCTTGCTAAATAAGTTTGTTGAAGATTATAAATATATTTTTCTCCGTCATCATCATCGTCATCATCGTGGAAGGAAGAGATTAATACATAAACTCCTCCAAGTCCCAATAACATAGATAAATAAAGAATAGGATCTGTCATAATTCAAGTTTGAACCATTCACATTAAATTTGAGGAAGCTTTTCAATATCTATATTTTCTCTTAATTATTTGGATAAAAAATTTCTTCGATCAAAAAATTGTTTTTTATTTGAGAAAACTGAAAGTAGATCTAAAATAAAGTAAATTTAATGTATTTTTAAGTGAGTTTTAAAAATATTTTAAAAATAAATGTGCGGAAGATTTGAGCTGAAAACTAAATTTGAGAAGTTGCCAAAGGTTTTGAAACTAGACTATCCAATTGGACTTGATTCTAAATACGAGACTCAAAATGTAATTAGACCTAATGATCCTGTGCTTGTAGTTAAAAACGACGGAAGAATTAAAACTACTTTTATGACATGGGGCTTTATTTCCCCTTGGGCGAAAGACCCATTTGATAAAGAGAGACCAAGACCATTTAATGCAAGATCAGAAACCCTAGAAGAAAAAAAATTATTTAGTGGAAGTTGGAAACATAAAAGGTGCCTAATACCTGCGAGTGGTTTTTTTGAAAAAAAATATCGTTTTCGAAAGGAGAATTATGAGACTTTTTGGTTAGGAGCAATTTGGACTACGTGGACCTCACCAGATGGTGCTGAACTAGAGAGTTGCTGTGTTCTAACTACTGAGCCAAATGAATTAGTTAAACCTTTTCATCACCGAATGCCCGTTATTATACCTAATGGATATGAGAAACAATGGACAGAGCAAGTTAAAGATGTGAAGGAATTAAAAGGTTTGCTCCCCATCATAAAGGGGTGGGCACATGAGGGATGGCTAGTAGAAGATGTAAAGAAAAAAGAAACTGATCAAATGAGTTTGTTTTAAATTAATCGTTCATTTACAGCAGTACCGTTTAATTAATTTCTTTTTTGTTTGAAGTTAATTGAATTTAAGATAAATAAAAGTTAACTTAGACAAAATGGCTACCAGAATAAATAAATATTTAAGTGAAGTAGGTTTCTGTTCCAGAAGAAGAGCAGATAGGTTAATTGAAGAAGGAAAAGTAACCATTAATGGAAAGGTTCCTGAGATAGGTACCAAGGTAGAGGATAGTGATCTTGTAGAAGTTGAAGGTCAAAGAATAGAAAAATCAATGAAACAAAAAAACATATACTTAGCCTTTAATAAACCTGTTGGAATTGTTTGCACAACTAATAAGGTAGTTGAACCCAATAATATTATAGATTTTATTAAATATCCTAAAAGAATCTTTCCTATTGGAAGATTGGATAAGCCAAGTGAAGGACTTATATTTTTAACAAATGATGGCGATATCGTAAATAAAATATTGAGAGCAAGAAATAATCATGAAAAAGAATACATAGTAAGCGTTAATCGACCAATTAATAGAAAATTTATTCAGACAATGAGTCATGGAGTAGAAATATTAGGAACCATAACTAAGAATTGTTTTGTAGAACAATTGGGGCCGAATAAATTTAAAATAATACTCACTCAAGGGCTTAACCGTCAGATTAGGAGAATGTGTGAAACCTTAGGCTATAGAGTTCAGACATTAAAACGTGTAAGAATTATGAATATTAAGTTAGACGTGCCACCAGGAAAATATCGCAAATTTACCAAGGAAGAACTATTAGAATTGAATAAATTATTAGAAAAATCATTAAAAACATTTGACTAGCCTAAAATTTCTTCCCTTTAGCTCTTTTACACCAAATTTATTCTCAGATAAACTGTGAGGTTGGATTCTTTATTTTGATGCCCCATAACGCCAAACTAAACTGACATCCAAAATGTTGGCATCAAGATTTCCATTTTTAGAAATTACTTTTCCTATGCCAGTTTGAAGACTGAAGTCCCGATTTAAATTGTATTCTAACCCGACAGTCGGTTTGTATAATAATGCGCTTCCGCTATCAACCCCTCCGCCCCCTCCTGCACCTATGAGCATTTCGCCATAGAGTTGCAAGTTCTTCCAGCTTGGGCTAAAAACGCCTACCCCCCAGTGTCCCTCTGAATAACCACCGGCTCCTCCTGCATAAGCGCTTAATCCTTGTCCTGTAAGGTACCACCAATCTCCTCCTATCCAGTCAATTTTTCCCCCCATAAGTTGCATATCGCGAGGAGAGCCCCCCCTTCGTTGAGCTTCAAAATACCATTGATGCGCTGGCCGAAAGCGCCATTTGGTAGTTTCTATAAGCTCTGTTTCCTTTAAGAGAAAACCTTTTTGATCCTTAGCAAAGGTTTCCATTACATATGCCAAATTGAAGCCGACATATGGGGTATCAAAATTGCCATCTGGGGCGGTGAGATAGCCTCCGTCTATAATCAGGCTGAGATTAGAAGATGCTTGGTATTCCAATCCAAGATTTGCTCGGGCAACAAATCCTCCTCCGGTTTCGACCGCTCCGCCTCCGGCGCCTCCTATAGTTAGGGCGGGGAGTAAGGCTAGACGATCATCTTTGGTCAGGGGGAGGCGATAACCTATTCCAGCTAAAAGTTCGGCATACCCTCCTACTCCACCTGATACGGCACCAGCAGTTTCAAAGGTGGTAAACCAATTTTTATCAAGAAAGTAAGAGTATTCTACTCCGACCAGAACCAATGAATCATCAATTGAACCGCCGGAAGTGGTTTTGCTGCCTATGGTCGGATAATAGTTGCGAATGCGAGTAGCTAGGTGCGATCGGTGGAGGCTCACATTGCTTAATTCAGTTCCAAAGTAATCCGAAACAGTCAGCCCAGTATCTTCCCAATTGAGTGCAGGTGAACTGAATGGTATATCCAGTGAAAGCGCGACTGCATCGCTGGATATATCACCGTTGGGGAAGTCTACGTAGCTATAATTAAGTCCTAATATGCTCCAGTTAAAGTCGTACTTGAGACCTATATGCGGACGTATCATTAAACCTCCTCCTTGCGCCGCGGCACCACCACCTCCTGCACCAACATAGCCTCCTGCATCGAAAATCAAGTTTTCGGTTAATGGACGTTCAACGCCTAAGGTATAACCACCAGTAAAAAATCCGCCACGGCGTCCGCTTGCGGCACCGTAAAGAGTGACACCGCTATATAGTCCATGATTATGTCGATCGTAGGTTCCAATACTATATAAACCCATTCTTTCGCCGGCATCTGGCATATCAATTTCCTCAAATGAAAATCGCAAGCTTCTATTGTTCCAAGTTGCTGGATTAATTTGCGTTTTGTCCAGCTTCTTTGATTTAGATTTTAAATTTTTATTTTCAAAATAACTTTTCTCGTCATTATAAGATTTCCAAATAATCTTTTTTAAAGGTTTTTCTTTATGATCAAGTACTTTTTCCCACTTGATTGAATTAAATTTAGAAGAATCTTTTATACTTTTTTCTGCAAAAACATTTACAAAATTTAAAATTTGAGCAATTATGAAAAAATAAAATGCAATCTTCATTTCATAAGTCTCTCAATATCTTTTTTTAATAATACTTATATAAATATATATAAATCGCAATATATACAAGCTATAAATTAATAGTTGTCGGGATATCTAAATTTCACATGACAAAATAAGTCACTATTGACGGCGTAATGAGGGGTTTTGAAATTTTTTATTAAATTTATCGCCACTTATTATTATGAAACTTGTATTTATTTCACTTTCTGGAGAAGATACAAATCAATCATGAGTTAAGAAAAAGTTTTTAATAATATCTATCTCTCTTAAAGTACAACTAAATCTTTTAACTGTAATTTGGCTTTATGAATTATGAGGGTAGATACTATGGAAAATGCACGAAAAGAATATAAACAACTATAAAAAAAAGGTTGGAGGAGACCAGTATTTTTAGAAATTGTTTTTAAGGATAAAAGTCCACTTTTAAATGCATTAAACACTACCTTGGAGGGTTTTTAATCAATTGCAACTTAAAGACTTGAATATTTTACGGTGAAGTGGAGGTAACTAACATCATTGAAAAATGATCAGCCAAAATAAATAGCAGATGTAGTTGAAACAAACGCAGTATATTGGAGAAAATGTCTTCCAGACTAATCTAAAACATTTTTATCAAGATCAGAATTACTGATTTAAAGGATTGGATATGCTATCCATCCAAATAAGGTGTAGTTAATAATGACAGCCATGAAGCCTATCATTGCCAGCCTTCCATTTGTTCTTTCTGCAATAAACCAATAGCTATTTGGCCATTCAAAAAATTCACCCATCTTGGATGTTTGATCTTCTGAAAATGAAAACTCTTTAGGAGTATTGTCCTGATCAAGATAAAAATTACTATCTGGGTAATAGCTTTCGCTTCGAATATTGTCTTCTTTTTTTTCGATCATTATATTAAATATTTGATTTATACATCTTAATTACAAAAAACGCTAAATAGGTTAAAAAGTTATTTCATTAATAAAATATTTTTTATCTATTTCTTTCAACTATTCTGAAATTCATATCTATAGCTCCTTTTCTTAAAGGAATAATTTCTTGATAATCACCTTCATAGCAATCCTGCGCCGCTTTTTTGCTTGGGAATTGTGCGAGCACAGTAAACGGTCCTTCATATCCTTCTCTTACATCTGTTTCATAATCAACTGTTAATGTCTTTGCTCCGCAACCTTTAACAACTACGTCATTTACTTTTTCAAAGTATTTACCTGCTTGATCAGGATTTGTAATTCTGCCAGAAATCATTACATAACCAACATTCTTGTCTTTTGGAACTTTATAACCAATCGCAAGCCCAGCAATGCCAGCAATTAAACTAATCAAAATAGTTTTTTTCATTTAAAATTGAATTTTTAAAAATGTTATACGATTCTCTTTAAGTTGGCTGTAAATTATTAACTATTAGCAATGCAAATAGTAAGCGCTTCAATTATCTTCTTAAAAATTTTATATTGGGATAGATCAAGTATCCCAAAAATACAATCATTGTGATTACATATATAGTTTCATAAGTCATCTTATAAAGTAAATAATTCCACCAACAAAAGTGCTTGCTACAAGAAGCAATGCCATAAGAAGTGCGATTAATTTTGGTAAACTTCCAATCATTTTTTCCTGTTTTTTATATTTAAAAATAAGTTTGTATAATTCGCAATCACTAATAACAGCAGAAGAAATGTATTTATGGACATTAAAAAAGAAGGTAGTTATTTCCTCTAATGTAAATCGACTGTCAATCAATAAAATTATAGGTCGAGGGTAGAAACAATAAACCTCTCCAGAAATTCCAACTACTAGAGAGGTTATTAAATTGACTCGTACTATATAAAGTCAATGTATGTCTGGGAGTAAACGAAGAGTGTACTCATTGAGATTTTGCCTCAAATAATTTCTAACATAAGAATTTAAAATAACTTATTTAAACTCTCCAATATATTTCATAGACTACATCTATACATTTAACCTTTCAAATTTATTTTTCAATTAAGAAGATTTATTTGATTTGGAATATTGCTTGATTTTGCCAAAGCTTAGAAAAAATTCCATATAAAATATTACTTAAAATAACTTTTATTAATAAATAATTTTAATTGATGTACAAAAATTATAAAACGCAAATAATAAAAATAAATTTTGCCAAAAGTAATATGGCAAAGTTTTAGATATAATACTATAAATTTTCTAGAAATTTATTTTTAAAATTAATGAATTTAAATAAGATAGAAAATATAAAAGATAAAAAAAATATAATTGGGATTTCATGTTTTTATCATGATAGTGCAGCTACTTTAATTAGTAATGGGGAAATTGTTAATGCAGTACAAGAAGAGAGATTTTCCAGAAAAAAACACGATTCAAGATTTCCAATTAATGCCATCACATTTTGTTTGAAAAATAATAATTTAGATTTACGTGATATAGATCACATTGTTTATTATGAAAAACCTCTTTTAACGTTTGAAAGATTATTAGAAACATACTTGGCTGTAGCGCCAAGGGGGATCAGATCATTCGTTTCTGCAATGCAGGTTTGGTTAAAAGAAAAACTTTTTTTAAAATCAGAAATGAAGAATAAATTCAAACTTATCCAAAAGCAACTTCTACCAAATGAGACTCCTTTTGTTCCTAAGATCCTTTTCACAGAGCATCATCAAGCCCATGCATCAGCTGCCTTTTATCCAAGTCCTTTTGAAGAATCTGTGATTCTTTGTATGGATGGAGTTGGAGAGTGGGCAACAACATCTGCGTGGATTGGTAAAGGGAACGAAATCAACCCTATTTGGGAAATAAGTTTTCCCCATTCTTTGGGCCTTTTGTACTCAGCTTTTACATATTATTGTGGTTTTAAAGTTAATTCTGGAGAATATAAGTTAATGGGTCTTGCTCCTTATGGAACCCCAAAATATGTCAAGTTAATAAAAGATAATTTAGTAGATATTAAAGAAGATGGAACCTTTAATTTAAACATGAAATTTTTTAAGTATCATCGTGGTTTCGTAATGACAAGTAATAATTTTAAAAAACTTTTTGGAATGCCTCCTAGGGAAAAGGAAACAGAATTAACACAATTTCATATGGACTTGGCAGCATCTATTCAAGTTGTTACAGAAGAGATAGTTATTAAGATATCTAAATCTCTCAGAAAAGAGACAGGGATTAAAAATATTTGTCTAGCAGGAGGAGTAGCATTAAATTGTGTTGCTAATGGAAAACTACTTAAGGATAAAATTTTTGAAAATTTATGGATACAACCAGCGAGTGGAGATGCAGGATCATCTTTAGGAGCTGCACTTGTATGTTGGCACGAATATTTAGGAAAAAAAAGAATAATTAACCCTCAAGATTCAATGAAAGGGACTTACCTCGGTTGCAATTATTCAAATGAGGAAATTATTTATTACTTAAATAATATAAATGCCCCATTTAAGAGTTATAAAGATGAGACTCTTTTTGAAATTATCTCTGAAAAAATTGCAGAAGGTATGGTTGTAGGTTGGTTTAATGGCCCAATGGAATTTGGACCTAGAGCTTTGGGAGGAAGATCAATAATTGGAGACCCTCGTAATCAGAAAATGCAAAGTTTAATGAATCTCAAGATAAAATATAGGGAGAGTTTTAGACCTTTCGCTCCATCAATTCTCGAAGAAGATGTGGCAGATCAATTTGAACTTAGTACTGTTAGTCCTTATATGTTATTAGTAGCACCTGTAAAAAAAGAATTATGTTTTGACATGACAAAAGAGCAAAAAGAGTTGTTTGGCATTAAAAAATTAAATATACCTAGATCTAGTATTCCAGCAATTACTCATGTTGATTATTCGGCAAGAATTCAGACTGTTAACAAAAAAACTAACCCTAGATACTATGCACTAATTAAAGCTTTTAAAAAAAAGACAAATTGTCCTAGTATTGTAAATACTTCTTTTAATGTGAGGGGCGAACCAATAGTGTGCAAACCAGAGGATGCTTATAAATGTTTTATGAGAACAGAAATGGATATTCTTGTTTTGCAGAATCAAATATTATTTAAAAATGACCAACCTAAAATAAAAGATAATAAAGATTGGGAACAAGAATTTGAATTAGATTAATGCTTCTGAGAAAAGAAACCAAAAAAGAACTACGAGAGTTTGGCATTTTAATTGGATTTATTTTTCCAATATTGATTGGATGGATTTTACCTTTTTTAACAGGCCATGATTTCAGAAAATGGACCTTATTAATAAGCATACCCTTTTTAATGTTGGGAATTATTAAACCAAAGTTACTTCTTTTTCCTTATAGAGCATGGATGAAGTTAGGTCTAAGCTTAGGTTGGATAAATAGTCACATTATTCTTGGCATAGTTCATATATTTGTTTTAATGCCTATCGCATTCTTTATGAAAATATTCGGTTATGATCCACTCAGGTCAAAACAATTAGAAATTAATAAAAATTCATACAGAGAGGTGAAAAGAAATACTAAAATTGATTTGAGTCGTATTTTTTAAAAATGGAAAGTTTTTTAGATCTAGCTAAAGATATTTGGGATTTTCTAAGAATAAGAAAAAAATATTGGTTAGCCCCTCTAATCATAACTATTGTCCTTATGGGAGCACTAATTGTTTTTACTCAGGGTTCTGTAGTTGCTCCTTTCATTTATTCTATTTTTTAAAAAATTACTAGAAATTATTTGCGAAATATCTTTAATATCATGAATAATTTTAAATGTAAGTTTTTAATACTAATAAAAAAAAATTTCATTTTTAATGAGGGTATAGATAGCTATATTAAAATTTAAATCTCTTAATAAAATATTTAAGTGAAAAATTTACAAAAAAATTTTTTAATTGCTGGAATAACTACTCTATCTATACTTACTCCTCTTTACATCTTTACATTAATTGAATTGTTATCAAGACCAAGGAATTTCGAAATTCAAAGAATTGAAAGAAATAATAGATTAAAAATAGAATTTCCTGAAAAAATAAGACTTGCAAAAAAAGGATTTATGCCAAACTTTATTCCTAAAAAAACACGTAAATTCTTTATTGACAATAAGTTTTATCCTGTGGGGACTTTACCTTATACCAAAACTTCATATTGTAATGAAGGTTATGGAGTTGTTTCATATAAGTCTGATCGATTTGGTTTACGTAATTCAGATGAAAATTGGGACTTACTAAACTCTTCAGATACTACTTATTTTGTCGGAGACTCATATGTGGCAGGAGCATGTGTAAATGATGAATTTACTTTTCCAAAAGTTTATGAAGAAATTTCTTCCGATAATGTTATCAATTTGGGGAGTAGTGGAAACACTCCATATGAATATATTGCTGTTCTAAGACAAATAGTTTCTCCAATTATTAAGACAAATAACCAAAATAAAAAAATTGTTTTAGTTTTTTACGACAATGACAATAAACCTTTCAATGAGAAAATTGAAAAACAAGCTTTCCAAAGTGAAGAAATAGCCATAATTAGTAAAGATCAATCTATCCAACCAAAAGAAACGTATGTAAAATTACTTAAAAAAGTTATCAAAGAAAATTATCCTAATAATAAGATTGCAATAATTAACAAATATAAAGAAGAACAAGAAGAACTTAAAGATAAACTCAATACCTATAATTTTAAAAATAATTTTCCATATCAATTCTTTACTTTAGTTCCATTAAGAATAAGAATTAACTCTCTCCTAAATATTAATCAAAACAATGCTAATAAATGCATTGGGGGAAGAGATTTGTGCGATCTTGCCAATAGTCCCAGTGTTAAAGCTATTAAAACTTTAAAAACAATCTGTAACCAAAAAGACTCATGTTCTCCATTCGTGGTGTATATCCCAAATAGTGCTTATTGGAGAAATAATCCATTAAGTAGTAGATATTTTAAACACATAAAAGATGCTGCTAGGATTCATAAAATCACTTTTATAGATAGCTCAAAAGTTATAGATAAGAATTCCAAGAATGATTACGCACCTTCTGGTCCTCACTTATCAAAAGAGGGATATCAAAAACTTGCAAGGTTTCTAAATAAAGAATTAAATTACTAATTTGTATTAGTACTTAAAAATACTATAAAAAAGTAGTCACACTTAAAAATAAACCTTAAATCAATGAGGGATTCTTTAATTCATCTATGTGTAATTAAAACTTTTGGGGAATCTTCGTAGAGGCTAGAACCTCTACTAGAGCCCCTTTCTCATCTGAGAAAAAAATCAATAAAAAAGATAGTTTAGGAAACTCCATAATATAAATTGTTTTTTAAGAGTCGGGACCACGGGATTCGAACCTGCGACCTAGTGCTCCAAAAATACTTAACAGGACTAGTGCAGCACTACCCTTTCTAGCTATACTATTTTTTGCTTAGTTTAACGTGGTACTTCCTGACAAATTAAGCATTATTTGTCTGCAATCAATTTATTTGGAACGATTTTATTTAGTATTTATTTGATTCTCAGTCTATATATAATAAGGGCAACTAGCTCTTTTTTTATGTCTTGTTCAGTCACTTCCGTGTTTACTTTTAAAATTGAAAGCACTTTCGATGAATGGGCTGCGATATTTGATAGTGCAGAAGCAGATAAAAGGCATTCAGAATTTGATATTAAGCCTCTTTTCAGAGGAGTAAGCAAGGAAGATCCTAAAAAAATTATTGTTATTCATCAAGCGCCTGAAGGTAATGTTCAAAAGTTTGTGGAAGCAAATGGTGACTGGATGGCAACTCATAGAGTTGACTTATCAACAATGGAAGCATCCTCTTGGACTGCTTCATTAATAAAAGAAAGTTGCTGTGATTAACAAATGAAACTCCTACTATTTGCCTTGCTAATAGTTAGTTATTGAATGCCGATCTATATTAGAGGGAATTAAATCCCTCTTTTTTATGACTGCTCAAAATTTTATGAATGTTGTTCGATTTAAATTAAAGTCAGATTGTGTAGATAAGTATTTTGAGGTAATAGATAAAACAAGTTTTGAGGGGATGACTCAAAGATATATCGCTCAAACTGGCACTTATGATTACTGTTTTGTTGGCATATGGAAAAGTGCAGAAGCTATTGCAGCGCAAAGACCAGCTATGATCGCTCACCTTGATGAGGTTAGAGGATTTATGGAAGAGTTGTCACCTGAACTTGGAGTTACTGATCCTGTTTCAGGAAATATTGTTTCTAAAGTTGGTTATCATAATTGATAGTAGATTTTAAAAAAAGTTCTAAATTAGAAGTATTCATTTCGAGATTTTTAACCCCAATTTTAAATACATTATCTTAGAAGTGTGTGAAGACTTATTAATCAAATGAATACTTATTTAGTAACTGCAACTTTTAAAAATGTTGCTCTAATGGGCGCAGCTTATGATCTTTTTTTAAAGGTTATTGAAGATGGAACTTTGAATGATGAGTTTGAAGGATTCAAAGTTTTGGGAAGGTATCATGCCTCTTACTCAAATAATGTTTATATTATTGTCCAAGCTTCAGCAGGTATAAAAATGACAGAACACTTTGCTCCTTGGAAAGTTAAGTTTGATATAGATTTTGATATTAAGCCAGTTATGACTGACGATGAAAAGGTTGCTGAGCATAAGCTTGTTGGTTCCTTAATGTCAGCAGAACAAAAAATGGGATTCACAGGTTAATTATTTTTTTTAAAGATGTAGACAATGAATATTTTGTTTCTGTATTGAAAGAGGCCTAAAGATTAAAAATACTACCGATATATATCAAGTAATTTTATATATATTCCCAATATTACTAATATCGCTAAACCTACCTCAATAATTGCATTTGGTTGATTATTCCAAAGCTTATTTAAAAATTCCATTAAGTACTAAACAGCAAATTGGTAATTTCTATACAATTTCCTATAGTCTTCATGCAATTTTTCAGTTGCTAATCTTCTTTTGTTAATTGCTTCTCTAATCAAATCCATTTCGTGGAAGTTTTGATTGAGGATTGTGAAAGGAGTAATGAGTTTCATAAGACCTCCTATATCTTCACTTTTATTATCCTTCTATTGTTATTAAATTAATAGTGCGGTTTTAGGAACAAAAAAGGGTTAAAACTGTACCAAAACTTCAAAATGTATTTTTTAGTTCATAATTGTCTTATTGAATAATTGAGAACATCTTTGAACAACTAAGAAAAATCTTGCAATTGTCGGCAATTTGTCGGCTTGACTAACCGACATAATTTTCATTAATAAAAGCGAGTCTGGGTAACTCACTAATATGATTTTTTTTAAAGAATCGGGGCAAAAGGATTCGAACCTGCGACTTAGCGTCCCCAAAAGACTCGATCTATCAAATTAAATTTCCTTTAAATCCTAGTAATAGTCAAAATTATTTGAACAGAGTGGATTGAGTTTGAGATCCCAATATATAGGGATATCCTCGAAGATTATACAAGGTGTTTATAGACTCTAACTCCCCCTCTATGACATAGTGCTCTCCTTTGACTAGGGTGGAGATTTGATAGTTTTTTGGAAAGTCGATCTACAATAAGGGGCAATTAACAATATTTATTTTCAGGAATTATTTTTTTTGCTAGTAATAGAAAGCCAATAAAAATTAAAAAACAAAATGCTTTATGTTCAGCATTGGTCATTTAAGGCCGGATATCATCAAAAAGGTGCAGAAAAATTTCTTGGTGGAGGGGGAGATTATCCTGGAGTTGAGATGATTGGAAGATATCACGCACCAGGATCTTTAGAGGGTTGGATAGTTTTAAAGACTGATGATCCAAAAGCAATATATCAACATGCTGCTGAATGGGGTGAATTTCTAAATTGGGAAACCACGCCCGTATTTACTGATGAAGAAGCAGGTCCAATAGTTGCCAAAGTTTACTCATAGAGTGCGGTTGACATTAGATCTAAAATAAGGAGCGATTGGCTCCTTTTTTTATGAACACTCTCATCATTTCTACTTTTAGCTGTACATTTGAAGAATTTAAAAATGATGTAACGACATTATTTCTTGAAGAAATGTGCAAGGCGTTTGTAACTGATTATGAGTTTGTAAAAGTCAACGAACACAAATCTCATTTATTAATGAACTGTACTGACTTAGAAAAATTAGGTGCAGAGATGGAATCTCCTTTCGCAAAGGAATGGGATAAAAAAAATAACTGTAAGGATACCGTATATTCGATAGAACTTGTTGCGTAAATGAAACGCCCAATATTCCCACTACTAGCTTCATTTACCTTACCTACTTGCTGTTAATGCTGATTGAAATTAAGTAAAAAAAAATAGCAGAAAATTACAGTTAATTTGAGAAAAATCTTATTGGTGTTATCCTCATTGGGCAATGGCTATAAAGTATTGAAGGAATTTTTACAGGAGCTTTGGCAGAATCATCATGACCCAGCTCATGCAACTTATGGAATTATTGGAGTAATAGTATTGTTGGTAATTTATAATCGCTTACTCAATAAATATCAGTAAAAAGAAACCCCTCCAGAAATTCCAACTACTTAGAGGGTTATTATATCGACTCGCAACTATATCGAATCAATCTATGTCTTGAGGCAAACGTAGAGTCTGCTTGAGAAGTTTGGCCTCAATTAATTTATATCAAAAATTTTTAAACTCTCGCTACTTTTCGTTCCGCTTGTCGTTTTTTTAGAATTGAATAGGCTTGTGAAGCCCATTTTCGAGAAATATTAAGTTCAGAATCTAACTTTTCTCTAAGTAATTTGCCAATTTTAAATACTTCTACAAAGCCTAGATAAATTATTACCAGCACCTTAGCTATGTTTACTGCAAAAGATGCTATCTTTTCAATTCTTTGATCTTGCATTTGAACTTATCCAAGTTAACTAAAATTACCAGTTGTAAGAAATTATGCAAATGTTTTTTCAAATTAAAAATAACCTTTAAAGATAGAAGTTTTCTTCCAACCTTCATCTAAAAGTTGCTTATATTCTTTTCTTGCAGCTTCTATAGTTTCTACTCTGCTTCCCTTCAAAACTGGCTTACTAGATCGCTTATATACGCAACCATAAGAAATCATCATTGCATCAATAGAGGGAGAAGGCTCGGAAACATCTTCGAAAGGTTCGAATATTTTTATTCTTGATCTATCTTTATTTATTAAAGTAAATTTCTCCATAATTTATCTATTTGGTTCTTTATATATATTAAGGAAATCATCTGAAAGCTCGATTTATGTATCCTCTAAGATTCTAGCTCCTTCTACCACTCCTCTTTAAGAGGCATGAGACAACATACAATAAAAAAGTGAGCCTGGCTAACTCACTAGTATGAATTGGTTTTTAAGAGTCGGGGCGACAGGATTTGAACCTGCGACCTAGTGCTCCCAAAGCACTTTTTAAGAAAATAGAGCACTTAGTCTATAGATCACTCCTATGCTTTGAAGAATTAGCTAGAGCTATCAATTGGTTGGGAAATACAATTTGTTGGCCATATGTTGGCGAATATTGGACAATTTATTTTGTTAAAGTTAATGATTTTTAAAAGATCAAATTCTGGAAAATGGTAAATTTAAAAAATAAATACTTCACTGAAATTAAATGAATTTAAAATCATTTTTGATTTTTGGGACTATTTTGGCTACCCCAGTATCATGTTTAGCAGAGGAATTTTCTATTTCTTTTGAATGGGGAGATATAAAAAAATGTAATACTGGTAATCCAAATAGAGTATCAAATCCAATTTTTACTCTAAATAATGTCCCTGAAGGTACGAAATTTCTTAAATTTAAGATGAAAGACAAGAATGTACCTGGTTTTAATCATGGTGGAGGAAAAATTGAATACTTTGGAGAAAACGTTATAGAGCCAGGTGCATTTATATATAAATCTCCGTGCCCACCAGGCGGAACACATACCTATGAGTGGACAGTTACAGCTCAATCTAAAAAAAGTGGTGGGAAATTAGCGGTCGCGAAAGCAAAGAAAAAATATCCTTAAAACTCTTTCAAATCTTTAATTTGTTGGCTATTTGTTGGCCACTATGAGCCAACAAGTAAAAGCAATAAAAAAGCGAGTCTGGGTAACTCGCTAGTATGACTTGGTTTTTAAGAGTCGGGGCGACAGGATTCGAACCTGCGACCTAGTGCTCCCAAAGCACCCGCGCTACCAAGCTGCGCCACGCCCCGCTAAACATCATTCTAATCTATGAGAGGGATGTTAGTAAACAAAGTCACAAAAAGAATTTTTGTAGTAATAACAAGCGTTTTACTTACTTAGATTATAATAGTGTCAATGGATTTAGTGCAATATCTAGTCAACCTTTGTTATAACCCGAAGACACTCTGCGGTTGCATTTTGCGTACAAATTGCGTACATTGTGCCTATGTGTACGCAAATTAATGCCCAAACTCAAAAATAATGAAGCATGGGTAAATGGCTTAAGAACAGCCATAAGATCTTCTACTGCAAAGGGTTGGACTGTTAGAGAACATAGAGGACTTGCAAGATTAGAGGTTAGAACTGGTAATGGGATGCGTTCTGCCCAATTAATGAAGAATAATATTCCTTTTTCTTATTCATCCCAGAATATGGGAGATATTATTACTCGTGTTAGGAATATCTATGTTGAGATGGCTAACAATGGCGGAGATTTTGATACTGCGGTTGCTGTATGCGCGGGTTTAGCTCCTAAATTAACTTATTCCCACGATTGGGTTGGTGCAAAGGATGACTTTGAAAAATATAAAAAAGAGATGGGAACTGGTATTGCTAATGGAACTTGGACTAAAGAGTATGAACCTGTAATCACTTACGCAGTTAACTTATTAAAAACCAAAGATGCTCCAATAAATGCAGATAAATTATTAGAAATTTGTGCAAAAAATGGAATTGAAAAGGTTACTGACTATATGAGAAGAAATAATATTGCACCAAAACCATTAACTTATGAACTTGGTGGTAGAGCTAGAGAACAAAGAGTGAGAAATCTTGCTTCTTTTTTAAAGTATTGCGTTACTAAGAAAAATTATCCTAGTGATTGGCTTCCACCTGATGACTTAAGAGAATACATTGGAAGACCTTCTAAAGAAGCTAAAAAAGCCAGAAACAAAAAAGCATCAATAGAAGATCAAGAGTTTATTAATTTAATAAATTCTCTACCAACAGAAACAGGGCAACCGCATCATATACTCGCTGCCAAAAAATGGGTCAATGCAATGAAGCTTTGTGCTGTTTTTGGTTTACGACCTATTGAATTAAGACACTTAGTTTATAAAAAGAGAAAAGATGAACTTTGGTGTATGTATGAAAAAAGATCGGGTCAGGGTGTAACAAAACCAAGAATATTAGAACCTCTTTATCTAGTAGATAATGATGGCAATGTTCATTATGAAGAAGTAGTCAGATTGTACAAAGCAGGTCTATTAGAACTTCCCTATCAATGTATGCCAGATTGCAAAACTGTTGAGGGTGTTGGAGATCAAATGGGTAAATGGTTAAAACAAAAAGCGGGTTGGATTTCTCTTAAAGCATTAATGGCCAAGCGGGGCGAAAGTCTTGGTTGTTATAGCTTTAGACATTCTTATTCCTTAAGAGGTCATCAATTAGGAATTGATGCGGGTAGTGTTGCTGATGCAATGGGGCATACATTAAGAACACATCTTGAGTCGTATGATTACGCAAAAACTACAACTACTAAAAAAGCATTTATAAAAGCTAGAGAACTTCAAGCGGTTTAATTATTGACAGTCGATCTAAAAAAATTCCTTTAGCAGAAATATTCATTTCAAGATCCTTAACTCAATACTAAATGCTATACCCTATAAAAGATTTATAGATTTATTAATCAAATGAATACTTATTTAGTAACTGCAACTTTTAAAAATGTTTCTCTTATGGGTGCAGCGTATGATCTTTTTTTAAAGGTTATTGAAGATGGAACTTTGAATGATGAGTTTGAAGGATTCAAAGTTTTGGGAAGGTATCATGCCTCTTACTCAAATAATGTTTATATTATTGTCCAAGCTTCAGCAGGCATAAAAATGACAGAACATTTTGCTCCTTGGAAAGTTAAGTTTGATATAGATTTTGATATCAAGCCAGTTATGACTGACGATGAAAAAGTTGCTGAGCACAAGCTTGTTGGCTCATTAATGGCAGCAGAACAGAAAATGGGATTCACAGGTTAATTATTTTTCAAAGATTTATTTTGCGTAAATTTTGCGTGAAGCAAAAATTTGAGTGAACTAGGTATTAGCTGAGACTTATTGCTGAAACTCATAGGGCTAAAAGATTCGAACCTGCGACCTAGTGCTCCCAAAGCACTTGTATGTAACTTTGAGAAAAATATAAGAATATAGATTATAACTAGAGTTATCTATTGTGTTGGAACGTTTCTGAGTCTCAAATTCATGCCTTGCTATCGCATGAATTCGCATGAGATCGTCACTTAGCTACCCCTCTAGCTACCCCTTTTACACCCGAGTGCCTTCTTGTAGTTATCACCCCAAAAAATAATTGATAGTCGCTATTGAATTCCAAGAAGAAAGAATTAATGCTTTGGAAGGTAAAAGAATTATTGATATAGAAGCTGAGTGAAGTTATCTTTTTAAATAATAATCATGAATGTGATTTTCATTATCAAAATATTATTTAAAAGGTTTGTTATTGTTTTGTTAAATAATATTCATGAACATGATTATCATTTTTAAATTTTGTTAAATAATATATTTCTTAATTAAATAAAAATGATAATCGTTTTTTAATTTAATTTTATAAAATGTATAAAAAATTATTACTAGCATTAATTTTTAGTCATATATTGTTTATATTTAGAAATAAATTTTCCAAATTATGGTTATTACTTTTACAAAACATTTAGTAACAGATACTTTGATTTTAAACGAGAAAGAAGTTTGTCCAGGTTGTGGTTGTGTTTGTCCTTGCGAATGTACAGATTGTGAAGAATGTTCACCATGCAAAGATCATTAATTTAAATAGAAAAATGAATTCTAAAAATTTTTTTCATAAGAACTTAAAAGTCTCTTTAATAATCTTCCCTGTATATTTGTTTTTTATTAGTATCTATAATCCAGTATTTGCTCATCATCCATTTGGTATGGGTGAGAGTTCCACATTAACTTCCTGGCAGGGATTTATCAGTGGTATTGGTCATCCCTTATTAGGTCCAGACCATCTCCTTTTTATTTTGGCAATAAGTCTTATTGGATTGAGATTCCCAAAAAAATGGATATTACCTTTATTAGGTTTTGGTTTAATTGGAAGTGCTATTGCGCAAATTTTGTCATTGCCAGAATTTATGATTCCCTACGCAGAAGCATTAGTATCTTTAAGCTTAGTTTTAGAAAGTTTGATAATTTTGGGCTATTTACCTAGCTCATTACTTTTACCCATGATCTCTTTGCATGGTTACTTGATAGGAGGTGCAATTATTGGTGCTGAGCAAAGTCCTCTATTAAGTTACTTTTTAGGAATATTTATAGGGCAAGGATCTTTGCTCTTAATAGTCCTATACTTATCAGAGCATATTGGAAAAATTTTAAAGAATAAAAATTTGGTTTCGGGAATTTTAATCGGTATTGGAGCAGCCTTTTCATGGGTCGCACTTATTGATTAAGCACTTATTGATTAATAAGTGTTCTAAAATTTTTGGGGAACAACCTAATTGATGGAATTGTCAATAAAAGGCACTAGATAAGTAAGTGACGACCGCAACAACTGTATCCTAGCTACCCCTCTAGCTACCTTTTCTTAATGTGAGACAACAAATAATAAAAAAGCGAGTTGAGAGACTCGCTAGTATGACTTGATTTTTTAGAGTCGGGGCGACAGGATTCGAACCTGCGACCTAGTGCTCCCAAAGCACTATGACTCTTCTAGTGAGACAAAGGGATCTAAGCTATAACTGAAGTCATACTCTGCATAAGACTGCACGAGACTGCACACTTTTGCCTTACTCAGTTGAAAATCCACGGAAATCCGTGGACAATAGGTAGAGCACTCGGTCATTAAATGCCACAATCAAACAATTGGGTAAAAACATTAAGAAGGGCAATAAAGGAATCTATTGGATCTGGTTGGACAGTAGAAAATGATAGAGGGAATATGCGTTTAATATATGGAACTAAGACAACTGGAAGAAAATCTATAAACCTTCCTTACTTATGGGAAGAGAATCAAATGATTGAAGCATTGAAGTTTATAGAAGAAGGAGCAAACACTTATTTAGAAAATAATGGAAAGATCCTTTTAAAGACCGCTTTTAAATATGCAAGAAACTCTTCTTCGGAAGTCAAACTTGATTGGGAAGGGGCTTTTGTTAGATATAGAAAAGAAAGATCAGATATTAAAGAAAACACTTGGAATAAAAAGCATCTTCCTGTTTTAGAGGGAGTTATGTTCTATATGAATAGAGCAAATCATAGACCGCAAAATGCTAGAGCTTTATATAAAAAGGTAATTAATGAATATAAGCATGGACAATACAATCAATTAGTTGGTTGGCCACCTGACAAGGCAACAATAAGAAGGCATATGAGATTAGCTTTTAATAGTTTTTTAGATTATTGCTGCAACTATGAAGATTTCCCTTCTTATTGGAGACCAAATTATGGAAATTTCAAAGATAATAATGAAGAAAAAAATATAGCTAAAAAGAAAGATATTGGTTATCCATTAACAGATGCCCAGATTGGAAGATTAGTAGATAACTTTATTGACCAACCACAAGCCCAAAGATGGAAGTTTGCTGCTCAACTTTGTTCAGTTTATGGATTAAGACCAGAAGAACTTAATCATCTGGTTCTCAGAAATAACAAGACAGAACTTTGGTGTATATACCAAAAAGTAAATTCTAATTTTAAAGAAAGACAACTATTGCCTTTATTGGTTAGAGATGTAGATGGAGAACCTTTTGATTGGAACTACAACTTAGTGCAAAGGTTGGCAGCGGGAGAAGAACTGCCAAAAATTCCTCTAGGTAATGGCGGTCAAAACTTTGGAGAATATCTTAGGAGGAAGAGCATTAGAAAGACTTGGTTGTCTATTTGTGCAGAAGCAGAAGCAGAAGGACAAAAGTGCAAACCATATTCCTTCCGTCATAGATACGCATATGTTGCTCACACTAGACCTATGGAAGATGGAACAATGCGAGCACCTAAACAAATTGCTGATGCAATGGGGCATGATCTACAAACACACCTAGAAAGTTACGCTAGATTTATGACCAAAGATCTTAAAAAGGCTTTTGATTTGGCAGAAGTATGAGCACTTATTTAGAAGAAAGAATTCAATGGTATGAAGAAAATATTACTTTATAAATAATATTTTGGAAGACTTAGAAATATTTACTAAATAAAGCATCAAAGGAACTTCTACTAGTACCCCAACTATAGTGGCTAAAGCAGCTCCTGAATTAATCCCAAAAAGAGTTATCGATACAGCTACTGCAAGTTCAAAAAAGTTTGAAGCTGCTATCATCGATCCTGGACAGGAAATAGAATACTTTTGCCTAAAAAACTTCATTGAAAAAGCAGTTAAATAAAAAATAAAAAGAGTCTGTATTATTAATGGAATTGAAATTAAGATTATATGAATAGGATTTTGTAATATAGATTTTGATTGAACAAAGAATAATAAAAAGACTGTAAGAATTAAAAAAAACAACGAATAACTTTTACTTTTATTCAAAATACTTTTTATTCTTTTTTCGCTATAGATTTTATTTTTTAAAAATATTGCTAGAAAAAGTGGTACCAAAATAAAGATTATTACAGAACCGAAAACAGTATCTAACGGGATATCTATACTGTTAAATCCTAAAAGAATTTTTGACAATAATGGAAAGGCTAAAATTAATATTAGATCATTAATAGCTACTTGGATTAAAGTAAATAAAGGATCGCCTTTAACAAGATTACTCCAGACAAAAACCATTGCTGTACATGGCGCTATTCCTAATAGAATCATTCCAGAAACATATTCTTTAGCAAGTACAGGATCTATAAAATTACCATATAAAAAATATAAAAAAGAGGCTGCAATGATGGCCATTGAAACTGGTTTTATTAACCAATTAATAAAAAGGACAATAGAAAATCCTTTAATCTTATATTTCAAATTTATTATTGACTTGAAATCTATTGATAACATCATTGGGAAAATCATTCCCCAGATAAGAATTGCTATTGGAAGATTTATTCTTGAGAGCTCTAATCCGCCTATAAATTGAGATAAATTAGGAAATAAATAACCGGATAAAGATCCAATACACATTGCTAAGAAAACCCAAATACTTAGATATCTATCAGAAAATTGCATTTAAAATTTTTTAATCAATTATTAAATTTAGCAAAATTTTTTGGCCTTAATCTTAACTTAATTTACCCATAATAAGCTCTTAAAAATAGCTATTTTTATATGTCAATTAAGGCGAAATATGTAGGTGAATTTCGGAGTGAAATTATCTTCGAAAATCAATTAAAAATAAAAACAAATTCGAATAGAAATTTACATGATTCTTGCGAACAGACTAAACCCTCAAATCTATTGTCTGCATCTTTAGCTTCTTGTATTTCAACAACTCTTGGAATAATTCTAGAAAAGAATAATATTGAATCAAAAAGTTTTTATGTTGATATTATCTCTAAAAGTGATGTTCAAAATAATAAAATTTCAACCTTGCATTGTAAAATATGCCTTCCACTTATTAAGAAATTAAAAATAAAGAACTTTATAAAAGAAAAAATTGAATCATCATTCATAAGCAATTCTCTTAAAGAATCTATAAATATAAGCTATGAATATATTTTTAATAGATAGCTAATCTTTCGGCAACAATCATTTCTTTATAAGTATCTAATTCTTCAACTTCTTTAAGAGAAACCTTTCCTCTATCATCCCATTTTCTTAATCGAACTGCATCTTTGAAGTATTTATTATTTTCTAGTTCATTAATCTCTTCTTTATTTAAAGCACCACCTTGTACCTTAAAACTATTTTTAGATGCTTTAGATAAACTTTCATAATAAGAATTATCGATTGAGCATAAATATCTTTTTGCTACAACGTGTAAGCGAATACTTTCTGTAATTTCTTCAGAGAAAAAATCTTTTAAAAAATTTGAAGCAATATTTTCATGGTTAAGATCTTTTTTTAAGAAATCATTTTTTGAGTCATTTTCATCTATTAGAAGATGACCTATATCGTGTAACAAAGAAGCAATTACTATATGCCTTCTGCCATCTTCAGTGCGAGCGAGTGAAGCTGTTTGGAGACTATGTTGTAATTGAGTGACTGATTCATCATAATTAGTTTTTCCTTCCTCCTTAATAAAGTCAAATAATAAATCTACAAATTCATTGTTATCAGAATTTTGTAATTTGTTTTTGAAGTTTTTAATAGTTTTGTATTTCATTTAATTGCTTCTCCTTCAAAGTGACCTATTAAACTTACATATCCATCTTTAAGAGAGTTCTTTTTAAAGTCATAATAATCTTTTCTTAAATCGCCTTCAGTTTTAGCATTATAAGTTACATAGAGCGCTCTTCTTGGACGACTAGATTTATTTGTTGAACTTCTGTGAGGAACAAAAGAATCAAAAAATACTGCGCCTCCTTTTTTAAGAGGTATCTTCTCCCAAACAAATTTTTCTGCGGTTAGTGAATCTATACACCCCTTTTCATCAATATTTATTATGCCCTCATTATTTCTACCTCTTGCAAATTCCAAACATCCATTATTTATATCAGAGTCATCTATAGCTAATAGCATTGTTATGTGTTTTTTCCCAAAAGGATAAGCAGGAGCATCTTGATGAGGTGCATATCCAGCTCCCCCTGGGTATTTATAATTTATTTTTTCCTTGAATAATATTGGTTCATCATCAAATAGCATAGTTAAATAATCTTTTATTGATGAACTTAAAAGAAATTCCCTAAAAGATGTATGCGAGCTTACAAAGTTTTCTGTTCTTGAAAGCACTTTACCATTAACTGTTTTTTCATAATGATGGTTAACCTCTTTAGAGTCGTTAAGTTCACTAATCCATTTTTCAATTGCCTCTAAATCAACTTGATTTATTAGGTTCTCATTAACTATAAATCCGTCATTATCGAATTTTAATTTTATATTGTTCAAAACTGATTCCACCTCAATACAAGTCTTAACAAGATATTAAACATTTATGATTAAGATAAATTTAAGAAGAAAAGATAATTAAGAATGCCAATTTCAATTAGAAAAATATATTCTAATCAAACTATTGATATAAGGCATGAAGCTATTTGGCCAGATAAAAAAAGAGAATTTTGTATTCTTGAAGATGATAAAAATGGTACACATTTTGGTTTATATAAACAAGAGGAATTAATATCAATAATTTCACTTTACATTAGAGAAAGTAAAGCAAGAATTAGAAAAATGGCCACAAAACCTGCTTATCAAAACAAAGGATTTGGGTCTAAATTAATTTGTCATTCAATTTCTTATTTAGAAAAAAAAAAAATAAATTATATTTATTTATTTTCTAGAAAAAAAGCCCAAATGTTTTATGAAAAATTCGGTTTTTTATCTGAAGGTGATTATTTCAAAAAAGAAAATATCTCTTATATAAAAATGTATAAAACTATTAATGATATAAAAAGTTGATAATATTTTGAGCAGCTTCTAATTCAATAAAAAGTCTAACTTCATCAACTGCTGAGCCAAGATGAGGAGTAAAAAAAGTCTTATCTTTTAAATTTAATAATTCCTGATTAATTTTTTTTGGTCGATCTTTTATCGATAAATCTTCAAATTCAAAGACATCTGAAGCATATCCTCCTATGTGCCCAGAATTAATTGCTTGTGCAATTGCACTCTCATCTACTACAGAACCTCTTGAAGTATTAATAAGTAAACAATTTTTTTTTATTTTTAAAATATTTTCAAAGTTAATAAAATGGTAAGTATCGTTTTTTAAAGGTAAAAGAATAACCAAATAATCAGCCTTCTCAAAAAGATCATTTAATTCCAGATATTTGGTGTTTAGTTGTTGTTCATCTATTGAATCTAATTTTTGTAAATCATGATAAAAAAGTTTTACATTAAAACCTTTAATCTTCCTAGCTACTTCAACCCCTAATTTACCCATACCTAGAAGACAAACATTTTTCCCTTCAATTCCATTTGAGAAGAATTTTGGTTCCCAACCTTTAAACTTTTCAGATCTAACATATTCATCACCTATTAGTAGATTTCTTGATAAACCAATAAGAAGTCCCAATGTTAACTCTGCTGTAGGGGAAGCAAGTAAATCTGGGATCATTGTAAATTTTATATTTCTTTTTATGCACTCTTCCAAATCAATATTGTCAAATCCTCTTAGTGCTCCAGAGATGATCTCTAAATTTTTTGAATTATCTAAAAAGTTCTTATCAATTCTATCTGGCATAAATACCATCACACCATTTGCATCTTTACATAAGAACTTTAATTTTTCATAAGTTAGAGGTTTATCATTTTGGTTACTAATTACTTCAAAATTTTTTTCTAATAACTCAATAACTTCAGTATGAACTTTATTGGAAATAACAACTTTCTTCATTTAATGAGAATTATTCAGATACTGATTTCCTGAGATAGTTACTCATGCTATCTAATACAGTTACTACGACTAAAACTACTATTAATAAAGCTGATACTTGAGCATAATCCATTATCCTCAAAGCACTTATGATCTCTAAACCTATACCACCAGCCCCTACAGCACCCACAACCATTGAAGCTCTAAAGTTGTATTCCCATCTATAAAAAGTAACATCAGCCATAGCAGGAAAAACTTGAGGAAGAATGCTATGCACAATAACTTGTAGATCACTTGCGCCAGAAGCTCTAGCTGCTTCTATAGGTTCCTTGTCACAAAGCTCAATAGCTTCAGCATAAAATTTACCTAACATTCCAACAGAATGAAGACCTAATGCCAATGTCCCCGGTAGAGCACCAAAGCCAATCATTGCAACTAGAATAATTCCTAAAATTAATTCAGGAACAGCTCTTGTGACGTTTAAAATTAGTGTTGCTAAGTTGTAAACAATTGGATTTATAGTTGTATTTCTTGCAGCAAAAAAACATAGAAGTAAAGATAAAAAAACAGAAATCGAAGTTCCTGCGATACTCATTGCCAAAGAGTCTATTAAAGGTTTAAACCAAGTTCCAGCTCTTGAGAAATCAGGAGGAAACATTTCCGGCAGTAATTTTAAAACTGCCGGAATACCTGTACTTATCCTTTCAAAATCGAAAAGACCTATAACTGCTAAAGAAGAAAATACAAATATCAAAATTATGAGAACCCTGAAAAATTGTTTTTTCCAAGTCCTCCTTTCGACCTCTAAAATTCTTTTGAATTTATCCATTTAATAATTTTTTTATTTGTATTTGTAAAGTGATTTTTTTACTTAACAAACTTAGAAAGATCAAGACCTAGAAGTTTGCCTGCTTTTCTAATACCGTCATAATCACTATCAGTTATAGATGCGAAACCATCAGCGTTAAAAGGTTTAAGGACTTTGTCACTATCTAGATCTAAGAAAGTAACTCTTATTTTTTCTTTTAATTCAGGAGATAAAGTTGAACGCATTGTCCATGGATATTGAGGAATAGGAGAAGATTGAGCAATAGTTGTTACTTTAGAAGGGTCAATAACTCCTTTCTTCTTTAGGGATTTAAGAATCGGACATGCCATTCCTCCTGCTTGAGCATTTCCATTTTGAACTGCTAAGGCAACAGCATCATGTGATCCTAGAAAAACTCCTTGAAAATCCTTGCCTTTAGTAAGTCCATTTTCAGCAAGAGTTAACTCAGGGAATAATCTACTAGAGGTTGAAGCTGGATCTCCAAGAGCAAAAGTAGTACCTTTGATATCATCAAAACTAGTAACACCTTTTTTAGTGTTTCCAATTATGCAGGAATTATAAGTCTTAGTTCCTCCTTTAATCCTTGCTGCAAAAGGTTCAATATCACTTACTGCTTTAGCTAAAACATAAGATAAAGGTCCAAAGTAAGCTAAATCCAACCTATCGTTTCTAGCTGCTTCAATCATTGAAGAATAATCAGTAGTAACAACTAACTCTATTTCCTTATCAAAGGCTTCAGTTAAGTAATCTTTTAGACCTTGATTATCTTGGATAACGGTTGCAGCATTTTCATCAGGAATTAATGCAACAATTAACTTATCAGGATCAGCACTTGGTCCAGCATTTTTCGTAGAGCATGCCGAAGTAAGCGCCACAAGAGAAATAGTAAAAACGCTTAAAAGAGATTTAAGTTTCATTTTTTTGTTTAAGTTTTTTTAATGAAGTGGTTTTAAACCATTACCACTTCATTTGAGGTAAAATTTGCTTCTTCTGCTATTGGTGAAGATGAATAAATATTTTTTAAAATCTCGTCTGAAAGTTGATCTGATTTACCATTAAAAACTATTTTCCCATGACTTAAGCCAATAATTCTATCTCCATATTCTTTAGCAAAATCAACTTGGTGAAGACTAGTTAATGCGGATATATTATCTTTCTTACAAATATCTTTCAGCATCGATAAAACTTGATGGGAAGTTTTTGGGTCAAGACTAGCTATTGGTTCATCTGCCAAAATCAACGAAGGATTTTGAGCTAAAGCTCTAGCAATTCCTACTCTTTGTTGTTGTCCTCCGCTTAATTCTTTTACTTTTACAAGCGCTTTATCTAAGAGGCTAACTCTATCTATGCAATCGAGAGCAAGTTCTTGATCAAATTTTGGAAGAGGTAAAATACTTCTAAATAGTGAATGAAATCCAAGTCGACCAGTTAAAACATTTTGGAAAACAGTATTTCTCTCAATCAACTGATGTTGTTGAAATATCATCCCAGTTTTTTTTCTTAAATTCTGAAGATCTTTTTTATTTCTTATTTTTCCTAAATCAAAAAAATCTAACTCTCCTGAAGTTAATGGATTCAATTGATTTATTGTTCTTAGTAAAGTTGATTTACCTGCCCCAGAAGATCCAAGAAGGACTACAAATTCACCTTTGTAAATATCTAAGTTTATAGATTTTAAAGCTAGGCTCTCTCCATATTTGACATTAATATTTTTTAAGGAGAGCTTATTATTCACTAAGATTTAATCAATTAAACCTATTTAAAACTGATTTGATTATCTTTTTTTTAACTTAAAATTAATAAAAGGTTAAGCGAATTAAAATGTTTGTTTAAATTGTAAAAGCTATTACTTTTTCTTTTTTTTGAAATGAGTCAGATATAAATTTGTAAAATTTGCAATGACTAATAAGATAAGTAAGAAAGTATTTAGCTCCATATTTTTGTAAGTTTTATTAAATTGATAGCATTGACACTTACCCTTTTCAATAGGAATGTTTATTTAAGAATGTTAAAAATATTAGAAAAAAGGTTGGCTTAAATTTGAAAAAACATCTGTTTTAATTCCATTTAAAGATAATTAACTAAACCTTAATTAAACAGATTTATTTTAATTAAACAAACAATATCTTTATTATGTCTTGTTCCATAACCTCAGTTTTTACTTTTAAAATTGAAAGCACTTTCGATGAATGGGCCGCGATATTTGACAGTGCGGAAGCTGAAAAAAGACATTCTGAATTTCTCATTAAGCCACTTTTTAGAGGAGTAAGTAAGGAAGATCCTCAAAAAGTTATTGTTATTCATCAAGCTCCAGAAGGTAATGTTCAAAAGTTTGTGGAAGCTAATGGTGACTGGATGGCAACGCATAGAGTTGACCTTTCAACAATGGAAGAATCATCTTGGACTTCTTCAGCAACATCGGAAAGTTGTTGTGATTAACAAATGAAAAGACTACTATTCCCACTACTAGCTCTCTCAACTATTTTCCTTGCGAGTTGTACTAGTAACTCAAACGAAATAGGTACTCAAAAGGTTTCTGAAACCCAAAGGCAGAGAGAAGTTTGTCTAGATTGGTATGGCTACAGAATTGATACCAAGAAAGCAATTAATGATTTAAATCTAAAAATTGAAACCGAATCAGAATTAATGGCTTACTGCGATTTCTTCAAGAATGTAGCTGATACAAAATAGATTTTTACAAAAGAATTTATTTTTTGGTGTCTTGCGATCTCATTTCTTTTTGTGCTTCCCTAATTCTTTCTTCAAAGACTGATCTTCTATATGGAGTAACTTCTCCATTTTTAGTTGCCAAGATTTGGGCTTCATAAAGCCTCTTGGCTCTTGTAATTTTTTCTCTTATTTGAGAGAGCTCATTCATGATCTTATGCAGTTAATGAGAATCCCGTTCCCTATTCTCATTTCATGCGTCCAAATAAATTGGATGAACGTAGAAGTAAGCTAACATTAAAAAAAGAAGGTCGGATTTAAGATCTATTTAAAAAATCTTTAAAAGTAGTTTTTAATAAAATTTTAAATAGAAATTTTATCTAGAGGTAAAATATTCTGGGCCTTAATTGAGTCATAATGAATTTCATTCTCTGTATCTTTATACAATCTTCTTGATTGTGGTGATTTAAGGGCGTTATTGTAATTTTCAATAAATTCCGAATCATCCAAAATAGATTTATTTTCTCTTTTAAAACTTTCTTTATAAGAATATTTGATATGCCCTATTTCTTGGGCTTGATTTGAGTTTTTGGGAGAAGGTGAATTTTTTATAATCATTTATTATTTTTTTTATATGATTGTCTTCAATATTCAAGGCGTAAAAATATAGAAGACTTATATAACTTAAGATTATTGGATTAAGAAGTTATTAAGTAAAAAATAAATTTGTTTAAAAAATTTCTAAATTTTGAAATTAAATATTTTTTCTAATAGTCAAAAGTTTATTTAATAAGAATTTAATTAAAAGTTAACAATAGAGACCTAAAAGATAAACATGAACAAAAATCAACTTGTTAATTTCATTACTTTTTCAATTCTTGAAAGTAAAAGAGTTGAAGACAGATTATGTAGAAAAGAAATTTATAGCTATCTTACCCAACTAAATAAAAAACAATTAAAAGCAATTACAAGTGAATTTATCCTCTAAAAAAAATATGAAAAAGCTACTGGCTGTATTTATTTTTATTCTTACTTCTTGCAGTACAAAAGATGAATTATCCATTACCCAAGAAGAATTATCCATTACAAAAGATGAAATTTCGATTACGAAAGGTAAATCATCCATTAATGATGAAAAAAAATTATTTTATGTAACTAAAGAAACGGCTGTTCGTCTTTGTGGAGGTAAATCCAGAATAATTGAAAGTAAAAATGAAGAAATAATCAAAATAGAAGTAAAGGATTTTTCAAATGTTGAAAAAGAAAAATTTGTTCAATTTACTCTTGTTGAGACAGATAGAAAAGGTGGTAAATATAAAATTGTTAATTGTTATCCAAATAAAGATCCGAAAAAATCGGTCATTAAAACAATCATGACTAATTACAAGTTAAATTAGTCTTGGGTCAAGTAGATCAAATGAAAATATTTAAATGAGATTTAAAGCTGCTTTAAACTAAATAATCTATAAAGAAAGAGCAGAAATATTTTTTATTATGCATCCAAGCAAAGTAATCAAAGATCCAAAAATTAATGATACCTATTACGATCCGGATGTTGATATGCTTTATCAATACGTAAAAATTGGTGACTTTCCGCCAGAATGGGTAGTGACAAATATAGATGAAGATGACGATTATTATTATGCTTCGATGGGATATTAGTTTTAATATCTATTATTAAATTCAATAAATTTGTCTCTTTAAAATTATGTGTGAGGAAGATTAAAGAGACAATCTAAATTTAGATAAAAGGGTTTAAGGGAAAATTAAAAAGGAAATAAGATTTAATGAAAAAAATAATAATTCAATGTAAATTAATTATGAAATAATTACATCAAATAAATTTGATTATATAAAATTAATTTGTTGGGTTTTCAAATGACTATTAAAGATCATAAAAGTTTGCAGGGCTCAAAGATTCTTCTTGTAGAGGATGATAAGAGTATTAGGCTGACAGTTAGTGAATCATTGAAAGGCGAAGGTTTTGAAGTTTTAACTTTTAAAGACGGTTTAAGTGCTTCAGATTTTATTGGCGAAAATACTAAAAATGATGTTGACCTTATAATTCTCGATTTAATGTTACCAGGGTTAAATGGATTAGAGTTATGCAGAAAAATAAGAAATGAAGAAAATTATACGCCCATATTAATTTTGAGTGCCAAAGATAATGAATCAGACCGGGTTCTTGGATTAGAGGTTGGTGCTGATGATTATTTAACAAAACCTTTTGGTTTAAATGAATTAATTGCCAGATCAAGAGCATTAATAAGAAGATCTAAACGTAATAAAAAATATATAGAAAAAACGCAATCTATCATCGAGTTTAATCATATAAAAATGTTTTTAGAGGAATGCAGAGTAACTTCTTTTGATAGGGAAATAACTTTATCTCCAAAAGAATTTAAATTATTAGAGTTATTTATGAAAAGTCCAAAAAGAGTATGGTCAAGGGATTTAATTCTGGAAAAAATATGGGAAATTGACTTTATTGGTGATACTAAAACAGTAGATGTTCATGTTAGATGGCTTAGAGAGAAATTAGAAGAAGATCCCTCAGCGCCAAAACTTCTGAAAACTGTAAGAGGTTTTGGATATAAGTTTGGATGAGAATGAAAACACTACAACAGGTATTAACTTTCTTTTATGAGAAATGGAAAACCAAGGTTAAAGGATTTTCAAAAAATAATAAAAATATTGAATTAACTAAAAATAAGAACCAACAAATTTTTGATTTTCCATTTGATAAAGTTAAACCACAGCAACTTTTATCTTGGTTAGATTATTCATCTCAAGGATGGATTATTTTGTCATCTGATCTAACAATAAAATTTATCAATCAGAAAGGTTTATCTCTCATTAAGTTTATTAAATATAAGGATGTTATTGGAAAAGCAATTAATGATATTAATGAGCTTGAAGTACTAAGAAATAAGATTTTATATTCAAGAAAAAAAGATTTCCCAATCAGCCTAAATTGCACTATTTCGGGGGAACCCATTTCTGTAAATATTGTTAGAGCAAGGAAAAAAAATTATTTAATATTGTTGGAGAGTAAATTATCAATTGAATCCATAAAAAAAAGACAGAATCAATTAATCAACGATGTGTCTCATGAACTGAAAACACCTCTTACATCTCTTATTTTGATAGGCGAAAGACTGGAATCAGTAGTATCAAAGAAAGATAGATATCTCGTTAAAAGACTTAAGAAAGAATCTAAAAGATTAAGAAAAATGGTTGAAGAAACTTTAGAACTTTCTAAGCTAGAAAGTAGCGAGGCTTTTAATAAAAATAAAAAAATATCTATTTCAGATTTAGTGATGGAATCTTGGCAAACCTTAAAACCACTTGCAGAAAAAAAAGATATAAAAATAAATCTACTAATGCCAACAAAATATTTTATATCTGCAGATATTGAAAATTTAAAAAGAGCTTTTATAAATATTTTGGATAATGCTATTCGTTATTCCCCAGCTAATGAAGAAATTCAAATTGAAATTTTTAAAAGAGATAGCTCGGTTGTTATGAGAGTTAGAGATAAAGGTATTGGATTAGAAGAAAATGAATTTAATGATATTTTTTCTCGTTTTTATAGAGGTGATCCATCAAGGACTAAATTCAAGAAAAGTGGAAGTGGTTTAGGTCTTTCAATAACAAAAAAAATAATCAATAACAATAAAGGTTTTATAAAGGCTTTTAATCATAAGGATGGTGGAGCAATTTTTGAAACTATCTTTCCATGTCTCGATAAAGATTTATAGGATGGGAAGAAAAAAGGCTCCATTATGGAGCCCAATGTTTTTACTCTTCTAGGAATTTTGTAAAAAATTAAAAAGAGAATGATACAAATGCACCGGCTCCAGTAGTGTCAACATTTGTACCTGTCGTTTCAGAAATGTAAACGAAAGGTGTAATACTCATACTGTCGTTAAGTGGATATTCGTAGGAAAGATCATATGCATAAATTTCTTCTGCATTGTCTTTGATTGGTCCATTGGTTCCAATGTTTGCACTTAATGTACCTTCACCTACATCAGTACTAATACCGAAAGCCCATTGAGTTGTGTCTTCCCCTGAATCTGGATTCCCTACTTCAACACCACCGCTAAAGGTAGTTGGTAATTCTTCGGGGCTGTAATATGCAACTAAACCGTAGTAGTTGGCAGTATCTTTATCAGAGTAAGCTACTGTGAAACCGAATGTATCTGCTTCATAACCAAGAGCTAAACCAAAAAGGTCAGTACCTTCTTTAGTAAACAAACCAGTGGAGGTAGTATCGGTTTTGCCTGCAATTCCAGATATACCTAGTCCAAGTTCCCAACCATCTCCAAATCCAGTTGCAGCACTAAGTGAAACATTACCACTTAAGTCAACAGAGTTTGCGGCACCACAATCTCCTAAGTTATCAACCATATTATTCATGGAACATGCATTAGGCCAAGTCTTGGATGCATCCATAGAATCACCAACTGCAACCTTCCATGCGCCTACAGGGAAAGTGTAGTTGAGGTCATTAACCACAAGGGCGTCACTTTCACTTTCTCCCCAGTCTAAACCAGTCTTATCAGCACCAACATTTGTTAGACCATTTCCAGTTACTATTCCGATGTTTAAGTTATCTTCACCTGTGAAACTTGTATCTAGGTCAATTCCTAAGGCATATTCAAACTGAACTACATCATTGGCTTTAGTTGCTGAATCAGTTCCACCTAATAGGAACCCTACTTCACCACTCATAGTGGTCGTTTCACTGAAAGAACCAGCTTCAAGTCCGTTAACACGAGCTTCAAGGCCATCAACTCTTCCTTTCATAATTGCCAACTCAGAACCAAGTTCATCACTTAGCCTACCTATTGCAGCTCCGTTCATTAAGCCTTCACCACCAGCGATTAGATTGCTTAATTCAGCAGCAGCTTCTAAACGAGTAACTGAGTTACCATTAAATTTAGGGCTATTTGTAAGATCCTTTAATGAATCGTAAGCCCAATCTCCTGGGAATAAAGTATCAGATTTAAAATCACCTAAAGATACTAAATTGTTGGAGTTTGAATAATCACTAAGATCAGTTGAATTGATCTCAGCTGCGTTTACTGCTAAACCTGATGCCAAAGAAATGATTGCAGGAGCAGCAATTAGTTTTTGAAAAAGTTTCATGAACCTCAACACGTAAAAATGGATAAATATCCAAATCTATGAGAACTAATAAAGGTTAAGAAACGGCTATGAAATTAGGTCAGAAGGAAATTTTAAAGAGACTTTAAACTTTTCTTAAATTAAACAAAATGATTTCTAAAATTTTTGAATATTTTTTAAATAATATTTTTAAATTGAAATTCATTTATTTTCAAATATTTTCAAAACCAAACGTAAATAAGTTATTTTGATATTTAGTTTAAGAAGGGGTTAAGAACTAATTAACCATAGGATAAAGTTTTAATTAATGAGTATTTGTGTGTAAATTTGATGCTATATATATGAAGTCTTTATTTAATCATGACATCCATGAACATAGCTAAGAAAGCTTTGGTTTTCACTTCTGCAGTAGCCATTGCTGCTGGTACAAGTGTTCCTGGCACAAGTGTTTCTGCTAAAACAAGATTAAGTGGTGCTGGAGCATCATTTCCTGCCAAAATTTACACTCGATGGTTTTTTGATCTAGCAAAATCTGGCGGCCCAAGAGTTAATTATCAAGCTGTCGGCTCTGGTTCTGGAAGAAAAGCATTTATTGATCAGACTGTAAACTTTGGTGCTTCTGATGATCCCATGAAAGATAAAGATATAGCAAAAGTTACTAGAGGACTAGTACAGATACCTATGGTTGGAGGTACTATTGCATTTGGTTATAACTATGATTGCGATTTAAAACTTTCCCAAGAGAAAGCAGTACAAGTTGCTATGGGAATGATTAAAGATTGGAAAGAATTAGGCTGTAAACCAGGGAAATTGACTTGGACTCATCGCTCTGATGGATCAGGTACAACTAAAGCCTTTACAAACTCTATGGAAGCGTTTTCAAAAACCTGGACATTAGGGACAGGTAAGTCTGTAAAATGGCCGGCAGGTGTTGGAGCAAAGGGTAATTCTGGTGTTGCAGGTGTTATTCAAAATACTCCTGGCGCAATTGGTTATGTTAACCAGTCTTATATAAAAGGTAATGTTAAAGCCGCTGCACTTCAGAATCTTTCTGGAGAATATGTAAAGCCAACAGTTGAGGCAGGAGCTAAAGCTCTCAATGGTATTACTTTAGATGAAAATCTTGCTGGTAAAAATCCCAATCCAAAAGCAAAAGGAGCGTACCCTATCGCTTCATTGACATGGATACTCGCCTATGAAAAAGGTAATGGTAGAAACACTAAAGCTATCAAACAAGCCTTTAATACATTGTTAAGTGATGAGTATCAAGATAAAGCTCCATCACTTGGATTTGTTCCTTTGAAAGGAGATATTCTTGAGAAGTCAAGAGCTGCAGTAAAAAGAATCGGTAAATAAAACGTAAGACAAACATTTAAAAGGGGGAATTTATTTCCTCCTTTTTTATGCAAACAAATATTTTGATAAACCTAATATTAAAGAAAAAAGAATAAGTATGTAGGTTGGAACTATTTTAAAAAAAGATAATAGTGTGGAGATTAAAACTATAAAAATAGAGCTAATTAAAAAGTATTTTGATGAAAAACTATCTTCAATTAAATTAAAGCCAGAAAAAAAAACTGCTCCTGGAATTGTATTGATTACTCCTTCGATAAAGTAATTAATCGATTTAATTCTGTTTTTTATAAAGCCTTTTCCAAAAACAAAAATCAATAAAAAACTTGGTAAAAAAATTGCAAAAGTTGATATAAATGAATACTTTAAAGCTTCATTTATTCCTCCAACCGAAAACCCTGCTTTGTATCCAATAAAACTTGTAATTAATAAGACAGGCCCAGGCGTTATTTGGCTAATCATTATTCCATCTATAAATTCATTATTTGTTAACCACCCTTGCGAGATAACATAATCACTCATAAGAGGAATGATTACTAATCCACCTCCAAAAATAAAAAGTCCAGATTTAAAGAAGAAAAAAAACAGATTAAGGTAATCTACTAAAAACTTTGAGTTTATAGATTCTCTTATAAAATTAAAAAACTTTGATATATCTAAAAAGACCGAGCTAATCAAAAATGAGGTTGTTGAAAATATAGATAAAGGGACCAAGCTATAAAAAATAGGTTTCCATTTCTGTAAAAATATATTTATCAATCCTGCAATAGTAAGTATTGTAATAAGTGGAAATTGAATATTATTATGTTTGGAAAATATAAGTAGAAATAATATTGAGCTAGAGAATAATATACGATCAAACTTTAATCTTTTTTTTAATAGAACTAATGAGAATGAAAAAATTATTCCTGCGATAATAGGAGGATTAAAATAAATTAAATCTGTTAAGAATTTTGATCCGGATCCAATTTGCCAAAAAAAACTAAGAGCTAATACCGAAACGAATCCAGGGATAATGAAACTAATACCGGATACCAATCCACCAAGATATCCATTAATTTTAAGACCTATGAATATAGATAATTGAGTAGATATTGGTCCTGGAAGTATTTGACATAATCCAATACCTTTTTCAAAAGATTGAATTGAGATCAATTTTTTATTATTTATAAGTTCATCTTCGAATAAGGAAATATGAGCATAGGGTCCTCCAAAACTTAAAATACCAATTTTTAGGAAAATTTTTGCAAGTTCAATTAAGGATATTTTTGCCATTTAAATATTCTAATTTCAAAAAATTAGTTTTTATGGTGATGATAAGCTTTGTTTGATTGATGGTAATTTAAGACTTGAAATACAAGATAATAATATTAGAAGGGATGAAAAATAAAGACAATATTGAAGACCAATACTCGGATTTCTTCCAATCATAAATAGTAAGCCAGAAAGTAATGTTCCAACTAGTCTTCCAGCAGCATTTGCCATGTAATAGAAGCCAACATTTAAACTGACTTTTTCATTATCAGAGTAGGCCAAAATCATATAAGAATGTGTAGAGGAATTCATTGCAAAAACAAATCCAAAAATAGTAAGTCCTAAAATTATTGCTATCGATGGAGAACTTTCTCTCCATAATGCGACTCCTATCAAAGATGGTATTACCATTAATACGGCACTCCAAAATTGGACAGCTTTACGATCTGGACTTTCTTTCTGGCCCCATATCTTTCTAATTGCTGGAGCCGAAGCCTGAACAATTCCATAACCTATTACCCAGGCCCCAAGAAATAATCCTATTTCCATGTAGTCCCAACCAAAGGCCATATCTAGGAATACTGGAAGAGCCACAACAAACCAAACATCTCTTGCTCCAAAAAGAAAAAATCTTGCTGCTGAAAGAATATTTATTGCATTTGATTTTGAAAAAAGATCATTAAAAGCTGGTTTGGTTTTCATCTTGCCAATTTCTCCAGGCAAAATTAATGTCAAGAAAAAGGCTAAGCAGAGTCCAAAACCCATAATTTCTACAGCATTATTGAATCCAAATAACTTATATAAAAGTCCACCTAAGAAAAAGCCAACTCCCTTAAGAGCATTTTTAGATCCAGTTAAAATAGCAACCCATTTAAAAAGTTGTTTTTGGCCAGTATCATTGCCATCATTTGTCTCTGGAACTACTGTCTTAACAGCACTTTTAGCACTCATTTTGTTTAAATCTTTTGCTATCCCACTAACTGCTTGAGCAACCATGACGTAAGCGACACTAAAAATTACCGGCCAATCTTCCTTAACTGGAATAAGCATAAAAAGAGCGATGATTTGCAGGATAGTCCCAATCCACAAAGTAAGCCTTAATCCATATCTTGCTCCTATCCAACCACCATAAAGATTAGTAATTATTCCAAAAAACTCATAAAAAAGGAAAAGTAAAGCAATTTGTAGAGTTGTGTAACCTAGCTCATGAAAGTGCCCAACAACTAATAATCTTAATGCGCCGTCAGTAAGCGTGAACGCCCAATAGTTTGCTGTTACAACACTATATTGTTGAATATTAGATAACTTCATAAAGACATAAATTAAATCTCTTTTTTGATTACATATTCAGTAAGATCTGCAAGTCTGCAGCTGTAACCCCACTCGTTGTCATACCAAGCGTATATCTTTAATAAATTTGAATTAACAACCATAGTTGATAAACTATCAACTATTGAACTTCTAGAGTCATTTACATAATCTGCAGAAACTAAAGGTCTTTCTTCGTAGCCAAGAATTCCTTTTAAATAAGTTTCTGAAGCTCCCTTTAGTGCCATATTCACTTGTTCAGTTGTCACTTCTTTATTTAATTCAAAAACTGCATCAGTTAAAGAACCATTAAGTAGAGGAACTCTTACTGCATGTCCATTTAATTTTCCTTTTAATTCTGGAAAGATCTCAGCGATAGCTTTAGCAGAACCAGTGGTAGTAGGTATTAAACTTTGCATACATCCTCTTGCTCTCCTCAGATCACTTTTATAAAAATCTACAGGAACTTGAGTGTTCGTTACATCGTGAATAGTTGTAATAGCGCCGTGTTTAATAGAAAAATTTTCATTAATTACCTTTACTATCGGAGCTAAACAATTTGTAGTGCATGATGCTGCAGTTACTAATTTATGTTTGGAATGGTCATAAAGACTTTGATTTATACCGTAAACAATATTAAGTGATTCAGCTTCTGCAACAATTCCTTTGACTGGACAAGCTACTATTACTCTTTTCATTCCAAGATTATCAAAATAGGGATTTAGTTTGTCTGGCTTTTTATTCTTTCCTGTACATTCCAAAATAATATCTACAGAAGATTTTTCCCAAGGAACATCAAGGTAATTTTTAAAAGATGTGTAGGTTAATTTCTTTCCATCAATTATTATTTCTTCTTTTTTAACCTTTATATCTTTCACCCATCTACCATGGACTGAATCGAATTCGAGTAAATGCGCAGCAGCATTCGAATCTCCTGCTATCTCATTTATGTGAGTTATTTCTATACCAGCTCTGTCCCATAATGCTCTGAAAACTAATCTGCCAATTCTTCCAAAACCATTAATTCCAATTTTCATCACTGTTGAAATTTTCTATATAAATTATACATCAAAATATTTTGATGTATCAAGATATTTTTATTAATGAAATCTTTTTTATTTAAGCTATATTTAGGAAAAATTAATTACTTTAAAATTGTTAAAAGATATTAGCAAAGTAAAAAAAGAAGATATATCTAAGTTGATGGTTTCATTTTCTGATCCTTTTAGGCTAGAAATAATAGACTTAATGATGGATGGAGAAGTTTGTGTTTGCGATATTATGAAATTAACTAAGTTATCTCAATCCAGAATTTCATATCACATAAAAATTTTGAAGGAAGCTGGTCTTATCGTAGACAGGCAAGAAGGTAGATGGGTGTATTACAGCCTAAATAAAGAGTCTCTCTTTTTAATCAAGGAATGGATAACTTCTTTGACAGATTATTCCTCAAATAGAAAACGTTGCTGCGAATAAATTATATTTTAGATTTTATTAATTAACTTCTGATTCCCTGTCATAAGTCATTCCTGATTGTTCCATCCACTCAGCTTTAGTTTTGCAGTTTTGTTTGTGGTTAAAGATGTGAAAACCTTCAATAATAATCATTATGGATAGAAGCAAAACAGGAATAAAATATACAGGGGAAGATATTACTTCTTTATATTTGATTTGAGCAATGAATTCCTTGTATTTAAACATTCCCTCAGTTGTTATTCAGTAAATAATATTCACCTATGGTTAAGTAAAGTTAAAGAAAAAATCTTTTTAAAAAATTTAGTTTAAGGATGTTTATTAAAAAAAATAAAACCTTTCTAAATGAACCTTTTGATAATATTATTTTTTCTATATTGGATATTTGCTCTAATTTTTTCGGCTAAAGTTGGAAGATTTGGTGGCTCCAGCATTAGATAAACTCTTCCTGATTGTTCTAAATAAATATAATCCTCTAAGACATCTCTATTAAGCAATCTGTAGAGTGTTTTGGTGCTTTTATAACCTAGTATTCTTGAAGTTTCTGAGATAGTGTAAGCTTCGATCTGAAATGATTTTGGTTTCATCTTACAAAATTTACATTTGGTGAGATTCACTGCTATGCAATTATTCTAGTCCATTTACCTGATCAAGTATTTGTAAAAGTGTGTCTAACTATGCAGCCTTTTACCTAGGAGGAATTTGGGGCACGAAATCACCCACTCATTTACTCTGGAAAGGACCCATTTTGGTAATTGATCAATACGTTCTTCCACTCGATTTCTATTTGGTGATAGTAATCCATAAAAAAATGCAACTAATATATTTTAGTTAAAAAAGGTGTTAGGATTTTACCTTAGATCCATTGAGACAAATAGGTTTTTTCATAATCTCTTCTAAATCGCTATAAATCTCTTAAATTTTCTTAATTTGGCTTGTTTTTGCTTAAATTAGCTTATTTTTTTATGTCTATTTCGTAATAAAAAAGCTGTCTCATGTCACAGCGGGGTTGTGAAAACTTGCTGCATCTAATTATTAGATATTTATATAAAAATAGATTTTTTGTAGATTTCCAATGAGACATGAGACAAAACCTTTTAACCTATTGCACCAACATAGATTTGCGCTGACTCATGACTTTTTGGTGCATTGAGTCACTTGAGTCAAATTAATGCTCTAGGTTCAAAATTAGATTTTCTTGGTGATTGGGTCTTCTGCTGTTCTGTCCATTCTGGGTGACTCCAATACCTAGCTCTAACACTTTTATTTGTAATAGGGTCTTTATATCTAGATTGATTTCCTTTATCAAAACCAAGTTTTCTTAAGCAGTCTGCACATAACTTCAAGTCATTTGGTGTAACATTCTCTGCACTTCTACAACCACTATTCACCAAAGCTTGCTCGGTGGTAAATCTAAATTTATTGTGTGGCTTTGTTACCCATTCTTCTATTCTCGCGAGGAATGGATCTTCTGCTTCGTATTCATTATTAATAGAGAAACTTTGAGTCGCATATTCTTGTGGAAGGTCTAGAACCATGCCACTTTTATATGCCAAAGCAGCAGCTTTCCAAATACTGTCTCTATCTCTAAGAACCTTATTATTGTTAATTTGTTTTTCTCCTAAATCAATCACCCAATATCTTCTATTGCCTGTCGGATCGTTTAAAAAATCTTTTCTATTACATGATGAAACTAATATTGAAGGTCTTGGAAATATACCAACTGCCTTCCCATAGGGTCGCCGAAATTTATCTACAGAAGAAGAAAGCAAAGCTTTAAGCTTGGCAGCTTTATCACCATGAGGATTAAGCCTATCTAATTCTGCAATTTCAAATATCCAAGTTGATTGAATTGCCATAAATAGATCTTGTTCTCTAGGTTGCCATGTATCACAAAACCAAGGATCAGAAGCTAAATATCTCCAAAAAGTAGATTTTCCTGTTCCTTGTCGACCAACCAAAACACAACAATTATCAAACTTTATTCCTCTATCTTTAACTCTTCCTACAGCTGCTAGAAGAGTAGTTTTTAGGATCTGATTGTACAATTCAGAATTTGTTCCAAGATAGTCACTTGCAACAGTATCCAAGTTAATAGGTTTGATAGATGGATTAGAAACTATATTTTCTAAATATCTACAAATCGGGTGATATTGACCATCTCTTGCAGCTGTAAGTAGTGCATCAAATGCAGCTTCTTTCCCTATTTCATAACCCATTATTGATAGGTAGTTATAGAACAACTGACAGTATTCAAGATCAATAAAATGATTATCAATTTCTGGTTCTAAAGAAAGAAGATTAAAAGCTAATCTTTTTCCATAATGGGAAACTAATAATCTTGATAATTCACCAGATTTAATTTTTTGATGTTGATTACCTTGGAAGCCTTCTGGAAAATCTTTTAAAAAACCAACCGATATTGATAAGGGTTGATCTTTGGTTAATTTAGTCACGATAGATAGTCTTCCTTCTAGGTGGATTATTTGTAATTGATCTATAAGGCTTTCTCTTCGCGGGTGTATGTCCTTGAGTTACTTTGCTATATCTACGTCTAGTTTCTTCTCTTGCTTTAGCGTAAATTTTCTCTCGCTCTTCTTGGAAAATATAATGATACTTGCCACCATTACCATGGTATCTATGGTCTTCTGGTTCACCACTCCAAGGAGTTTTGACTTCTTTCATTTCTATAACTAGAGCAAGTTGTATTTGGTATTCTTTTAAATACTTTGGTGTTATTGGTTTAACAAAACCCAACTTAAGCCAATTACAGAATTGATCATCATAACGAAAGGTTGCACGATACCTTCTCTGCCAATCTCTGTATTTTTCCTCCATAGTCATTTTTTCCATTATTGCCACCATCTCCAACCTTGGATCTTTTTGAATTTGTCTTCAGTTACGCCCTCTAACTCTTTGCACCAACTTAATATTAAGTGCTTTGAAAATTGACTTTGATTAAATGTTAAATTGAAAGCAGCAAAATCTTTTTGGCTCTCATTGGCGTGAGAGTCATTTTTTTTGTTTGTCATTATTAGCCCCTCGCTAGTTCTAGTTCTCTTGCATCCCTAGCATCTCTCTCCTTTAGGGCAGCTTCACATAGTTCTATGTCATAAAGAATTGGACTATTATGATTTCCCGCAAATTTCCTTCTGTAATGTACTCCCGCTTTAAAGACTTTTCCTTGTCTAAGTCTTCTTAGTGTTGCTTCTGAGAAAGCAAGAATGTTGGCGGTCTCAGCTGCTGTGAGCCATTTTTTAGTAAACATAGAGTGTCTCCTTTAGAAAGTGTGTGGAATTTCATAACGTATAAAGATAAGGTATAAACTCTCGGTGTTAGTGATTAGGATGAAGCCTGTTCTCAACTGAGTGTTGTAGGCATGTTAGGAAGAGTTAGATCTAGTGACAACCCCTTAAATAGAGATATATCGGCATGTGTGAGGTTTTGTTATGACAACACCTATCAACATTTGATTGCATATTGATATTGATAAAGCTGTTTCTGCAATTTTCTACTATTTACAGTTAATACAAATCCATCCATTGGATATGAAGAAAATAGCTTTCCTTCTAACCAAAGCTTTCTATATATATCTACTTCACTTAAATAATTAGTAAATATATGTTCTGGAACTTCAAAACCTAGTTTCTTAAGTTGTATTAGTTGCGTATGTTTGTTTAGTTCTGAATTTAGGATTTCAAAACTACAAAAAGATAATCCTTCTCCTGTAGGAATTTTCTTTCTAAGATGACCACCCGCTAAAGCTTGAGACTTGGTTGGTATTAAACCATGACCATATAGTTCACCTCTAATTTGGATGTATATATTAATAGGCAATTTATGAGGAATATTTTCTATTGTTTTTAATGCTTCTGTTTTGTCCTTACCTTTTCGAGTAATTCCTTTAATAAGCTTTCCTTTGGAGTACATAAGACCAACAGCACATCCATCAATCTTTGGTGTAAGGATCAATCTTGTGACTGGAAGAAGAGTTTCTAAGAACTCCTCATAGTTACCATTGCCCATTGAAGGCAGTACTTTGTTTTGGTGAAAGTAGGAATTGTTAGGATCAATCCTTTTTAAATTCCTTACTAATGAGTCAAACTCTTGATCTGATATTTTGGCTCTACCTTTGCGGTAGGAAACATCAAATTCTTTGATTGTTTTGGATAAATTTGCGTACATATGCGTACAAGGGTGAATTATGAAAACGCTTATCCTAGTTACTGCAATACTTTATGTTCTGAGGGTGGATGCTCCCAAAGCACCCGCGCTACCAAGCTGCGCCACGCCCCGCTGATAAGATCTTAGTCCATAACATGCATCTGTTAAAGACCAAATTTTAAAAATATTGATAAAAATCGATTTTTAAGGAAAAAATTACTAACACTCCCATAATTCCCACTAATTCTCACTTTTTCAAGTGCATTAATTTTTATCAATAAGATGATTTTGAGATTGCTAATTATATTAATCCGATCGTGCCAGCAGTGAATCCAACAGCTAGAAAAAAAACAAATTCCAGTAGATCTCTTGGTAATGAATTCACAATGAGATTTATTTGAGTCATTTGACCTTGTGCTCCTCAGGTTTATAATTTTTTAAAAAATATAACTAATTATTTTTTTTGTTGAGGGAAATAGAAGTATTTTTTTCTTTTTTCTACAGATTTAAAAAAAGAGATCTTTTACACTTAAAGAATTAACTTGTGAAAACATCACAAAAATTTTTCGTAAATATTTTTCTGCCCAAAATATATTTAAATGCTATATTTCAATTGTTAAAAAAAATGTATGGACTATAAAAAGAAATCTTTAAAAAAATTAAACCATAATGAAAGCTACGAGGAGATAGACACAAGACTTGCTTCTGGATGGTATGTTGATACGTTTGAAAATTCCAAAAAGAAAAAATACAAAACAAATCAAGTCTCCTACAAGATTTCGAAAAAAATAAGCTAAATTTCCTATCTTTTCACATAAATATTAAAACTCTAGATATTCTTTCATGAAATAAAAATATTTAAATTCTGTTAGAACAAACTAAATTCCTAATAATTAAAGTATTTGATCCATTTTTCAAGAAAAATATGGCAATCATAAAAATATGTCTTATAGTTCTCCCACTTAGCTATTGATGATTTATAAATAGGTTGAACAACCTGAGAGGAAGAAGGTGTATTAATTTTTTCTCTACTTAATGCTGTTGCTCTATAATTTTTTATGCTTGCATCCCACTCAATTTCTAAGAAATTCATTACTTTTTTTGTATGAACCTCAAAATTATTGATAAGTGATTCGTATCTAGACATTTTATAATCAAGGCTTAGTTTTTCTTTATATTTGACCCACATTTTCATAGAAAGATCATAAATTTCTGAGGATTCTCTTAGTGACCTTAAATTTGCCATTGCATTATTAGGCTCAAAAGACTGTTGAAAACAGGATAGAACAGTGTCATAAGGATGGCGGTGGACAAAAATTATTTTTGCTTTTGGAAAAATAAAGTTTATTAGAGGCAAACTTACTGTTTGGAGTGGAAATTTATCTATGATTATTCGGGCATTTTTTTTATCTGATAATTTTGAAATATTTTCTAAATAATACGTCCTCAATTTTTCAACTTCTTTTTCACTTAATTTGTAGATTTCATCAAGTTGATATTTAAACTGATTTTTTATAATTTTCTCCAGAGAATAAATTACAGGCTTTTCTTCAATTACATCTATATCAGGATGACTACGTAAAACTGTATCTAGGAGAGTAGTACCTGATCTTGGGAATCCTATTAAGAAATAAACTTCATGTTTTTTATTAAAAAAGGAGTCTCTTTTTAAAAAGAAATTTTTGTTATGAAGGTTTTTTTCATAATTGATTATGTAATTTCTAAATTCCGTTTTATTGCATTTTTCATATTTTGTATTCAACTGACTTTTGATAAAGGAATCATAAGCTTCGTTAAAGTTTTCTGATTTTTCTTCTATGAATGCTTTAAAGGACCAAAAATTTAATCTTGTATTTACATCAGTTTTCCCTACCCAATTCAAGGAAACATTGTCTATTAATTCTTTTGCTTTAGAGAAGTTTTTCTCTCTAAAAAAAACTCTAGATCTATACATTAACAACTCATTCTTAATTACTGGATTGCCGTCTTGAATATTTAATTGTTTCTTGAGCTTTATTAAATTATTTGTTTTCTCATAAAATCTGAAAAGTGAACAATAACCGTTAACAAAATCTTTTTTAATTTCTAATGATTTTAAGAATAATGCTTCTGCCTCTTTAATCTTAAAAAGGTCATTTTTTATTTCTCCTAAACTAACATAAGCTTCTAAGTAGTTTGGATTGATTTCAATCACTTTATGGAAATTTTTTTCTGCTTCCATCAGATTTCCAATGGTAGCCTCTAAAGTAGCTAAATTATTGTAAGGAATCCAAAAGTCAGGTTTTAAACTGATAGCCTTTTTTATGTATTTCTTAGCCTCATCTAAATTATTTTCTTCCAATAAAAATCTTCCTAAATTCGAAATTATTAATGGATCATTTGGAGCTATTTTTAAACATTTTTGCAATACATCGCCTGCTTTTTTTCTTTGATTAGTTTTGACATAAACATTAAAAAGGTTTTGGTAAGCCTTTAAGAAATCAGGTTTTAATGTTATAACTTTTATTAAATATTTTTCGGCTAATTCGTATTTTCCTATTTCCAACAAAACTCGGCTTAGATTTGAGTATGCTTCGTGACTTTCAGGGAAGGAAATAATTGATTTTTTGTAAAATTTTATTGCTTTTTCATAATCATTTTCCATTTGGAATAGCACTCCTAAGTTTGTAAAAACTCTTGGATCGGCAATGCCTTTTTTTAAAATTTTCTGGTAACAACTTTTTGCTTCTTCAGTATTACCTTTTTGATGCAGTTCTAAAGCATGAATAATTAACCGATCTTTATCAAAAAGATTATTTTTATCTTTAAAAAATTTTTTATTTGAACCAAAACCTTTCATAACTATAAAATAATGAATTGTGTTTGATTTGAGATTTTAAATCTGCTCTATAATTGTTTTTAACATTTTAATAAATTTTTTTTGATTTACGGACACAAATTTTTGTGGCACATTTCTAATTAAAAAAATTCTCTTATTGAGATGAATATTTTTAAAAGCATTGCTGTTACAAGGATTCTAGATTTATATCATTATAAAAATTTCCCTTTTTATCAGAATAAGAGAGAGGTATATCAAAAATGTATCGAGTTATACTTGTGCATAAATGTATTTATACAGTAATGTGAAGTGTACTTTAAATTTCGTGTGAGGAAATTTATGAAGCTTTTTAAAAAGCTGCTAGTAGCACCAGCGACTTTAGGCCTTCTTGCGCCATTGTCTGCTACTGCAAACGAAGTTACTTTTAACGACTTCAACCCAGCTGAAGAACTTGCTGTAACTAACAGCCGTGTAGATGGTTTGGAAGCAAGACTTAACAATTTCGAAGCTGGTGGTTTCTCTGAAACAACAACTGCTTCTTTTAGTGTTGACTCTTCTATCGGAGCTATCGATGGTGATACAACTTCAGAAGCAGTTACTTTCGAGTATGGTTTCAACATTGGTTTGTCTACCAGTT